>JBKDUK010000433.1:0-9081 GCA_046339535.1 Planctomycetaceae bacterium | reverse complement strand
TCGGCATCGAGCAGGTAGGTGTCGTTGTCGGCTCCCCCCTGCAGGCTGTCGTTCCCCAGACCGCCGTCGAGGGTGTCATTCCCGGCCCCACCGACCAGGGTGTCGAGCCCGGCGTTCCCCACCAGCCGATTGCCGAGGGCGTTGCCGGTGAGCGTGTCGTTGAGTGAACCGCCGGTGACGTTCTCGAACGTGTCGACGGCATTCAACGCCAGGCTCAGGTTGGGGTTCACAACCTGCGTGGTCGCCAGGCCCAGATTCACGGCGACCGCCAACGTGGTGGTCAGCGAGAAGTCGAGCGTGTCCGCTCCTTCACCCGCCACTTCCACCAGCGTATCGGTTCCGAGGGCGGCACTCGTGGTGTAGCTGTAGACATCGTCCCCCGCAGCTCCCGCCAGGGTGTCGTTGCCGGGCCCGCCAATCAGTACGTTGCCGAGGGAATTCCCGGTCAGCGTGTCCGCCAGCGAACCACCGGTGACGTTTTCGAACGTATCGGCAGCGTTCAGGGTGACATTCAGATTCCCGGTGACCGCGGTCTGCGCCGTGGTCAGGCCGAGGTTGAGGGTGACTGCCTTGGTGGTGGTCGTCGCAAAGGTGATCAGATCGATCCCTTCCCCCGCCAGTTCGACCAGGGTGTCGCTCCCCAAGGCAGTCCCGGCGTTGTAGACATAGCTGTCGTTGCCCACCCCACCGACGAGGGTGTCGTCTCCCACGCCGCCGATCAGGCTGTCGTTGTTGGCGGCTCCATTGAGACTGTCATTGCCGATTCCGCCCGTCAGCGTATTGATCAGGCTGTTCCCCAGCAGGGTGTCCGCACCATCACCACCCGTGGCGTTTTCGAAGACCGCACCATCCTGCAGCTTGAGCGACAGGTTCGTATTGACCGCCTGCGTGGTTGCCAGTGAGAGATCGAGCGTGACACTGGCCGAGGTCCCGGTGAAGTCGATCAGATCGGTTCCACCGGTGCCCGTTTCGACCAGGGTATCGGTTCCCAGTGGCGCGTCGGCGTCGAACAAGTAGCTGTCGCTGCCGGTGCTGCCGGAGAGGGTGTCATCTCCCGCTCCCCCCGTCAGCACGTTGACCAAGGTGTTGCCGGTGAGCGAGTCATTCGCCGCTCCGCCGATGATGTTCTCGAACGTCGTGGCCGAGCCGAGAACGAGTGTGAGACGTCCGGCGGCGACGGTCTGCACCGTGGCCAGCGACAGATCGACCGTGGCGCCGATGCCGGTCGTCGGTGAGAAGTCGAGCGTGTCGATGCCGCCCCCCGCCTCATTGAGCGTGTCGGCTCCGAGGTTGTCGTCGAGGTCGAACTGGTAGACGTCGTTCCCCGCCGCACCCGTCAGGGTGTCATTGCCCAGTCCGCCGATCAGCACATTGGCCAGGGTATTCCCCGTCAGCGTATCGGCCAGGCTGCCGCCGGTCACGTTTTCGATGGCCGAAGCGGAGGTGAGCGTGAGGGTCAGGTTCGCATTGACGACCTGGGCGGTGATCAACCCGAGATTCAAGGCAATCGCCTGTCCCGTCGTGGCCGAAAAGTCGAGCGTATCGATCCCGACACTGTCGTTGACGGTATCGATCCCCAGCGCGACGTCGGCATCAAACAGGTACGCGTCATTCCCGGCCCCGCCGACTTGCGAGTCGGTTCCCGCCCCACCGGTGATCACGTCGTTCCCGCCGCCGCCGGTCAACGTGTCGTTGCCGTCGTCGCCGTAGAGCCATGCGTTGCGGGTGATGGTGCTGTTGATGGTCACACCGTCATTCCCCGCCTGACCGAAGACGACGATGCGGCCCGTCGGAGCGAACGACCCCGCCGAGACCGCATTGATCGTGACGGTCGTGTTCGAACCTGAGAGAGCGAGGGCGATCGTGTCGTTGCCGGTGGTGCCGCCCACGAACAGATCGGTCTTGGTCGGATCGAGTTCGCTCGTCTGCAGGTTGGCTGCGACGATCGAGACGCTCTTGGTTTTGCTGGTCGCGGCGCCGTCGTCGTCGGTCACGGTGAAGGTGATCGTGTAGGTTCCCGACGCCGTGTAGACGTGCGACCCTGTGACCGTCCCCACCCCCGCCGATTCGCTGATCACACCCGTCGACGACGTGCCAGCGCCCCAGTCGATCGAGTCGGTGTGGGTGTCGGCGGTACCGGCATCGGAGAACGGCAGGCTTTAGGTGACCGATTGGCCCCGCACGGCGGCCGCGAGGCCGGCGATCGTGCCGACCGCGGGAGTGGCGTTGGAAACCGTCGTCACGAAGCTGTCGGAGACCGTCGTCGACCCATCGGTCAGCGTCAGGGTGACCGTGTAACTCCCGTTGTCGGCATAGCGGTGGGTGTTGGCGATCGTGCCGCCGTTGGTGCCCGCCGTGGGAACCAACACACCCTCTTCGCTGGAGCCATCGCCCCAGTTGATGGTGAGAGTCAGGTTGCTGTCGGGGAGCGGGCCGGTGTAGGTGGCCGTCGCCAGCGTCACGAGATCCCCCTCGACGGCATTCCGGTTCGCCCCGGCCTCCACTTCGAGAATTCCTTGAACGGAGATCGTAAAGGCCTTCTCGAAATACAATCCGGCTGCATCGGTCGTACGCACCCGGATTGTGTAACTGCTCTTGGTGGCGAAATCGAAGACGGCAGCGGTCTTCAGTGTGTCGCCAGCAATCGTAAAACTGGCGTTGTCGTTGCTGCCGGTCCCGGTGACCAGACTGTACGTGAAGGTGTCATCGGCGTTGGGATCGGTGGTCGAGAAGGTTCCCACGACCGTTCCCACCGGCAATTGCTGCCCTACCTTCTGCGAAGACAGGGTGAGGTCGGTGGGTGCCAGTTGGATGACGTCGTCATCACTTCCCGTGTTATTGGACGTGTCGGTATCGATGAGCGCATTGGGATCGGGCTTGATGGCCACGCCGTTGAAGGCACCCGTCGAGATCGCGATGAATCCGGTTCCCGAGGGTCCCCCGTAGGCGGCACCATCGTCACCCCAGGCCACGATTGAACCGTCATTGCGCATGGCAATGCCCGACCGTTCCCCCGCCGCAATCGCTTTGAATCCAGTCCCGGTGGGAGCCTTGCTGACGGTCCCGCCAAAGTCACCCCCCCAGGCGGCGATCGAGCCATCCGCCCGCAAGGCCATGATGTACCGCCACCCCGCGGCAATCGCGGTGAACCCGGTCCCTGTCGGCGCCTGGCTCCGCTGGCCCCAGGTGTCATCCCCCCAGACGACAATCGAGCCGTCGGCCTTCAGGGCGACGCCGTAATCGCCGCCGGCAGCGACCTGGCGATAGCCTGTGCCGGCCGGCGTGTTGGTCGCCTGGCCCCAGCCATTGTTCCCCCAGCCGGCGATCGACCCGTCGGACCGCAGGGCATAGCCGTGGCCATAGCTGGAATCGACCGCCACAAACCCGGTTCCAGAGGGGACATTTTGCTGTCCGGTGTTGTTGCCCCCCCAGACGGCGATCGAGCCATTGGAGCGAATCGCATAGCCCGCCTCGTCGGCGGCGGCAATGGCGGTGAAGCCGGTTCCGGTGGGAGTGTTGCTCACCTTCCCGTTGTCGTTCGAGCCCCAGGCGGCAATCGAGCCATCCGCCCGCAAGGCATACAGGTGATTCACGCCCCCCACCACCGCGACGAAGTCAGTACCGGCCGGGGTCTGGCTGACCTGGCCGTAATTGTTCCAGCCCCAGGTGGTGATCTGTCCCATGGTCGGGGTCGGCAGGCTGACCGTGGCGGAGTTGTGGAGCGTTCCCGTGAGGGAGGGGTCGATCGCCACAGTCACCGTGAACGATTCCGTCCCCGAAGAGCCAATCGTCCCGGTCAGATAACGGACCGTCCTGGTCGCGGCCTCATACGTCACACCGCTGGAACCACTGACAAAGCTCAACCCGGTCGGCAGCACGTCGGTGACGATCGCTCCGGTAACGGAGCTGGGGCCGCTGTTGGTGACCGTGATCGTATAGGTGGTCGACGTACCGGGAATCACATACGTCGCCCCGTTGGTCTTGGAGACCGAGAGATCCACCCGGGCGGTCAGAGTATCGACATCCTTGCCGGTGTTGTTGGCCGAATTCGAGTCGGTCATTCCGGCCGGAATGGCCACGGTGGCGACGTTGGTGAGTGAACCCACCAGCCCAGCATCGACGGCGAGGGTGAGGGTGAACGACTCGGTCCCCGAGGAACCAATCGTTCCGGTCACATAGCTGACGGTCTTCGTGGCCGAGTTGTAGGAGACACCCGAAGAGCCGCTGACAAACGTAGTACCGTTCGGCAGCACGTCAGTGACGATCGCCCCAGTGACCGAACTGGGGCCGCTGTTGGCGACCGTGACCGTGTAGGTGGTTGACGTGCCGGGAACGACGGTGGTCGTGCCGTTGGTCGTCGTCAGCGACAGATCGGCGGTAGCGGCGTCGATCGTGAAGACCCTCTCATAGGAGAGGCCACCCTGATCAGTCGTCCGCACCCGGATGGAGTAACTGCTCTGTGTGGGGACAGCAAATCCGGTCTTGAGTCTGTCGTCCGTGATGGAGAAGCTGGCGTTGTCGGTATCGCCGGTGCCGGTGACCAGTGTGTAGGTGAAGGTGTTGCCGGCATCGGGATCGGTGGAACTGAACGTCCCAACGACAGCCCCCACCGTCTGGCTGGCGGGCAGTTTGGTCGACGACAAGGCCAGATTGGTCGGAGCCTCGTTCAAGTCCGTCACACTGATCGTGAAGACTTTTTCGTAAGTCAGCCCTCCCTGATCGGTCGTCCGGACCCGGATCGAGTAACTGCTCTTCGTTTCGAAGTCGAAACTCGCGGCGGTCTTCAGGGTATTGCCGTCGATGCTGAAGCTGGCGTTGTCCGCATCGCCGCTACCGCTGACCAGCGAGTAGGTGAAGGTGTTGCCGGTGTCGGGGTCGGTGGTGCTCAGAGTCCCGATTGATGTGCCTGCAACTTCATTCTCAGCAACGGCAGACGAAGTGAGCACAATGTCAGTAGGAGCCCTGTTTGTCTGGAGCGCCCAAACCGCGGCCCCGTTGATACCGTCATTGGCGCTGAAGATCAATGTGCCATTGACATTCGTGACGAAACGAATGTCGCTGCCACCCGCTCCGCTACGGATATCTTTGACAATGACGGTCCCTGTCGCTGTTCCGTCGCTCTTCCACAACTCATTGCCGTTGATGCCGTCATTGGCTTGGAAGAACAGCATACCATCAACATTTGTGAGATTCCTGGGACTGCTGCTACCGGAACCAGCCTTAATGTCATTCACCAATGTCGTTCCGGCTGACGTCCCATCACTCTTCCACAATTCTCTGCCGTGGATCGTGTCCCCGGCCGAGAAGTACAGAGTGCCATTCACGTTGATGAGATAACCGGGAGAACTCCAGCCAGTCCCGACGCTGACATCCCTGACGAGCATGGTGCCCGCCGAAGTGCCGTCGCTCCTCCACAACTCAAGTCCATTGGCGTCGTCATACGCGCTGAAAAACAGGGTACCGTTGACATTCGTCAGATCCCGGGGAGAACTCCCGTTGAGGCCATTTCGGATGTCCTTGACCAACCGGGTACCGGCTGATGTGCCGTCGCTCTGCCACAGTTCCTGGCCTGTCAGACCATCGTCGGCCATGAAGTACAGGACTCCATCGACATTCGTAATCGAGCTGCCAAAGCCGCTCTTGATGCCGTTGGAAATCTCCTTGACCAGCACCGTACCAGCAGAAGTGCCGTCGCTCTTCCATAGTTCATAACCCGTGGTGCCATCATTCGAGGCAAAAAACAGCGTTCCATTGACGTTGGTCAGATAACGGGCCGAGATTCCGCCATTATTGGGCATTTGCCTGACCATTAATGTTCCGGACGAAGTCCCGTCGCTTTTCCACAGTTGATATCCCTGATCGCTGGTCTTGGCCACAAAAAAGAGGGTCCCATTCACATTCGTCAAATACCGCGGAGCGCTGCCGTCGGTACCGCTGCGAATGTCGGCCACCCGCACAGTACCGGAGGATGTTCCGTCGCTCTTCCACAATTCGAATCCGCTCGAAACGTCATACGCCCAGAAATACAACGCACCACTGACATTCGTCAGGAAAAACGGATAGCTGTCACCCGCACCACTGTTGATATCCTTGACGAGTCCTGTTCCGGCGGTTGTTCCGTCGCTTTTCCACAGCTCTTTGCCATGCACACCGTCATCGGCGTGGAAGAACAGCGTATCATCGATGCCCGCCAGGAATCGCCCGTCTTCATAAGTTCCCCCCATGGCAATACGTGTGACCATCACGACCCGGCTCGAGGTGATCGCAATGCGGAATTGACGGTCGACTGACAGTCCTCCCTGGTCGGTGCTGCGGACCCGGATCGAATAGCTGGTCCGGGTCTCGAAATCAAAGACGGCAGACGTTTGAAGTGAACTTTCTGAAATCGTGAAGCTGGCGTTGTCGTTGTCGCCAGTGCCGCTCACCAGCGAGTAGGTGAATGTGTTGTTGGCGTCGGGATCCGTGGTCGTGAAAGTACCGACACTGGTCGCCACAGGGAGGTCTTCATCAACTGCCGTCGCAGAGAGCGCGATTGTCAGCGGAGCCTCATTCACATCCTGAACCGAAATCGTGAAGATCTTGTCGAACGTCAGAGATCCCTGATCGGTCGTCCGCACCCGAATCGAGTAACTGCTCTTCACCTCGAAGTTGAAACTCGCAGCGGTCTTCAGTGTGTTGCCGTCAATTGAGAAGCTGGCGTTGTCGGTGTCGCCGGTGCCAGTGACCAGGGTATACGTGAAGGTGTTACCAGTGTCCGGATCGGTCGAGCTGAACGTTCCCACGGCGGTGCCAACCGCCTGATTTTCGGCGATATTGGTCGCCGAAAGGCTGAGGCCGGTGGGGGCTTCGTTGACGTCGGCAACTGCAATTGAAAAGACCTTTTCGTACGTCAACCCCCCCTGGTCGGTCGTCTGGACACGGATCGAGTAGCTGCTCTTCGTCTCGAAGTCGAAACTCACGGCCGTCTGCAGGGTATTGCCGTCGATGGTGAAGCTTGCGTTGTCCGCATCGCCGCTACCGCTGACCAGCGAGTAGGTGAAGGTGTTGCCGGTGTCGGGGTCGGTGGTGCTGAACGTCCCCACTTCGGTGCCGATCGCCCGGTTCTCATCGATGCTGGTGGCCGAGAGACTGAGGGCCGTGGGGGCCTCGTTCACATCGGTCACTGCAATCGTGAAGACCTTCTCATACGTCAACCCCCCTTGGTCGGTGGTGCGGACGCGAATCGAGTAGCTGCTCTTCGATTCGAAATCGAAGCTCGCGCCGGTCTTCAGCGTTCCACCGTCGATGGTGAAGCTGGCGTTGTTGGTGTCGCCGGTCCCGGTGACGAGTGTGTAGGTGAAGGTGTTGCCCGTGTCCGGATCGGTCGAGGTGAACGTCCCCACGGCGGTACCGATCGCCTGGTTTTCGGCAATGGCCGAGGCGGAGATCGCGAGATCGGTGGGGATTTCGTTCACGTCGGTCACGCCGATTGTGAAGGCCTTCTCGGTGAAAAGACCTCCCTGATCGGTGGAGCGGATGCGCACCGAGTAGCTCGACTTGGATTCGAAATCGAAGGCACTGGTGGCCCGCAGGGTGGAGCCGCTGATATTGAAGGCGGCGTTGTCGGTGTCGCCGCTGCCGCTTACCAGGGTGTAGGTGAAGGTATCCCCCGCGTTGGGATCGGTGGTGCTCAGGGTGCCGACAGTGGTATTCGAGGCCGCATTCTCGGCAATGCTGTTCGAGGAGAGGCTGATGTCGGACGGGGATTGATTGGTGATGGTGACGGCGACCGTAAGAACCTTGTCGATGGAGATTCCAAGATCATCGGTGGCCCGTACCCGGATCGAACACGACGATTTGCCCGGGGGCAAGGCCTGCGCGGTTCGCAGTTCGTTGCCCGAGATGGAAAAGATGCTGTTGTCGTCATCGCCCGTGCCGGCGATGAGGGCATAAGCGAACGTCCTGGCGGGATCGATGTCCTGAGGCTGAAGGGTGGCGACGTAGCTCCCGACGCCGAGATTGTCGGGAATGGTCGCTCCGGATTTCGACAGGGTGATCTGGAGATTGTCGATGGCCCAGGATTCATCGGTCCCTCCCTGCCAACCCGGTCCATCGGACAACCACTCGATCGTCAGTGTCGAAGCGGTATGGGAAATGGATTGCAGTTTCGGCTCTAGAAACATGTTGTACGCCGCATCATTCCAACTGCTGAATCCCAACTGGGTTCCCGAGGAGATCAAGCCTCCCTGGGGAGGGACGTAGGATTGCTGTGCGAGCCCCTGATAGCTGAACGATTCCCGAAAAATGGTGGTTCCATCGACCCGCACATTGAAGTAATCGCTGGTTCCTCCATCACAGGAATCAATGATGGCCAGCAGGAATCCGAGATCGAGACGATCGTGTTCGGGCAGATTGGTGAGGGTCAGTGTGGCGGATCCACTACTTTGTAGAAACTTGGAATTGAATTGGTTTCCAGTTGGTCCCAGCCCCTGGTAGCTCTGGACTCCCACGACCGAGAAACTTCCGGTGAAGCCCGCGGGGTTGGCGGCATCCAGCAGGTAATTGAAGGAAGCCTGGATCTGCCTCAGCGAGACATCGGTGGCCTGCTGGAGCTTGAGGATAGCGGCCCCCTGGGTGTAGGTCTTGAAAAGCGACCCCGAGATGGTCTCGGTGCCGGAAAAGGTCCAGCCAGTCCCCTTGTTGACAAGATCCCCCACATTCCCGCGCACGATCAGCGTGTCGGTGGTGTCGGACAGCGACAGAACCCGCGCCTGGTTGATCGTGAGGGAGTTATTGCCAGTCCCGGTGACGTCGATTTCCTCGACACCCGAGACTTTGTTCGCGGCGACCAGATCGAGATTGATGTTGCCGCCGAGGAAGATGAGCTTGTCGTAGCCGGTGCCAGCGGCCACGTTTGTGAACGTGGCATTTCTTACATGGATCAGGTTGTTGCCACCATGGGCATTGAGATTGTCATTACCGTCGCCGCCATCGAGGACGTCGTTACCAGTACCACCCTGGTACCAAGAGTCGCCGGTGAGTGTGTCATTTCCCGGCCCGCCCAGCAGGGTGTCATTGCCGACTCCCTGCGACTGGTTGTCC
>JBKDUK010000432.1:0-6615 GCA_046339535.1 Planctomycetaceae bacterium | reverse complement strand
CTGGGCGTCCATGCTGTCGATGACGGCGTTGTCGACCACGGTGTGCAGGTCGGGGGAGGCGCGGAATTGTTCTTCGGTGTTGTTCGCCGCCTGCTTCTGGAGAACTTCCGACTCCAGCGTTTTCTCCAGCAGCACGTTCGCTTACGAAAGCTGGTCTCCTTCGGTCGTGTCGTCGCCGAAGAGCTGGTTGAGCTGCTCGATGATTTCTGAGAGCAGCGCCTTCTGCTTCTCGCGCACCTGGCCACCCCCTGCGTCCAACGGCCGGAGGGGCGGGGCGTTCTCTTGCGAGAGACCGAGCGCGCGCTGGCCTTCCGTTTTGAGCTTGTAGCGGACGAGTTGCACTTCCGAGAGGTCGACCGTCGCCCGTTCCAGCTCGAACTTCAACAGCCGCACCAGGTGCCGGTAGAAGAGTGCCCGCTTCTCGAACTCGGTGTTGCCGTAGTCGAGAATCTGCGACAGAAAGGCGTACGCCCGCAGGTACGTCCCGATGTCGGTCCGGAACAGCAGCAGGGCGTCGAGCGCCTGCTGGGCCGCTTTCTCGGCGTTCTTGTCGTTCGCCTGCCGGGCGGCCCGCAGCGCGTCGCGGGCCTGCTGGTAGAGCTTCAGCAGTCGGTCGGCCACCGGGGTCAACGCCGCCTCGAGTTGCCGTTGTTTCGCCTTGTCGTCCAGCAGCACCCGCACCACCCGGTCGATCTCGGGCTGATCGTAATACCCCTGCGCGTCGAGCTTCGTCCGCAGGTCGAGCACCAGGTGGGGATCGGTCACGTCCGACAGCTCGGCTGTCGTGTAATACGTCTTGAACGCATTCAGAATCTCGTCGGGCTCGTTCACAAAGTCGAGCACGTAGGTGTCGGTCTTGCCGGGATGGCAGCGGTTCAGCCGCGAGAGCGTCTGCACCGCCTGGATCCCCGCCAGCCGTTTGTCGACGTACATCCCGCACAACAACGGCTGGTCGAACCCCGTCTGGAACTTGTTCGCCACCAGCAGAATCTGGTGCTCGGCCTCCTTGAACGCCTCGGCAATCTCCCGCCCCCGCAGCGTCGGGTTGAGGACCGCGCTCGTCTCCAGAAACGGATCGGGGCCCGATTCGGGATCGCGCACCTCTCCCGAGAAGGCGACCAGCGTGCGCAGCGGGTACCCCTGCTCGGCAATGTATTTCTGCATCGCCACCTGCCAGCGCACCGCCTCCTGCCGGCTGCTGACCACCACCATCGCCTTTGCCCGCCCCTCCAGCAACGGCTGCACCGTTTTGCGGTAGTGCTCGACCACCACCTGCACCTTCTGCGCCACGTTGTACGGGTGCAACTGCACCCACTTCATCAGCCCCTTCACCGCCGCCTGGCGTTCGACCTCGGTGCTGTCGACCTCGGCCCCCGCGTTCGCCAGCGTGAAGGCCAGCTTGTACGGCGTGTAGTTCTGCAGCACGTCGAGAATGAAGCCCTCTTCAATCGCCTGCCGCATCGAGTAGACGTGAAACGGCTGCGGCAGATTGTCGGACGAGGCGGGACGCGACGGGTCGGCCGGCCGGCCAAACAGCTCGAGCGTCTTCGCCTTGGGGGTGGCCGTGAAGGCGACGTAGGTAATCCCCGACCGGTCGGCCCGCGTCGTCATCTGCGCGGCCAGAATGTCTTCGACGGTAACCGCCCCGCCATCGGCCAGTTCCTGCTGCTCGTCGGCCGAGAGGACCAGCTTCAGCTTGCTGGCCGCTTCGCCCGTCTGCGAGCTGTGCGCCTCGTCGGCGATCACCGCGAACCGCTTTCCCTGCGTGGCGGCCAGTTCGCGCACGGCATCGAGCGCCTTGGGAAAGGTCTGGATCGTGCAGACCACCACCTTCTTCTCCCCCGAGAGGGCCTGGGCCAGCTCTTTGCTCTTGCTCGCCTGGTCCCCCTTGATCGTGGCCACGACCCCGGTGGTCCGCTCGAAGCCGTAGATGGCGTCCTGCAACTGCCCGTCGATCACCCGGCGGTCCGAGACCACCAGCACCGTGTCGAAGACCTTGCGGTTCTGGTCGTCGTGCAGGTCGGCGAGGAAGTGGGCCGACCATGCGATCGAGTTGGTCTTCCCCGACCCGGCCGAGTGCTGGATGAGGTACCGCCGGCCGACCCCTTCGGCCAGCACGGCGCGCTGCAGGGCGCGGGTCGCGTCGAGCTGGTGATAGCGGGGAAAGATCAGCTTGCGGATCTGCCGGCGGTCATCTTTCTGGGCGACGATGTACCGCCCCAGAATCTCCAGCCAACTGTCGCGCTGCCAGACCTGCTCCCAGAGATAGGCGGTGCGGTGCCCGTCGGGGTTCAGCGGGTTCCCCGCGGCCCCGTGGTCTCCCCGGTCGAACGGCAAAAACTGCGTCTGCGCTCCCTGCAGGTGGGTGGTCATCTTCACGTGGCTGTTGCTGACGGCGAAGTGAACCAGCGCCCCCGAGGGGAAGCTCAGCAGCCGTTCGGGCGCTTGGCCGCGGGGATGCGGATGGCGGTCGTGTTTGTACTGGCCGACGGCGTCTTCGACCGACTGGGTGTGATCGGTCTTGAGTTCGACGGTGGCGACGGGGAGGCCATTGAGGACCAGGACCAGGTCGATGCAGTTTTCGGTGTGGGTCGAGTAGCGCAGTTGGCGGACGACGCGCAGGCGGTTGGCGAGGTACCGCTGGGTGATCTCGGGGTTGAGGGCGAAGGCGGGTTTGAACTGGGCCATGGCGATCGGCCGGCGCAGGCCGAGCATGTCGAACCCGTTCCGCAGAACGTGCAGGGTTCCCGAGGCATCGAGACAGGCCCGCAAGCGCTGCAGCACAGCGTTCTCGGCGGCCGCCTTGTGGGTCTTGACCAGGGTCTCCCAGGCGTCGGGATCGGTCGCCTGGATCCAGGCGATGACGTCGGAGCCCAGCAGGGCGAGTTCGCGGCTGTAGCCCTGGGCGGCGTTGTTCTGGTAGAGCCAGCCGTGCTGGCCGAGGTGTTCGCAGATATCGTCTTCGAACCGGATCTCGTTGTGCAGGCTCATGCGACCTCCCCCGACGAAGCCAACCCCCGCACATCAATCTTTCCGGTCACGGCGGCGGAAATCAGGGCGGTGCGGCGTTCTTGGAGGAGGGCGATGGCACGTTCGGTCTCTGCGTTTAACAACTGGAATTGACACATTATGGTGGCAACAAAGGCCAAAATATCGCACTGTTCCGCTACTGGGGGGACTGGAATGATTACTGATGCAATCGTGTGTGAGTAAATCACTTCAATCGTGGTTGCATTGCTCTGTAGTGCCAGTTGGGTTTTAAGGAAATCACTGTCTTGGATCACGAGCTGAAGAAATTCTTGGGAGATGCGACTCGAATCGACCTGGATTCGCAAAAGACACGGATGCAAGATTCCTCTGGGGGCGTTTTCTGGAAGAATAGCCGCCCTTCCAATTGTGCCACGCGTGGTTACCAAGATGTCGCCGGGAAATGCCTCAAAGGACGAGAGTTCCGCGAACTTCGCTAATGAGATAAAACTATCGCCACTCTCAAAGTCACAATCAATCACATTACGTTGGGTATAAACTTTGACTTCTCCACTTTGCATATCCGCTGAAGTCAAGTGACTTCCGAATGGCCCAGTCTTTATGGCTCCTTGTGTCGTTTTTAGAAATCGTTTGATTGGTCCAACTGTCCAATGCTCTGGCACATCCCCCAGCCACTCAATCCCGCTGGGTTTCATGCGGACATCGGGATTGAGGCCTTTGGTGACGGCGTGACTGATGACCGCCTGCCGCTTTTCCTTCAGCAGTTCAATCAACCGCCGCTGCTCCGCCACCAGGCTGTCGATCTTCGCCGTTTCCCGGTCGAGGAAGGCGGCGATGGTGCGCTGTTCGGCAAGTGGAGGTAATGTGACCTGAAGGTTTTCAATGACATTCATTCCGATGTTTTGTTGTGTTCCGAAACTCCAATTTAGTGCAATCGCTTCTTGAAAGTGACGTGATCTCATAAAGTGAAGGAGAAACCGACAATCCGTATTTGAATCGCAGCGAATCGCTGCAAGTGGCGACCAAATGCTGAATTCACGATTTTCTTCAACGATCGCGGTTGTGCCGGTGCTTGCGCCAGATTTCACCATATAAATGTCAACGATTCGTGGTCGGTATTTTTGGCAGAAACGTTCATGATCCGCTTGAGAAATAAACCCTCGGATCCGTTCGAAATCAACTTTTCCGGAGGAGACCGCTTCCGCAGACACAAACGGAATCCCTTCGTCCTTAAAGGACGGAGTTTCGTGCGGTCCATCGGTAATGGGTGTCGCCACAACCCGCTTCATTTGCGCCACATTCCAGTGCCGAGGTACTTCACCAAGCCACTGTACGAAACTTTCGCGATAGTTCGCATACTTCGGGAAACTCATTTCGACAGCTCCCCAATCATCTTCACAATGCGATCGGTCACCCCCTTGAGTTCCGCGTCGATCTCGGCGAGATCGCGGGGGGGCTGGAAGACGTAGAAGTGGCGGTTGAAGGGGATCTCGTAGCCGACTTTCGTCTTCTCGGCATCGATCCACGCGTCGGGCACATGCGGCAGCACCTCGCGCTGGAAGTAGGCGTCGACATCTTCCGTGAGGGGGACATCTTCGGTGTCGCGCAAGGCACTGTCGGGGCGGGGTTTGCCCTTGTTCTTCCCCTTGGTCTCGACCACCACCTTTCCCTTGGCGTCGCGCTCGGGACGCTCGACGGTGATCGTGTGGTAGCCAAAGTCTTCGTTGCGGAACACCCGGCTGACGGGCACGGTCTGCCCCTCGGCATTCTTCAGCGTCGCCTCGCGGGCCTGGCCAAACAGCCGGGTGATGGTGGCGATGTGCTCGTCGCTCAGTTCCTTCCGCTTGCTCCCCAGGCTCTTCCGCATCTTCTGCCACAGCCCGCTCGCGTCGATGAGCTGCACCTTCCCCTTGCGGTTCGCCGGCTTGCGGTTGGAGACGATCCAGATGTAGGTGCTGATGCCGGTGTTGTAGAACATGTCGGTCGGCAGCCCGATGATCGCCTCAAGCAGGTCGTTTTCGAGCACATGCCGGCGGATCTCGCTCTCGCCGCTGCCCGCCCCGCCAGTGAACAGCGGCGACCCGTTCAGCACGATGCCAAACCGGCTGCCCCCATCCTTCGTCGGCCGCATCTTCGACAGCAGGTGCAGCAAAAACAGCAGCGAGCCGTCGCTGACCCGCGGCAGCCCGGGCCCGAACCGCCCGGCGAACCCCTGCTCTTCATGTTCTTTCTCGACCGTCTTCTGAATCTTCTTCCATTCGACCCCAAACGGCGGATTCGAGAGCATGTAGTCGAACTGCTTCCCCGGCAGCCCGTCGTCCGACAGGGTGTTGCCGTGGATGATGTGGCTGATGTCCTGCCCCTTGATCAGCATGTCGGCCTTGCAGATCGCGTACGACTCGGCATTCAGTTCCTGCCCGTACATGACCAGCCGGGCTTCGCGGTTCTGGCCGGTGAGATGCTCTTCGGCCACCGAGAGCATCCCCCCGGTCCCGGCGGTGGGGTCGTACAGCGAGCGGACGATGCCCGGCTTGGTGAGGGCGTCGTCATCCTCGATGAACAGCAGGTTGACCATCAGCCGGATGACTTCGCGCGGGGTGAAGTGTTCCCCGGCGGTTTCATTCGAGATTTCGGCGAACTTGCGGATCAGTTCTTCGAAGACCAGCCCCATCTCGGCATTGCTGAGGGTGTCGGGGTGCAGGTCGATGTTGGCGAACTTCTCGGTCACCAGGTACAGCAACCCCGCCTTGTCGAGCCGGGCGACCTGGGTGTGGAAGTCGAAGCACTCGAAGATGTCGCGGACGGCGGGGGAGAACGCCTCGATGTAGCTGGCGAGGTTTTCGCCGATGTGGTCCTGGTCCCCCATCAGCTTTTTGAGATCGAGGGGGGAGGTGTTGTAGAACAGCTGCCCCGACTTCTTCAGCAGGAACGGCTCGGGATTGATCTTGGCCGCCTCGCGCTTGGCCTTCTCGGCCAGTACGGCCGGCTTGGTGGACTCAAGCACACAGTCGAGCCGGCGGAGGACAGTAAACGGCAGAATGACCCGCCCATACTCGGACTGCTTGTAATCTCCCCGCAACAGATCGGCGACCGACCAAATGAAGGAAGAGAGATTGGTCTGAGACATGGAGGGAACGATTGCTCGAGGGATTCGGGACCGCAGCCGCCCACAGTCCGGCCATGGGATGTCCGGATGCGGGTTTGGGATATTCCATCATAGCACGGGAGAGGCCGGAGTTTGAGTGACAGGGGGAAGGGGCTTGAGGGCTGCAGAACAGGAGAGCCGGGGAGTGTAGCAGCCGGGGGCGGAACCGAGGGAGAGCGGGTGGGGGACCGGACATAGCGATGGAGGTGAAGTCGACTTGCCCCGGGGAGCGAGTCTGCTGGTTGGGGGGCGGTTTCGACTTGGTGCTTGTTGCGACTGTTGGGCGATTCTGCCGCGACACGTCTGGGGTCGAGTCATTGGCCCAACGGACCGGCGCGAGTTCGAGCTGTGGTCTGGAACATCGGACGAAATCCCCAGGTTGCTGCAAAAAATGCAAGATCGATCCAATGCAGGGATTCAGAGAACAATGGCTATGACTAAGCTCAATCTGCTGTCCATGGAAACGGCAAATTGTGAAACCT
>JBKDUK010000431.1:0-24652 GCA_046339535.1 Planctomycetaceae bacterium | reverse complement strand
ACGTGTGATCCGGTTGGAGAGTCGCGTCGCACGAGCTGGTTGTCCCCCCCCCACTGGTTCCCGAAATGGCGTCGCCGGGCCAAGGGCTCCTGCCATTCAGCGAGCGGTCAGGATTCTCCGGAAACTTCCGGGGTGAACACCGACAACGCGCTCCGAACGGCGAGTGGACCGGATCATCAGGCAGTACCTGGCGGCTTTTTGCAGGAACTCGCCGACACAGCCCCCGACGGAGAGGTTCCCACTGCGGAGGGACCTCGTGAAACTGTCGTCCGCCGCCCCAAACGACGAAGCCGCACGGATCTTGCGGGGCGCTCTGAACAGCAGAAGCTGGATGTCGACGAACCTCCGCCTGCGGCCGATTTACCAGAATCCTCCTTGGTGACTCCGTCCGCCGGAGAGCTGGGCGGTCAATCCGGGTCCGAGACGTCGGAATTCCAGACGGCAGAAGTCCCATCGTCACTCAAGGGACTGAGCAAGCGGGAACGTCGTCGGCTGCTGCAGGAAGAACGACTCAAGGGGCGTGGGGAGCGCGGCTGACGTGCGGCCGCAGAGCGGAGTCCCGTGCGGTTCATCGGCGGTTGACGAGATTCCCCAAAAAAAGACGGGGTGCCCGCCATTTTTGCGGGCACCCCGTCCATCTGTTGCACAAACCGCCGTAGAAATCAGTCAGCCAGGGGCTTCACCATGATGTTGCGGTACTTGACCACGCTCTTGGGGTCATGCGCCTGCAACGCGAAGTTTCCCTTGCCAATCCGGCGGGTTCCGGTCACGCCATCCGGCTCGACGTATTCATACAGAACCTTGTCGTTGATCTTCACGGTGACGGACTTGCCCTTCACGATGATGTGCTGGGTGTACCACTCGTTGTCCTTGGCGGGGGCTTCAAACCGCTTGACGATGAAGTACAGACTGCCGCTCTTGACCGGATCGGTATGAGTCAGGTTGACCTGGCATTCGATGCCGGTGTTGGGAAAGGTATCTTCGTACCTGGTGTGAAAATAGATACCCGAGTTGCTGCCGGGAGTGGTCATCACATCGGCTTTGAACTCGAAGTTCTTGTATTCTGCGTCGGTAAACAGGTGCGACCGTTGCGGAGGGGTGACGATCAACCCATCGACCACCTTCCATTCGACCTTCTCACTGGCCTTCCAGCCGGTCAGGTCCTTGCCGTTGAAGAGGGAAATCCAGCCATCGCCAGCCTTGTCATCGGCCCGGAGCAGGGCCGGGGCCGGAGCCAGAATCAGGGCGACGCAGGTCAAGAGGCAGGTGCGGAACGCTCGCATGGAGTCAGTCTCACTGGAGGGGTCAAGAAGTGGAGAAACGAAACGGAATTCGATCGACGGCCCGGGTCACTCGATAGCCGAGGGGTTCCGGACCTGCACCTGAAGGGCACCCAACATCTTGGTCAGCTGCTCTTCCTTGCGATTGATGGCCAGCACATTTTCCAGAATGAAGGCACGGGGTTCGTTGCTGGGGTGCAGCACCAGCCGCCCCGAGCGAAGCAGGGCGTACTCGAAAATGTCGTTGATTTCCTTGTCGATTTTCAGAGAGGGGGCGGCAAATCGCTCGAGATTGCTCAAGAACCCGTGGTGGTGCAGCAATTCGTTGGGGGTGATCTCCCAATAGTCGAACTGAACGTTGATAAAGACGCTGAGCATGATGGCCAGCAACACCCCAAACACCGAGAAATAGAAGGTGGCGTTGGCCATCGGCTGGAAGCCCTTCAGCAGGGTGGTAAGGGCAGGCAGGATCTGCTCATTGAACCGGAACAACAGCAGAATCGCCAAAACGACCGCGGTGATTCCGAAGAACAGGGTCAGTGATGTCGTGCGGGGAAATTCAAACGCGAACACAATCAGGTTGAGGGCCACGACCAACAGAAAGGCCGCCCCCACGATGTGGACGTCGGTGCGGCCCTGGTCGGCCTCGATTTTTCCCGGATCAGCCGGCGCGGAAGAGTTCCCCTCGGACGCCACCGCCGCTGCCGGGGGTTGCCCTTCCCGGAGTACGGGAGCAGCCGCCATGTAGATCCCCGCAATCAGGGCGGCCAACATCGTCGGATAGAGAAAGATCACTTTCGGATAGGAAACCAGAAAGATCGATCTCGGGGTCTGGTCAGCTTCCCGCGTGAGAGACGATGTCGACATGGTGACTCCCAGGAAAAACAGTGATGTTTTGGCCGCGGTGCATCGGTCGGCCGCACTATAGAACCCGCCCGAAAGTGCCGCCAGTCTCAGAGGCTGAGGGCTGGCTCTCCCGTCGGTGGCTGGCAACTTGCTTACGCAAACCAACCGGGGTTGGATCACCGGGAAACGAGGAATCCAGGACATGGCATTCTGTTCACTCCATGTCTCCGTGTCAGTCTCCGGGGCCACTCAGATCGGCCGGGTTCCTGAAGTTGGCGCGGGGAACTCCGTCAGGCGGACGGGGACTCCCCGATCGGCGAGAAATCGCTTGGTTTCGGGAATGGAGTATTGTCCGTAGTGGAAGATGCTCGCGGCGAGGGCCGCACTGGCTCCGCCGGAGGTCAACGCCGCCCACAAGTGTTCGGGGCAACCGGCACCGCCGCTGGCGACAACAGGAATATGCACCGCATCGGCCACAGCCCGGGTGATTTCCAGGTCGTATCCATCCCGGGTTCCATCGGCATCCATCGAAGTCAAGACAATTTCGCCGGCCCCCAACTCTTCGACGCGTCGCGCCCAGTCCACCGCCTGCAGTCCGGTAGGGAGCCGACCGCCGTTGATGAAGACCTCCCAGAACTCGGCTCCGTCACGTTGAACCCGCTTGGGATCGATGTTGACCACGATGCACTGGCTGCCAAACCGCAGCGCTGCCTCGCGGATGAAATCCGGGTTACGAACAGCGGTGGAATTGATGGAGACCTTGTCACATCCTGCCTGCAGCAGGGTGCGGATGTCCTCGAGTGTGCGAATCCCCCCCCCCACGGTCAGGGGCATGAAGATCACCTCCGCCGTCCGACGCACGACATCCACGATGATCTCCCGCCCCTCGTGAGAGGCGGTGATGTCAAGAAACACCAGTTCATCAGCCCCCTCCTGTTCGTAGCGGCGGGCCACTTGGACCGGATCTCCCGCATCCCGAAGATTCAGAAAATTCGTTCCCTTGACGACACGCCCTGCGTGGACGTCCAGACACGGAATGATTCGTCGGGCCAGCATTCGAAAGCAGGGGGGCGAGAGGAGCGGTGACGGAGGAATTGAGATCCAGTATGGCGAGTGACCGCTGCCGGCAAAAGGGGGGCCGGAAAACCTCATTCGCAGAGCGAACCAGTGGGACCGGGAATTTTCTTGACCCCGCTGGAACCCGACTCGTATCATCAATTCTGTTCAGTGGTGGGTGTGGGCGATTTGCTGTCGCAGGAGGAGCTCTGCCAAATGCGGTCGCAGACTTTCGTCGCGCGGTCCAAAACACCCAGTCGGCAAGTTCTGCTTTGTCCACCGTCAGGCTCGGTTGTTGTGCGGAAAAAGCCGATAGCCTGAGAACGGTCCGGACTGGGGCCGACTTCCCGTTCCCTCTTGAGTGGCGTGGCCACCGGTTTGCGGCATGCACATTTCCGGAAAAATCCTGGCGGGGTTCGTCCTGCTGTTGGGAGCGGTGGCGATCTGGCTTTCGGGCAAAACGCTCGGGATTCGCCAGGGCTACATGGAGCTCGCCCAGAAGAACAAGCAGGAGTTTCTGCAAAAAGAGCAGCAATTGGCCGAAGCCCTCGCCGAGCGCGACCGCAAGCGGGCGGAATATGTGCGGGCGATTGCCGGTTGGGAGCGGGTCTATGAAGGCCCCAATGTCAGTGCGGGGGTGGATCCCTCGGG
The DNA here is from genome assembly GCA_046339535.1 of Planctomycetaceae bacterium. Taxonomy (GTDB): domain Bacteria; phylum Planctomycetota; class Planctomycetia; order Planctomycetales; family Planctomycetaceae; genus UBA10511. The sequence continues at coordinate 20,819 of JBKDUK010000431.1, read as the reverse complement.
AATCGTTGTGATCAACGGGGTCGGAACCGGCAACGGGGTCAAGGTGGGGGATGTGCTGTACCTCTTCGCCCTGGGGCAGGAGGCGGGCAGCAGCCAATATGTGGGCTCGATCCAGGTGGCCGATGCCGCCGATGCTCGGGTCAGTGGTCGTCCCTACACCCGGATCCGTCCTGGGGAAATCAATCCCACCAACGAGGCGTTCCCAGCCCGGGTCCGAAAGCTGGTGCCGACGCGGTTCCAGGATGAAATGTCGTCGCTTGACCAACGGCTGTTGCTGCTGGAACAGAGTCTGGCCAATGCCGGCCAGGATGCCACCTTCCTCAAGGATTTGCAGGAACGGACAGACATGCTGATCGACGATCGCATGAAGGAGATCAACGGGAATCCGGCCCTGGAGAACTCGCGGGTCCCCGAGGTGAACAAGACCGGCCTGCTGGCCGCCATCGTGAAAGAGGAAGACCTGCGAAACACCGCCCTCCAGCAGGGTGACGACCTGCTGCGGCGACTGCTGCGGACCCGGCAGAAGACAGACGAGTTGCTGCAGGAGAACCGGCAGTTGACCAAGTCTCTTCCGGCAGGAGCGTCGGCCCCGGCGCTGCCCCAGGCCTCGGCTGAATCCCGGCGGAGTGTGCGGTAACCGCCGGGAATGCTGAAAATCGAATTCCGGTCGCTTGTCAGACTCGGAAATCGCCAGTACGATATTGGACGAAGTGCCTGCCCTCGTGGCGGAATTGGCAGACGCGCTAGGTTCAGGTCCTAGTGGGCTTAACGCCCATGGGGGTTCAAGTCCCTCCGAGGGCACTTCACAAGTCAGGCGTGAATTCGACCTGACTTTCGGGTTTGCCGATGAGTGACTTCCAGTCAATGTCGGCAAGATTCGTTGCCAAGAGTTGGGTTTCCCGCCTCTCTTCCGCCGCTCAACGGGAGAGTGAAGTGACAGCCGCCAGTTCCACAGGAACTGGCGGCTTTTTTTATTTGTCCACTTCCTGGTTTGGATCGAAAACATGGTTGTCACTTCAATTGCCGGGCAGCCGCATCTCTGTCTCGGCCGCCGTCGAAAACGCAGCCTGACGATCTGGCAATTGGCCATCCCTCCATCTGAATGCAATCAGCCCCGAGATGGCTGGGGATGGAGACGGAGAGGGGTGCTGGCCGAAGGCGGCGAGCCCGGGACTTGCCATCGAGGCATGGCCTGAACGGAGCAACCCCGCCGGGAAGGGGTTGCCTTCACGGCGGGGTTGACTGTGGCATTCGGCTGAAGTCTCTGTTTCGCCTTCACGGTTCGACTGAGAAAGTGGCAACGACGGGGCAGCCGCGTGGCCGCTCGGCCTATCGTCGTCCCTCGTCCTCCATCAATTCCGGTGCCTGGCGCTGCATGTCGGTCTGCAGACCGCGCATGTAAGACCGCCAGTTCTGGTCCATCGTGGAGACGTCATCTCCCAAAGCGGCTGTGAACAGTTCCCACAGCAGGTCGGGATTCAACGGTGTCGACGAAGGCATCTCTCCCAGCATCCGGTAGAACTGGACGAATTTCGCGATGTCGGTCTCCATCAGGAAGTGGGTCAGGGCCCAGGCCTGACCGTAGCCGTGGACCACGGCACCATGACTGCGGGCATAGTCGAAAATCTGGTTGGTGGCGATGAACTTGATGTTCGAGTGAACCCGGTCATCTTCCAAGCCCTTGTACCAGGTGAGTCGCAGATCGTTGACGGCTCCGATGCCCGACCAGGTCGCATCCCCAGGTGCTTCGAAATAGGTCGCCAAACCTTCGTGCACCCAGGTGGGAACGTCCACATGGCGGGGGAGCAAACCGGTGTTCCCCGCAAGCTGGTGGACACATTCGTGACTCACTGTGGTGATATCTTCGTTTTCTTTCTCAACCGTGGCCAGCAATTCAAGTGTCTGCACCAGCCGAACCAGGTCGGCGGTGGCTGTCGTGCCGCTGCCGGTCCCTCCGGGCCCCCGGCTGCCGCGGGCGTCTTTCTTCGCTTCCTCGGCCCGCTTCTTGGCCGCCTTGAGCTGTTCGTTCAGCTCGGCGAACTCCTCGCTGCTGCCACGGTCGTAAAAGATCCCGACGTTGTTGAGCCGTGACCAGAACCCGAGGGCGCTCCGCAAGGAGGGGTCCACGCTGGTGGCGTAGTCGTAGAAATCTTTCTCCTGGTTGAAGAGCACCACCATCAGCCGCTCTTCCGGAATGTTCAGTTCGATGTCCTGAGCCGAGAAAAACTGCAGGAACGACTCATAGACCTTTTCGAGCAGTTCCAACCGCTGCTCCGCCCGGTTCTTCTTCTGTCCCTTGGCGGGCTTTTCCGGGGTGTCGTGCAGCAGGATATAGTGGTGGCTCTTGGCAATCCGCATGTTGGCCCGCTTCACAACGGAGCGGATCCGCTTTTCAACGGCGGGATCTTCCGGGAGCGGCTGCTTGATCTTCTCCCGAAGCTGAACGACCCGATTCGCCCCCTCGTGCTTCGGGTTGATCTTCAGGATCGATTCGACGGTTTCGTAGAAATCCTTCAGCATCCCCTTCTTCAGAGCGAACACCGCCGCCTGCATCATCACGTCGGGGTCTTTCGACGCCGAACTCAGCTTGTTGCGAAACTCGTCACGCAAGGTCTTGGCCTTGTAGATCGTGACGTCGTCCTTCGAGAAGTACAGCCGCTCCTTGAGCGTGGGGTGGTCGTAGGTGACGGTGTCTTTCGACAACACGTTGACCTTCCCCTGCAGGATGATTTTCTTTCCTGAGCCACCACCTCCCCCCCCTCCCGAGGGAGGGCCGAAAGGAGCCCCACCGGCACCACCCGGTCCGCCCGGGCGGCCGCCCGGCATGCCCCCGCCGGGCATCATTCCCCCCGGTGGACCGCTGCGTCCCCCGCCTCCTCCACCGCCACTGCGACCACCAATGTGATAGACCAGAAAGTCGGCGGAGGCGGGCTGAATCGCTGAAACCAGAACCAGCGGAATCCACAGCCAAAGGCGAAGTCGCATGTCGTGCTGCTCGCGGGAGTGGGAATCGAAACGGGAAGAGAGCCACCGAGCGTCCGCCGCCCGGGTCGGGCGGCCTCAGCCTCACTCACTCTGGGTCAGAAACTTCTGCATATCGACGGTTTCTGCCCCCTGGATCGTGCACATCGCCTTGAACACCTCGGGATCAATGTCGGCATTGATGATCCGTGCGGAACCGTCGGCCATCATCACGTACACCCCGGGGGTCGCGAGCCCCGCCGAACCAAACCCATGGAACTTGTCGAAGAACGGAGCACGGGCCCCACGCACGGTTCCACCGCCCCCCTGAATCCAGGGGGCCGAAGACTTTCCAGAGCCAATCAGCATGATGGTCTGCGCCTTGCCATCCTTGATCGAATCGAGGGGCACGATTTCGTCATACCCGAAGATCCCCGCGCGCGGATCGGTCCGCGGCAAATCGGCCGCAACCACGTTCCGCTTGTCTTCCAGCCCGGCCATGCCGGCGAAGTGGGTCAATCCAACACCGTCGTAGGGGAGGCCGTTCCACTGCACGTTCGGATCAGCCGGATTCACAAACGCGGGGATCACGGTATAGGCGTGAACCCGGTTCGACTTGTCGATCCAGGGCTTGGTCTGGTCGAACTGCAGGTAGAGGTCGTTGTAGTCGATGAAGGGGAGAATTTCGGTCATCCAGCTGTAGCCCACCCAGATCGGCTCGTCTTCCCCCATTCGCTTCACGCCTTTCAGTCCGCCTGGCTTGGCGGCCACGATCTTGTCATATCCCGACCGCATGGCCGTCAGCGAGCCGGCGAAGATGCCATCCGGCAGCGCCGTGGCCCCCATCGCCTGAATGGCGTCGTTGTACGCCTTTTCGACGAACACCACACCGAGGTCGGGACGGTTGGGAATCGACATCGTCAGCCGAATATTCTCCGACCGCCGCTGATTCGTGGCGGTGATCAACTTCTCGTCATTTTGGTTTCCCCCCCCAGGCATGCCGGGCATCCCTCCCATTCCTGGCCCCATTCCCGGCCCCATTCCTCCGGGCCCCATCGGACCCATCCCGCCCGGTCCCATTCCACCAGGAGGACCGCTGGGAGGAGCACCGCCGGGTGGACCACCCGGTTGCTGCTTGAGGATCGTCTCACCGGCAACGTCCACAGCAGGCAGCGGTTCCACGAGTCTCGGCAGCTTCAAATCATCGAGAGACAACTCGGGCAGCACCAGCCGGGTGATGTTCGGCGGAGGAGGGGGAGGCGCACTGGGGGAGGGACCACCTCCACCGCCGCCGGGCCCACCTGGTCCCATACCTCCCGGCCCCATGCCGGGTCCCATTCCCCCTGGCCCCATGCCCCCCATTCCTCCTGGGCCGGACTGCCTGGGAGCATATTTCTTGAACAGTTCATTCAGTCGGGTTTCGGCCGCCACCGCGAGACCTTCCGACTGAAACACCATCCCGAACACGGCGTTGATGCGGGCCTTGTTGGCAGTCGTCGCAGCTCCTCCAGGAGCACCGCCAGCCCCCCCCGGCCCTCCTGGCATCATCCCCGGCGGGGGACCACCCCCGGCTCCATTGGAAGCCGATCCCACCATCGGACCTCCCCCGGGACGTCCTCCAGGGGGACCGCCGAAGCCACCCGGCCCGGGCCCGCCCGATTCACTCGCGGCGCCCTCCGGGCTGCCGCCAACTCCCATGGCGTAGCCAATCATGCGGGTCCCCTCGGCCGCGTAGTCTTGCAACAGAGGGAAGTCACTCCCCTCCATTCGTTTTTTGGCTGCCTCAGCATCTCCCGCGATCCAGTAGAACGCGGAGGGCTGGGCCATCGCCTCGACCCCGCCACTCACGGCCCCCTTCGCCGGCCCCGACAGGGCCGCCTGTACGGTCGCCGCGCGCCCCACCACCAAGACCTTGGGCTCGGGGACGGCGATGGCGTTTTTCTCGGGGCCGCTGGGGAGCAGAAACATCTTCTGCTTGCCGACCGCGACCGATTCTCCCACCCCCATCTTTTTGCCGGCGCCCTCGAGGGCCGCTGAAGTCCGCACCACAATCAATTGCTGGTTGGTCTTTCGATTGCAGCCGGCAATGATGTATTCCACCTGGTTCTGCTTGATCCCCCCCCGGGCCAAGACATCAAAAAGAATCGCAAACTCCTGCAACAGCTTGACGCCGGTCAGGTTGGACTTGTCCCCCGACACCGCCTTCACATCCAGTCCGGTCGCCTGATTCAGCGTGTCGGGCACATACTTCATGAGCGTCTTGAGATTCGCATCGGCCCCACCTGCGGCGGCCGCAGAGGCGGCGCCTCCTCCAGCCCCGGGGGGCCCGCCCCCCATGCCTCCCATCATCTGGCCCATTTGGCGGATCTGGTCCATATTCGGAGCGCCAGCACCGGCACCTCCGCCTCCCGGAGCTCCCCCACCGGGAGCACCGCCGCCCGGCATACCACCTCCAGGCATGCCGCCCGCCATATTCGGCATCATTCCCGCAGGGGCTCCCCCGGGAGCTCCGCCGGCACCGGGAGGACCTCCTGCAGGGGCCGCATTCGCAGCCGGCGGAGGGTTGTTGGGCGGAGCGGGTTTGTTTTCCTCACCGCCGCCGCATCCGGCAACGAACAGCGCCACGGCCACCGACGCCGACAACACAGAATTCCGCATGACGATTCCCCACCGGGAAAGCCGAAAGATGTACAGACGTGACCAACAGTGTGGCAAACGACTAGCAGCAAGTCAACCAGTTTCCTGCCAGAATCACGATGAAACGGGGTTGAAAACAGCCGGCTCGGAATGGCCCTTTCCAGACTCCGCCCCCCAGCATCTGCGTTCCAGAAATGTCGCGACTGTTCACTGCTTTGACCATTCCTCCACTGGAGTCTTTGCGCCAAGTTGCCCGTGCCCTGCAACAGGCCGACCCGAGGCTGAGACTCGAGTCTTCCGAACGCTGGCATCTCACCCTCAACTTCCTGGGGGAGGTCGACGCGGAGCGGGTTCCGGATCTGGTCCAGCTGCTGCGCGAGGCAACGGCAGAGGGCGAATCGCAGACCTTCGACCTGCAGGGGCTGGGAGCGTTTCCCGAAGTTCAGCATCCGCGGGTGTTGTGGGTGGGGATTGGTGGGGACGCAGCTCTGCGGGTCCTTCAGCTCAGACTGCGGCGGGCGGTGCAAGCCTCCGGGCTGCCGGCTGCTGAGGAGTTTGTGCCGCACCTCACGCTCGCCCGCATCCGGTTCCCCCCCCGGGAAGGGATCGCCGAGCTGCTCAAGCGCCACACCGGGACTCGGTTTGGCAACGTGTCGGTCAATGAGGTTTTCCTGTACGAATCGAACCTGCAAAAACCGGGTCAACCCTATCGGGTGCGGGCCCGGTTTCCTCTCAGGATCAAGGCGGATTCCGGGAGGTGAAGGGGAGGGGCACTCCGGTGGAATGCCCACCACCGCAATCCCGGGGGCGACGCGAACAGCCGATTCGTCGCCGCGGACTCAGCGGGACTGGGCCCGGTAGATTTCCTCGAGGATCTCCTCGATCGATTTGAATTTCTTGCCGGTTTGCAGCGCCTGTTCGACTTTCTGGCGGGCGTCGGCGGAGGAATGCCCCAGGCTCAGCAGCGCCTCGTAGGCATCGTTGACCACACCCCGCTCACCATCATCACCGGCCGGAGTTTCCGCCTGAACCAGAAGGGCGAACTTGGCCATTTTCCGGCGCAGTTTGGCAATAATGCGTTCGGCCAGACCGGCACCAATCCCGGGCAGGGCGCTCAGTTGCTTGACGTTCTGTTCTTCGATGGCGACCGCCACTTCCCGCACGGGACGCACCATCGACCTGAGCGCCTTCTTGACTCCCACGCCGTCGACCGAGCAGATCGCGTCGAAAAACTCCCGCTCGGCATGGCTCATGAACCCGATCAGGCGGGGGGTGAGATTTCCCCGGCCGGGAGTCCCTTCGAGGTATTCAATGGTTCGCAGACTGACCTCGGTATCGATCCGACCCTGCAGTTGCCGGCGGACAAACTCGGGAATGTAGACTTCGTATTCGAAAGGCCCGGCGGCAATGGTGGCGGCCTCCGCCGTGAGCGCGGTCAGCTTGCCGGTGATGCGTGTGATCATGGCCCTGGCAGCCTGGAATGGAAGTGAAGAAAGCAGAGGAAGTCGTGGCAGAATCCGCGACAGAGACCGTGGCCGGGCTGCTCAGTCGTCGGAGGAGGGCCGGGGGGAGCGGGCGGGGAATCGTTTCGATTCCAGCACGGCAAGCTCATCACACCGCTCGTTTTCCGGATGCCCCTGATGTCCGCGCACCACGGTGAACCGCACGACATGCCGCTGCAGCAATTCGTCGAGTTGTGTCCACAATTCGACGTTCTTGACCGGTTTCTTGTCAGCTGTCCTCCAGCCCCGACGTTTCCAGCCAGCCAGCCATTCCCGGCATCCTTTGGCGACGTACTCGCTATCAGTAACGATCTCCACCTCAGCTCGTCGCTTCAGCGTCGCCAAGCCCTCGATGACCGCCTGGAGTTCCATGCGGTTGGTGGTAGTCTCGGGAGCTACGCCCGCCTGTTCCAGCTCTCTCCCGGTTTGAGGATGCCTCAAAATGAACGCCCATCCCCCTGGCCCAGGATTTCCAGAGCACGCACCATCCGTGAACAATTGCACGAAATGCAGCCGGATTGGTTGCGCAGCAGAGGAGGGGAGAGGACTCCCCTTGGCGGGACCAGCCCCTGCGTCAGCAGATTGTGAGACTCGCGGGCTCTCCCCGGAAATTGAGTCTTCAGAAAACTCGTCGGGGGACCTTTGGGCTCGTGTGTTACCGCTCACGGAAGGTGATCCGACCCCGCTTGGGATCGTACGGCGAAACTTCGACTTTTACCCGGTCTCCCGGGACAATACGAATGAAGTTTTTACGCATCCGCCCGGCAACATGGGCCATCACTTCGTGACCAACGTCCAGTTTCACGATGAATTGGGTGTTGGCCAACGCTTTGGTGACCACACCCTCCATCAAAATGCCTTCTTCCTTCTGCGACATGGAGCTCCTGCAGTTTCGCTTCCGCGGACTTGAATCAACCAAATTCGATTCTCCCATCGACGGAGCGGAAACACAAGTCTGGCCGTGGGTTGCCGTAAGTCTCGTCGATCCCCTCCCGATTGGAAATCAACGTTTCGCGACGCTATAAAAATCGGTCACCAAGGTTTGTTTGCAACTCGCACGGGATCTGGAGTGGAACTGTCTCAACCTCGTAATGGCAGTTTCCAGGTTGTCCTTCGGGGTCTTTCGGACCTGGGCGGGCTTTGTCCTCATTTTCGGAGCTTCTCGTCATGGCGTTCTCCCTCCCCGCGCTGGCGTATCCCTACGGTGCCCTCGAACCAATCATCGACGCCCGCACCATGGAGATTCACCACACCAAGCACCATCAGGCGTACATCAACAACGCGAATGCCGCACTCGAAAAGTTTCCGGACTGGTCTGCCAAGTCTCCGGAAGATGTGGTGAAGCACCTGGCGCAGGTGCCCGAAGAAATCCGGACCGCGGTCCGGAACAACGCCGGGGGACATGTCAACCACACCCTGTTCTGGACGGTCATGGCTCCGAACGCCGGTGGCGAACCGGGCGGTGATCTCGGTGCCGCGATCTCCGGCACTTTCGGCAGCTTCGCCAACTTCAAAGACGCCTTCACCAAGGCGGCCACCACCCGGTTTGGCTCCGGCTGGGCCTGGCTGTCGGTCGACAAGGGGAAGCTGGTGGTCGAAAGCACCGCGAATCAGGACAGTCCCCTGACCGAGGGGCGCACTCCCATTCTGGGACTCGACGTCTGGGAGCACGCCTACTACCTGAACTACCAGAACCGTCGCCCTGACTACATCAACGCCTTCTACAATGTGATCAACTGGAGCGAAGTGGCGAAACGTTTCGCCAGCGCGAAGTAGTCTCCGGTTTGCGGGAGAGTTGACCGCGTCACGGTCACATCGAGGGCCGGTCCGGTTTGCGGGCCGGCCCTGTTCATTTCACGTCTGAGCAAACGCGAATCCCGGATGAAAAGCTCCCCCTCTGGCGGGCCATAAATCAAGTGCCTGGCTGTCAGCAATCGGGCAGCCAACCGTAACACATCCGGATGTCTCCTCCCCGTCATAAACCGGAGTGCTGATTCCATGAGCCAGCGTCCCCTGATCGACACCCACACAAATCTGATGTGGTATCCCGACCACCTGTCGGAGGAATTTGTCGAATTCGCCTGGGAGGCCAAGAAGGCGAAGATGCGGATCACTCCCGACGTCTATTTCGCGGGACATGCCGACAAATACAAGAACGCGTTCGACTCGACGCCCGAGGCCCTGTTACAGGCCACCGCCAACTGCGAGCGGGTCATCGTGTTCGGCATCTGGGCTCCGTACTGCGGCATCCGGGTTCCCCAGGAGATGATTGCCGAGTTTGTCCAGCAGCACCCCGAAAAGTACCAGGGGTGGTGCTCAGTCGACCCCAACGACCCCGAGTGCGTGGACAAGCTGGAACACTACGTCAGGAATCTGGGGCTGAGGGGATTGAAATGCGCCCCGATTTACCAGAATTGGGATCCCCAGGACAAACGACACCTCCCCCTGTTCAAGAAGGCCGAGGCGTTGGGGATTCCGGTCAACATCCACCAGGGGACCTCGTTTGTCCGGACAGGACCACTGAAATACGCGAACCCGGTGTTGCTGGAAGACATCGCGGTCGCCTGCCCCGATCTCAAGATGATCATCTCCCACATGGGGCATCCCTGGGAGACCGAGTGCATTGTGCTGATCCGGAAGCACCCGAACCTTTTCAGCAACGTCTCGGCACTCCATTACCGTCCCTGGCGGCATTACCAGGCGTTCATCACCGCCATGGAATACGGTGTCGATCACAAGCTCATTTTCGGCAGTGACTTCCCGTCCGCCACCCCGGAACAGGTCATTGCCGGCTTGCGGAAGGTCAACGACATTGTCGACGGCACCCGCTTCCCGCGTTTCCCGATGGAAGTACTCGATCGGATCATCTACGAAAACTGGAAGCAGGTCATCTCGTTCGATTGAGCGCGTGCCGGTTTTTTCAAAGTTGGGCACTGCCGGGGGGCACTATTCGGCGATTGAAGGCTTCACACCGGCGTGGACGTCTCAGCGCGTCAACTTCCACCCTTCTGGACCAACCTTGAGTCCCGTGTGACCGACATGTTCGTCGTAAACGGCGTGCATCTCTTCCAGACTGTCGAAGAACCCAACCAGGAAGGCGGCCTGGAACGATTCGCCCGCCCGAACCGGCCTTCCTCCGAACTCCTGGATAAAGCAGACATAGCCCCGCTGGTGGCACCACGCTTCGGACACCACCGCGGGATCCCGTGTCATCCCCGCCAGCCAAGGGCCATCTTTCCCGGTCTGGGGATCCCTCAGCCGGTACGCCCGGATGAACCGCCGCGGCACCTGGTCTCGACCCCGAACGTATGAGAACTTCTCGTCTGGTGCGAAGTCTTTCAGGAATTCCGTCGGCTCCAGTTCGCCCAGGTAGCTGAGGTAGATCCTGCTGAAAGTTTCTCCCTGCCGATGCCTGATGTGCCCCGGCATATCGAGCCGCAAAAACATCGCGTCGCTGCTGTTGACGGACTCGATGCGGTCGCACGAGAGGAAATAGCGTTTGCCTTCGGGAAAAACGAGCGTCTGTTTCCAAAGTGAGCCGGTTTTTTTGCCCGGTGCTGCCGTCCGGTATTGAAACTGCTGTGTCACCGCCAGGAAATCGCGCCCCTGAATGACCTGTGGATCAAGGCGTTTGGCCTGGGTGCAGATCTGCGGTCCCTCGATCGACCGTTTGGGGGTCTTCCCATGGTAGGAATTGCCGAATTCGTAGATCAGTTCCTTGTCGAGCTGGTCGCGGTACGCCTCGTCGCTTCCTGGCTCCATGATCCAGTCGACGATATCGAGTCCGAACCCGGCATCGCGAAATCCGGTTTTGCGGTCAACGAACGACTGGGCGGCAACTCCGGTGACATATCCCTTGCGGCGGATCGACGCCTGCAGCGTGGAAGTCTCGATCCGAATTTCGTCTGCGGTCTTCTCGAAGGTCGCCTGGGCCAGCAGTTCACCCCCTCCCAAGCCGACCAGAATCAGGCACAGACAGCAGCGAACCCCGCGGGAATTCCACAGCCAGCGCACCATGCGTCTCCCTCTCACTTTCAAAATCTGTTCGAATTCAGGCACTCCCCCATCCTCGCAGGACAGCGGTCACCTGCACACATTTCGGGAGTGTGCCGTGTCGGTGCTCTGATCGCAACCCGCCTTCCCGTCCAGCCGTGCGTGTCGCGCAGGTCTTCCGACGGGCCAGTCGATCGCCCCGCGAGATTTCACCGACAGGTGACCTGGATGCAAAGCGAGCGGACGTGGCTCCCGAGAGGCCTCCACGACCAGACCCGGCAAAATCCGCGAAAAGTTTCCCGCGTCAGTGGTGGCCGGGGGGCGGCCACTAGCATTCTGGCGACAACCGCCCCGGGCTTGGATATGCTGAGGAGACCATGAAAACGCATGTTCTTGTCCTGCTGGGGATTCTGTTCGGCCTGCGTCCGGTGGTCGCGGCGGAACGGGTCGAGTTCGCCCGTGATGTCCTGCCGATCCTTTCGGCCCATTGCTTTCCCTGCCATGGTCCTGATGAGCACGACCGACAGGCGGGGCTGCGGCTGGATGGACCGCAATACATTGCGCAGGCGCGAAAGTCCGGAGTTCCCGTCGTGCCGGCAAAGCCCGAGGACAGCCTGATCTGGCAACGGATTGTCACTCAGGATCCCGACACGGTGATGCCCCCCCCATCGTCCAACAAGTTGCTCAAGCCGGCGCAGCTCGAGTTGATTCGCCAATGGATTGCGCAGGGAGGGGAATGGCAACGACACTGGGCGTTTGAGCCGGTACACCGCCCTGCGGGTACCCTCGACGACCAGGTGCGCCAAGGACTCGCCCACCTTCCGACAACGGGCGGTGGGCTGGCACTGCGCCCCCGGGCACGCCCCGAGACGCTCGTGCGACGACTCTCTCTCGATCTGCTGGGATTGCCTCCTTCGTTGGAGGAGGTCGAAACGTTCGCAGCCGATCCCACGGACCGGGGCTGGGAGGAATTGGTCGAGCGGCTGTTGGCCCGGCCGCAATTCGGCGAGCATTGGGCCCGCATGTGGCTTGATCTGGCACGCCACGCCGACACCAAAGGTTACGAGAAAGACCTGGGAAGGACAGTTTGGCCCTGGCGCGACTGGGTGGTTCAGGCTTTGAATGCGGATCTCTCGCTCGGCGAGTTCACCGAACGGCAACTGGCCGGGGATCTGCGTGAAAACCCCACCCTCGACGACCTGCTGGCGACCGCCTTTCATCGCAATACCATGTCGAATGACGAAGGGGGAACCGATGACGAAGAGTTTCGCGTGGCGGCGGTCAAGGACCGGGTCGACACCACGGTGCAGGTGTGGATGGGACTGACCATGGGCTGCAGCAAGTGCCATTCGCACAAATACGATCCCATTTCGCAGGCAGATTACTACCGCTTCTACGCCATCTTCAACCAGACCGAAGACGCCGACCGCTTCGACGACAATCCCCGGCTGGAGCTTCCCTCGCCCGAACAACAGCAACGCCGCCAGGAGTTGCAGCGGCAGTTGGACATGCTGCAAAAAGATCTGAATGAGGCCCGGCAGCGCCAGGCCGAAAGGGAACTGCAAGGGAACGGCCCCTGGAAGCCAATGCCGGTCGAGAGCGGACGATCCGAAGGGGAAGCGGTCCTGACCGTGGAGACGGATCGGGCAATTGCCGTGTCTGGTCCGAAGCCCGAGAAAGATGTGTACGTTCTCGAAGGAACGCTCGGGGCCGGCCGGTACACCGCCGTGAGACTCCAGGCCCTGCCGATCCAGCAGCCCGACGGTCAGCCGGGACTGGGACGCAATCCGGCCGATCCGAATTTCGTCCTGTCAGAGCTGAATCTGGAGATTGAAATCAACGGAGAGCGACGACAGCTCCCCTGGGGGGAATCGAATGCCGATTTCTCGCAGCAAGGCTGGCCTGTCAAGACGGCCATCGACGGAGATCTGAAGACCGGCTGGGCGGTTTCTCCCCGTTCCCGCGAATCGCATGTGGCACAGTTCGAGCTGAAGACGCCGCTGGTCCTCGAATCTGGCACGAAGTTTCGCATCACGTTGAGTCAACAGTACGGAAACAGTCTGCTGCTGGCCAAATTCCGTCTCTGGACCAGCGACATGGCCTGGAACGAATTGACCTTGCCGAGCCCCTCGCCGGAAGTCGCACTGGCTCAGAAGACTGTGGCCGAGGCCCAGCAGCAACTGCAGCAGTTGGTGGGCGAGATTCCGCAGGTGCCGGTGTTGCGGGAACTCTCTCCGGAACGTCGTCGGATCACACGCATTCACAACCGGGGGAACTTTCTGGATCAGGGAGACGAGGTCCATCCGGCGATTCCCCCCGGGTTTGGCCCCGTTCCCCCAGTCGAGCGCCCCACACGGGCGGATGTCGCGCGGTGGTTGGTGAATACCGGGAATCCCCTGACCCCCCGGGTTTGGGCCAATCGGATCTGGGCCCGGCTGCATGGTACGGGATTGGTGGAGACGGAGGAGGATTTTGGCGCACTCGGTTCCTGGCCCGTGAACGGCGCGCTGCTCGACTGGCTGGCGGCGGAATATCGTGACCAAGGGTGGTCGCTCAAGAAGCTGCTGAAGTCCATCGTGCTGAGCGAAGCCTACCGTCAGGAATCGGAGACCAACGAGACGCTGCGTCAGGCCGATCCTCAAAACCGCTGGCTGTCGCGTGGGGCCCGGTATCGCCTGTCCGCCGAAGTCGTCCGCGACCAGGCCCTCGCCGTGGCGGGTTTGTTGTCGCTCAAACAGGGAGGGCCTCCGGTGATGCCGCCACAGCCCGCAGGCCTCTGGCGATCGACGTACAACGGCCGGTCGTGGATCGATGCCGAGGGAGAAGATCGTTACCGGCGCGGTCTGTACACGTACCTCAAACGGACCACACCGTACCCTTCGTTCCTGATGTTCGATGGGGGGAGCGGAGAGGTCTGCCAGATTCGTCGGCTGCGGACGAACACGCCGCTCCAGGCCCTGGTGACTTTGAACGATCCGGTGTACCTGGAAGCGGCAGGCGGCCTGGCGAAACGGGCAATGAACAGCGTGGGCCCGCTGGAACCGCGGCTCCGCGATGCGATGCGGCTGGCTGTGCTCCGTGGCGTCTCCGCCGAGGAAGTGGCACCGCTGGCGCAATTGCACTCCCGGGCATTGGCCCGTTTCCAGGAGGCTCCCGCCGAGGCCGAGACCCTGGTAAAAGCCGCCCGTCTGCAGCCTGGTGAGACCCCCACCCACGAAGCCGCAGCCTGGATTGTGGTCTCGAGCGCGATCCTGAACCTCGATGAATTTCTGACCCGTAACTGATGCCCCCCATGTCGTTCAACCCACTGAAGTTTCCCCAGCCGCACTCTCCCTGGGGGCATCTGCTGTCCGCTAACCGGCGGCAGTTTCTGGCCCGGGGAGGGCTGAGCCTGGGAGCCATTGCGCTGCAGCAATTGCTGGCCGGTGATGCCCGCGCGGAAGCAGAGTCGCCAATCGACTCCCGGGGCCCAATCCCCATGCTGCCGGCACGCGCCAAGCGGGTGATCTACCTGCACATGGCTGGTTCGCCGTCGCAGCTGGACCTGTTCGATTACAAGCCCGACCTGGACCGCCTGCACCTGCAGGATGCACCGGCATCGTTTCTGGAAGGGAAACGGTTTGCCTTCATCAAGGGGGTTCCGAAGGTCCTCGCGCCGCAATTCCGGTTCGCCCGGCAAGGGGAATCGGGGCAGTGGCTGAGCGAACTCTGGCCGCATCTGTCGCGGGTGGTCGACAAACTCTGCATCATCCGGACGGTGCACACCGACCAGTTCAACCATGCGCCGGCCCAGCTGTTCGTGCAGACTGGCTCTCCCCGACTGGGGAACGCCTCGCTCGGAGCCTGGGCCACCTATGGTCTGGGGAGCGAGAACCAGAATCTGCCGGGCTTCGTGGTGCTGCTCTCAGGCGGGAAGACTCCGGACGGAGGAAAATCGCTGTGGGGCTCGGGTTTTCTGCCCAGCGTCTACCAGGGGGTGCAATGCCGGACCGCCGGCGATCCCGTGTTGTACCTGGGAAACCCGGGAGGAATTGACCGCAGCCTGCGGCGGGAGATGCTCGACACACTGGCCCGCATGAATTCGGTCGAGTTCGAACGCAGCCGTGATCCCGAAACCCTGACGCGCATCTCGCAGTACGAACTGGCGTATCGCATGCAGTTGGCCGTCCCCGAGGTGATGAACCTCGCCCAGGAACCCGAGCACATTCTGACGCTCTATGGCGCACAGCCCGGTTTCGTCTCCCCGGCGGAAAGTGCCGATGACCCGCGGGTGCTGTACAAGGGAGACGACCCGACATTCGCGAATAACTGCCTGCTGGCCCGCCGGTTGATCGAAAATGGGGTGCGGTTCGTGCAGCTGTACGACTGGGGCTGGGACCACCACGGGTCATCCCCGGGCGAGAGCATCGACGAGACGCTGCCGATCAAATGCCAGCAAATCGACCGGGCCATCGCGGGGCTGTTGACCGACCTGGAGCAACGGGGACTGCTGGAAGAAACCCTCGTCATCTGGGGGGGAGAGTTCGGCCGCACTCCGATGCTGCAGAACAATGTGCGCAGCGACTTCAAGAAGGGATTCGTCGGGCGCGACCACCATCCCTTCGCCTACACGATGTGGTTGGCGGGGGGAGGAATCCGGGGAGGCCTCGCGTTTGGCCAGACGGATGAGTTTGGCTATTACCCCGTCGCGAACCCCGTCAGCATCCGTGATCTGCAGGCGACCCTGCTGCATCAGCTGGGGCTGGATCCGCATCGCTTCCACTACCGCTACCAGGGGCTCGACCAGCGGCTGATTGGTCCCACCGATGAGGGACGGGTCTTGAACGAGATTCTGGCGTAACGAGAAGCCTGCCTCGCCGAAACCATTCAGGTTGGGAGGGAATCGATGGAAACTGGCACCGGCTTCGGTCCAGTCCCGGCCACTTCCGTCCGTTGGCCGACGAGGACGCAGAACGTTTCCCCAACATGGCGGCCGATCGAACGCTGACCTCAGCGTCCCAGCAGCATGGTCAGGTAACCCCGGCGTTCGCTCTGGGTCAGCTCCAATTCGGCGGCGAGATCTTGCAGCAACTTCCGGGCGGGAGAGAGATCGGCCTCGGCGGCAACGATTTCGAGTTCCACAAACTGCCCCAAACCTGTCACGAAATCGATGGCGACCTCCACGTCCCGTCCACCGCGGCTCAGCGTCCATGCCTGCCGTGTCTTTTCGACCTGCAAGACGGGCCGAAAACCAACCGCCAGCAGCCATTCCCCGAGTTTCTCGCGGGCCTGGTCGCCGGCCAGATCGAGCTCGATCTCGCGGCGGGTCTTCGATTCACGATCGACCAACGGCCCCTTGTAGGTGAGCGAGGTCTGGCCGTTGGTGTCGCGAATGCGGACCGCTTCGTCGGTTTGGGCGAAATCGCGTTGGGGATGATTGAAGTACTGGTCGACCTGGCGGACTTGATCCGCCCGGCGGGCACCGAGACGTGACAAATCGGCCTCCAGCCGGCCTGTATCTTCGCAGCGGAATTTCAATTCGACTTCGAGCATTGGCGCGCCAGTTCCTGCAGCAAATCCCAGGTGTAGAGCCCCGTATCGTGGCCGTCGGACCACCAGATTTTGAGGGCGTAATTGCCCGAAAAGCCGAGCTTCACGGGAGTGACATCCTGGGGGACATCGGCGGGGTTGAGCGTCCGCTCGCCGCTGATTTCATCGATGCACCCCGCGCAGGGGCAGAGGCAGCGGACGAAATGGAAGGGGAGCCCCACGGGCGGGGTGTCGGGCCAGGCGACTTCAATAACCCCGGCGTCGCGCAACACGCGGATGGACGATGGGGGAGCGGCGGGCATGGTGATGACAGGGTGGGGGGAAGGGGAGCAGTGACGGGGACGCGGTTCGAAAGGGTGTTTTTCAGTTTTTCACCCTCGCTGGTAGCCTCGCGTGGCGTACAAGCGTCGATGATACCGTCTCGCTGTGGAACCGTCTTCCCCCGGCGGGACGCCCCTCACCGGGTTTGTGGGGGTGTGTGCTGTCTGGTTTTTCTGCCCTGGTGCCGGCATGGTGCTGCTGATTCTGGCCTGTGTGGGTTCGGGGTTTGTGATCTCGTGCCTGGCGACCGCTGGCATGCGGTGGCTGGCCCCGCGGGTCGGCCTGATCGATCAACCGAATTCCGCCCGGAAGGTGCATCTCAATCCGACCCCCCTCGGAGGGGGGTTGGGAGTGTTGGCGGGAGTGGTTGTGCCGCTGCTGGTGGGGTTGGCGATCGTGACGGCGGTAGCCTCCGGAGCCCTGTCAGACTCGTGGCTGCCCGAGGTTCTGCGGGACCATGTCGCCGGTGTTCTCTCGAAGCGCGGTTCGCTGGCCGCACTCCTGGTGGGGGGCCTGGTGATCTCGGCCCTGGGGCTGCTCGATGATCTGCGCCCTCTGGCCTGGCGGCCCAAATTGCTGGTCCAGTTTCTGGTGGCGGGGGGGCTGGTCGCCTCGGGTGTCAGGGCCACAGTCTTCGCCCAGGCTGCCTGGGTGGGCGATCTCATCACTCTGTTCTGGATTGTGGGGCTGACCAACTCGTTCAATTTTCTCGACAATATGGATGCGCTGTCGGGGGGCATCGGCCTGATCGCAGCCACCGTGTTCGCGACGATCCTGCTGACCGCGACCGCGACCCCCCATTGGTTCGTGGCCGCGTTTCTGCTGCTGATTGCCGGTTCACTGGCCGGTTTTCTGGTCCACAATCGCCCCCCGGCGAAAATCTTCATGGGAGACGCCGGAAGCTGTCTGATTGGATTGTGGATCGCGTCACTGACGGTGCTGGGAACCTTTTACGACGACCAGCAGTCGGGACGGCATGTGATCCTCGCGCCGCTCTGTGTCCTGGCTGTTCCCCTCTATGACTTCTGCAGCGTGATTCTCATTCGACTCAGGCAGGGACGGAGCCCATTCCATGCGGACAAGTCGCACTTTTCCCACCGGCTGGTGGAACTGGGGCTCAGCAAGACCTCGGCCGTTCTGACAATTCACCTCGTGACCTTGATGACCGGGCTGGCCGGGCTGCTGCTCTACCAGGTTGGGGACTGGAATGGCGCGATCGTGGTGATGACGATGGTCCTGTGTGCTCTGGCCGTTATCGGCATTCTGGAAACCGCCGGGCGGTTGCGGCGGGAATCTGAGAAACGCTCGTGACGGGAAGCCCGGGAAATGTCACCTCCCGGCATGACGGATGCCCGCTGCGACCGATTCTTTGCGCACGAGACTCACGAACCGTTCCGAGAGTGTCCGAAGGCGACCGGCCAGCGGTTGCTGTATGCCGAGCGGTCCACTGCCAGTGGATGCAATCAGTACAAAAACCGGTTGCAGTCTTTGAAGTCGAACACCAGGAGGTCGGCAAGCCCTCCCGACAACAGGGGTGTCAACCGCTGCCGCAGTTGCTCGTGGAGCGGATGAGCCAGGAATCCATCCCGGGCGTCTTCGTCGGAAAACGTGATCACAATCGCGTGGGTGTAGCCCTTGTTGAGCCCTTCGGGACTGGTGTATGGCCCGGCGGAAACCTGGACCACACCGTAGACCTGCGAGGGAAGGTCATCATACGACTCGAAGACGGTTGCCAGATCGTCCCGATCGGAGGTCGGAGGGAACCGCAGCAGCATCACTTGCTTGTATTGGGCCATGGGAACCGGGGAGAGCGCGGCAGAGAATGAGGGTGGGGAATTTCAGCGAGGCGCGGCGGGGCCCAGCGTCAGACGGGTGAACTCCTGGACCCGACCCGTGATGGCCGGTTCGACAGGCAACCGCTCCATCGAACTGGCTCCATAAAACCCGACAATTCCCTCGGTATGATCGAGGATGTATTGGGCATCGGCCGGTTCGGCAATCGGACCTCCATGGCACAGCACCAGCAGGTCGGGCTTGATCCGGACAGCGGCATCCCGCATGGCCTGGACCCGTCGAGCCCCCTCGCCCAGGTCGACCGCCGTCTGGGCCCCGATCATCCCCTTGGTGGTGAGTCCGAGGTGAGGAATCAGAATGTCGCATCCGGCGGCCGCCATCGCAGCGGCCTCGTCGGGATTGAAGCAATAGGGGGTGGTCAGCAGGCCCATCCCGGCGGCCAGGCGAATCATGTCGACCTCGAGCCCGAAGCCCATGCCCGTCTCTTCGAGGTTGACCCGCATCACACCGTCGAACAGTCCCACCGTCGGGAAGTTCTGCACTCCAGCGAAGCCCTCCGCCTGCACCTGCTTCAGAAAAACCGGCATCAGCCGGAAGGGATCGGTGCCACAGACACCAGCCAGGACAGGGGTCTTGCGGGCGACAGGCAAGACCTCGCGGGCCATCTCCATGACGATCGCATTGGCATCCCCATAGGGCAACATCCCGGCCAGCGAGCCGCGCCCCGCCATCCGGAACCGTCCCGAATTGTAAATCACGAGCAGGTCGATTCCCCCCGCTTCCGACAGCTTTGCGGACAGCCCGGTTCCGGCACCACCTCCGACAATTGGTCGTCCGGCGGCCACCTTGCCCCGCAATCGCTGCAGGATCTGTTCTCGGGATTCAACCATCGTTTCAGCGGAGGAGCAGGGGAGAAATTGCGGGCTGGCAGAATGTGACCCTGGCGAGGGGTCGACCTCGCGGGTTCTAGCGTCCGCGTTTGAAACGCTGGGCGGCTTCGGTCAACACCGCCCGTTCACGCTTCGTCAGGGAGGACTCTCCCTGAGCCGAAATCTTGCGAAGGATGTCATCCACCCGCTCTTTGAATTCCTCTTCCGATTCGGTGTCGAAATCAGGCTGATGAGTGGCTTCTTCGGGTTGATGGACCTTGAGGTTTCCCGACCGCAGTGTCTTGTTCTGGCGTCGCCTGCGCCCCCAGGCCTGCCGATCCAGCAGGCGATCGAACCAGCCCCAGAGACGCCCCTGCAATTCAAAATGATGATAGAGCCAACCGAACGCCATGCCCCCCAGGTGGGCCCCATAAGCGACGGCCCCGACCTGCTTTTGCGCGACAAGAGAGTTCAACACCGGGAACAGGTTGTAGACCAAACAGACGACGGCCAGCCAACGCACCTCGAGAGGCAGAATGCCAAACACGTAGACGCGGCGACGCGGAAAGTGCATCGCATACAGCATCATCACCGCCAGCACAGCCCCCGACGCCCCCACCACCGGCAGGTCCGGTTGCTGAGACACCAGCGTCACACCGGCCTGAACAGCGACCGAGAAGACCGCCGCAGAAAGGTAAAAACGCAAAAACTCGCGACTTCCGTAGATTCCTTCGACATCGGGGCCAAAGAACCACAGCATCAACATGTTGCCCACGACGTGCCAGAGAGAATTCTCGTCGTGCACAAACGCGTAGGTCACCAGACGCCAGACCTGGAATCTGTCAAACGCCTCCCGGATCGTGAATTCCAGCCAGGCAGTCACGGGACTCTGAGTCAGATCCCGGGACGCTGACAGGGCTTGCAACACGTAGATAATGCCCGTCACCAACACGATTTGGCGACAGACCGAGCCCCCCACCGCCCAATAGTCGGAGAAGGACTTTTCATCTCGATAGTATTCGCGGTCGTAGAGCCCCATGCCGCTCTGGATCGTGAGGATGACGGATCGGAATCCCGGCGAGGAACGAACCGTCCTGATTCGCCGGAAGCGATTTATTGTAGACGCTGCCAAGCAGGTTCTGGTAGCCGTTTCATTGCTGATTTTGAATGTGCGGCCCAGACGGGATTGAATTTCAGGGCAGGTGTTCAAACC
>JBKDUK010000430.1:0-3563 GCA_046339535.1 Planctomycetaceae bacterium | reverse complement strand
TGCAGATCGATCCCGACACCCCCCATCGCGATCTGCTGATCACCCTGATCAAGTCGTATCTCGAAGATCTCGCCGAAAATCGCCTGCCGGTCATCGAACGCCGCACCGGGTACAACCTCGACACCATCAAGGCGGCCCGCGAAGAGCTGCTCAAGCTCAACCCCCGCCCCGGCCGCGATTTCGAACATTCCACCAACCAGAATGTCGTGCCCGACCTGTTCGTCGAGCCCGATGATCACAGCAAGTGGGTCGTTCACACCGAAGACGAATACACCCCCCGGCTGCGGATCAGCAAGCGCTACCGGCAGCTGCTGGCCAGCGGCAAGGCCGATCCCCAGACCCGCGAATACATCAAGAAGAAGATCGAGGCGGCCAAGTGGCTGATCGAATCGATTGAGCAGCGCTACTCGACCGTCCGCCGTGTGGCCCAGGCGATTGTCGACCGCCAGGTCCCCTTCCTGGTCAACGGCCCCGAGTACATCGTCCCCCTCAAGATGCAGCAGATCGCTGATGATGTGGGGGTCCACGTCACCACCGTCTCCCGTGCCGTCGACGACAAGTTCATCCAGACCCCCCGCGGCATCTTCCCCCTGAAGCGGTTCTTCGGCGGCGGGACAACCACCGCCGAAGGGGAAGAGGTCGCTTGGGACATCATCCGGATCAAGCTGCGGGAAATTGTCGACAAAGAAGACAAGAGCGATCCCCTCAGCGACGATGCCCTCATGGCCGAACTGGCCAAGCAGGGCTACAACCTCGCCCGCCGCACCATCACCAAGTACCGCAAGGCGCTCGACATTCCCTCGTCCCGCCAGCGGAAGGTGTATTGAGCCGACGCACGCCCCCCTGCACTGGTCGTGCGACCCGGAACTTTCTGACTGCCGAACCGCCGTGACGTTGTGTCCAACACACGCGTGGCAGTCCCCTGCTTCGCCCCCTTGCTGCACGCGGGAGTGCGGCCCGGTGGGTGACGGACAAATCCTGGATCTGGGTGCCATCGCGGCTCCCTCGCGAACCATCTCTTCCTGAGGTTGCCTTCCACCCACGGGCTCCGTCACACTGACGTCTTATCCGAGCCTGTGTGATTCCCCTGCGACCGCCCCCGTGGACCCTGACCTCAGCAAAACTGTTGACCGCCTCGTGGATCGGTTCGCCGAGCGCCTGCGGCTGGACCAGGCTCCGCGCATCGAGCAGTTCCTCGGAAAGATCCCCGACGAACTGCAGGCCCCCCTGCTCGCGGAATTGCTGCTGCTCGAGCTGGAGCACCGTCAGGCCAACGGGCAGTCGGTCCGACCCTCCGAGTACACCCACCGGTTTCCCCTCCAGACCGAACGGATCACGCGGGTCTTCACTCTGGCCCAGGGATTGGCCGTCGAACTGACCGCGGCACCCGGTGGAGGCCCACCCCGCGGCAACTTCTCCAGCCGGGAAACGCCTCCAACCCCCCCCCTGTCACTGCGCGACTTCGCCCGCCGGCTTCTCGAACTCGAGCTGGTCCCACGGGAGGTGCTGCGCGAGCAACTGGCTGGATCGCCAGGCTCCCCCCGGGTCCTGGCCCGCGCGCTCATCGCTGCCAATCACCTGACCCGCTTTCAGGCTGAGATGGTGCTGCGGGGCGCGGGAGACCGTCTGCAGATCGGCAACTACCGGCTCGAAGAGCCGCTGGGGGCCGGTGGGATGGGACAGGTGTTCCGCGGCCGTCATCGCCGGCTCCAACAGCCGGTCGCCCTCAAGGTTCTGTCTCCCGAACTCTGCTGGAACAAGACCGCCATCCGGCGGTTCGAACGGGAGGTGCGTCTGGCCTCGCAGGTCAGCCACCCCAATCTGGTCAGAGCCCTCGATGCCGAGGAGCAACAGGGGCGTTGGTTTCTGGTCATGGAACTGGTCCCCGGCCAGGATCTTTCGAAACGCATCCGGAAAGACGGCCCGCTTTCCGTGGCACAGGCGGTCGACTGCATTCAACAGGTGGCCCAGGGACTGCAGTCGGCCCATTCCCAGGGAATCCTCCATCGCGACATCAAGCCCGGCAATCTGCTGTTGTCCGAATCGGGTCAGGTCAAAGTGCTCGATCTGGGACTCGCGATTTCCCTCAGTCCAGACGCTTCCGACTCCTCGACCGACCGGACCACCACCCAACTCACCGCGACGGGGGTCGGTCTGGGAACCGTCGACTACATGTCCCCCGAGCAGGCCTCGGACGCCCGGCTCGTTGATGAACGCTCCGACCTCTACTCGTTGGGCTGTACGCTCTATTTCCTGCTCATCGGCCAGCCCCCGTATCGCGGGTCCAATCCGGTCGAAACGCTGATCGCGCACAAGACGGCCCCCATCCCCTCCCTGCGGACACTGCGTCCCGATGTCCCCCCGGCACTCAACGAGTTGTTTGCCCGGTTGGTCGCCAAGTCTCCCGAGCAGCGCTACCGATCTTGTGCCGACCTGCTGACCGACCTGCGACGGTTCCAGACACAGGGGCCGTCACTGGCCGCAGCCCCGACACAATCCCCCAGGGGTTCCAGCAACCCAGCCCAGAGCAGCGTCCCCGCATCCGAGGACTCCGACGCGGTTTGGTCCGGGCTGACCATTGACCCGACACCAGTCCGTGCGCGCAGTGCGCGGTCGACGGCCCGGCTCCCCCTGGTGCCGCGCCGCTGGCTCTGGGGAGCGCTGGCGACGACCGCCGTGCTGGCGCTTGTGCTGGTGTGGTGGCTGGTCAGTCGCCCGGCCCCCACGACACTGGTCCTCGAAGTCTCGCCGAGAGATGCGTTTGTGGAACTGGTGAATGACCGCGGAACCGTTGTCACGCGCGGTGCGGCCCAGAAGGGACAGGTGACTTTGCAGGCCCTGCCGGGGGCCTATCAGATACGACTGTCGCAGGACCGGTTTGAAACGCAGGAATTCCCGATCCGCCTGACGGCGGGAAAGACGAACCGGAACAAATTCGCTTTGGCCGAATCGACAGATCCTGCCGTCGAAGAGACTGAGCCGGAGGATCTCACACTTTGGTTTCACAGCCGCGAGTTTGATGACTGGAACAAGCAACTCCGCTCACTCCCTGTTGCCCAGCAATACCAGCAGATCGGTCAGAAACTGCAAGAATTGAATCCCGGAATGTTGGATGAACTGCAGGTGCATGGTCACCCTCCGCATGTCCGGTTCATGCTGGGAATCGAGAAAGTACGCGATCTGTCTCCCCTGCGAGCCTTGAAAGACAATCCGTATCTGAAGCATGTCGAAGACATCTTCTGTCACAAGAGTCCCGATACACCGGGACTCCTCGCCGATCTCAGCCCTCTGCGGGGACTCAAACTCAAGCACCTGCGCGTAATTTACTCTCCGCTCCGCGATCTCTCACCCCTGAGAGAGATGCCACTGGAGAGCCTCGACATCCTGGGGACGCAGGTCGAGAAACTCGATCCGCTGGCAATGTGCCGGCAACTCAGAAAACTGTCGCTCGGTCGTGTCCGCGTCCTGTCGCTCGAACCATTGCAGGACCTGCGTCTCGAAGAACTGAACATCGATGAATCTTCAGTCTACGACCTTGTCCCCCTCAAAAAGATGACATCGCT
>JBKDUK010000429.1:0-17538 GCA_046339535.1 Planctomycetaceae bacterium | reverse complement strand
GGTGCGGGAAGATCTCGGGGACCCACGTGCCGGAATCGCCATGCTGTTTCCAGACAAAGGGCGAGGTGAGGCATTTGCCGCTGGTCTCGAAGAACCCGGTTTTCGGATCGGCCCCGCCCAGCGGCTGACCATCACGGGCCTGCAGTTCGGGCTTGTAGTCCCAGGTGTCGACCTGCGAGGGGCCGCCCGTCATGAACAGCCAGATGATCGACTTGACCTTCCCGGTGAATTCGGGGGGATGAGCGGCGAGCGGATTGGCGGCTTTCGTCTGCTCATGCAGCAGCGACGACAGGGCGAGCGAGCCGAAGCCCAATCCCGCCTGCTGCAGAAACTGACGCCGCCCCTGGAGGGCCAGGTGACCGGGGAAGAAGAAGTTCGACATGTCGGAGTTCCGGACCGGAAAAAGGACTACGCTCAGTCTATCAGGGGACGCGGGGATGCAGGTAGCCGAATGGCGTTCACCGACTCTCTTCACGGAAATCCACGTTCCGTTTCCACGACGCAAGTTTCGCCACCAGCAATCCCGCCACCTGCCGGGCGATGACGAGAGACCGATTTTTCGCGACGACAACACGTGATTGCTCACCGACAACCAGGCAATCAGTGGTTCCGTCCTGAAGCGCGTCGGGATGGTTGGCATCCAATTCTCGGACCATCGGCAATTTGTGGCAACGACTCACCACGACGCCGCGAATCTGAAGGGTCGGCAACTTGGTGGTTTCGAAGAGCCAACCGACGCCGATTCGCAGTTGGAGTTCTTCGGGTGTCAGATCGATGAACGTCTTGCGCCAGATGACAAAGGCAAAAGTGGCGACACCCAGGATCCAGCAGACGACGTGGAAGGCAATTGTCCAGGGAAGCATCGCTCCCCATCCGGGCACTTCCGCCAAACGTTCCCGAATCTGCGACCTCAAGCCGAAGCCGGCGACCGTCAGCACGCCAGCGGTGCACAACCATCGCCCGGTCCGGTTGGGGAAGTCGGCCAATTCCAGACGCAGCCTCTGGGGCGAATCCTCGCGCAGTCCAATCGGCGAGTTCGCCAGAAGTTCCGCCGACGGCACAGGACTCCACCCCGGATTCGACGTCACAGCAGATCCACGGCACCGCAAGGACGCCGCGGTCTCGGGACCGTGCAGAAATGCATTGATTTGGCCAATCAACCAGACCTGCTCGGCGACGGAGAGCACGGCGGGGACCTGCAAGTCCCGGCCGTGCCCGCCAATCTGAACATCGCTGCGGGCATCTCCATCCTCCTTGGGAAGCCTGACATCGGCCAGAGTGTCGTCCGTCACCGGAATCTCGGTGGTGGACGTGCGTCCGAACAGAATGGTCCGTAGCACGCAGCGAGTCCGGTCGATCGACAGCAGGATCGTTCGGCTCCGGGACCGCAGCCGTGCGACTGCCATTCCAATCGCAATGATCCAGAAGACCGTCAAAACCAACGGCGTCACTTCTGGCGAATCGTCCGGAGCCGGTTTGGGGCGAACACCTCCCACCCATACCGCAGTCAACAGACCCAAGATGCCCCACCAACCCAGGACAAAGTAATCGTTGGAATCCAGTCTCCCCTTGGCCGGGGGAAACACCAGCGTCAGTCGTTCGGGCGAATTCTCCACGATCTGAATTCGACTCCCCGCCGGGGGCACCAGCAGCGCGGCCTGATCAGGAATTGAATTCGAGTCAGAATGTAGATTCATTTCCAGGTCCGTCTTCACCCAACTGCGGTCGCCCGCCTGAAGCACACCGCGTTTCGCCCCCTCGTGTCGGACGCGACCGCAACCGCTGATCCTGAGTTTAGCAAATCAGACATGGGCCGACCTGCGATTTGGCGAGTGTCCCTCTCGTCCGCGCCGGTTCCTGAACGCCAATCACTCCGCGAACATCAGTCGATAGGTCTGTGCAGCTCTGGGAATCGGGGCAAACCCATTCCGCGATTCATTCGCCTGACCGCGAAGCGGCTTGCTGATGCGCAGCGGGAGAGACCTGGATCACTCCCCATTCCGACAATCTTCCCAGAATCAACCCGAGTATCTGTCGGGACAGGAGCAGATCGCTCCCCCAGACAAGCTGAAACTGGCTGGCTCTTCGCAAGACGCCGCAGCCTGGTCCTGGATCCCGGGAATCCCCACCCAGAGGCCGGTGAATCGTTCCCGAACGCCGCAGGGCAATCAGGTTCCCAACCTGGAATCCCTGGATCGATTCGACGGGCATCCGGTCAGGAAGGCGGAAACCGTAGCTGGACCAGACACACTCCAGGGTTTCAGGGGTCAGCCGGATTGTGCCCTCTCCAAGTTCCATGGACAGCCAGAACGCGACGATCAATGCCGAGGGAAGCAGGAAGACCAGACCGACCCAGAAGCCATATTCGATGCCCGAGCAGAGCGTCCCAAATCCCGGAATCGCACACGCGAGTGCCAGGAACAAATGGGCGATTGTTGTCGACAGCGCCCACCGCAATGGATACGAAAACCGGATACAGCCGGGTTAGTTTTCCAGAATGTGGATCTCGGAGGACGCCGGTAGTTCGGCGGCCTGCAACAGCGGAATGGTGAATTCTCCCGATTCGAGCGTCGGCTCGAATCGCATCGGAATGGGAGTCGAGCCCGGTGATTCCTGGGGCGGGACTCCTCCAAGGGGGTTCACACCGAGCGACCGAGGGGAGACGACCGCGGAGAGCTGCCCCTTGTCGCGTGAGGGATCTTCGACCTGGCGATTCGAAGTCTCGGGCGTGGCGGTAGGGGACGCATTCGCGGCGACCCAACTGCTGATCTGTCTGACCAACCATTCCTGGTCGGCATCCGAAAGGCAATTGTTGATGACGAATTGCTGTTGCGGATTTCGGACCAAGACCTCGTACCGGGGAATGCGGGGGCCGGTGTTTTCCACGATGGTCATAGCGCAGACCGTATCGGCCGACACGGGCAGACCACGCACCTCTTCGCGGCCGAACAGCCTGGTTCGGAATGTGATCTGTCCGGCTTCCAGGGTAATCCAGACTTGGCGAAACCAATTGGGAACCTGATTTCGAGCCACCGCATACAGAATGGCAGGAAACACCAGGACGACGGGAAACGTCACCACCGTGATCAGCGCGGATTGGTCGGGTTGCACAACAAATCCATTGTAGAACCAGACGATGGCTCCGTAGGGGCTCAACAGCAGCAAGGTCAAGATGCCAAACAATCGGCTGTTGGGGGAACTCCAGCCTCTGGGGATCAGCAGTGACACCCGCTTCGGATTGGCCTCGAGAACCTTCAGCCGGCTGCTCCAAGGAAGAGGGCAATAAAGTCCGTCGGTGGTGGCGGCCCCCCCACTGGGGAGAGTCTGTCCACCGTTCGTTTCTGGATTGCTCCACACGTCCAGAACTTCCGACACATCCTGGTCGCAGAAGGGGCAGCAGGTCGCACCATCCGCCCGCAGGGTGGCTGGCGACAGATGGGCGTGACAGTGCGGACAGTTGGTCTTGCACAGATTCATGGCGTTCTCCCCGACACCAAATTGGTCCCACACTGGGGAATGACAGAGTTCACGCAGCCACCAGAATGAAATCAGGTCGGGGTGGCTGGAACGGCTGGTTTCGATTCCTGCGGGAGCGGAGCCACCTCGATCGCCCCCCAGGACTCAAGGCGTCCGACGATCAGTCCCAGCACATCCACAGACACATCGGGCGGACTCACACTCGCCAGCGTCATTCTTCTCCGGCCCTCTTCCAGCCAGCAGCCATCTCCGGGATTCCTGGCGAATCCTGGAGATGGGTAATACATCAAATTCCGACGCCTCAAAACAGTCAGGTATCCCAGGCCCACTTGGGTGATGTCGGCGACCGCCATCCGGTCGGTCAGGACGGTGCCGCACGACTTCCAGCAACACTCCACTGTGTCGGGCGTGACCCGCACAATGACCGTTCCCAGCATGAGGTAGAGAAACCGGATCAGAAAGGGGGCGAGAACCAGCCATCCCGTGAGTGTCACGAAGGGATCCCACACAGTCGTCAGGATCACACCAAGAGCAAAGAGCAGCGAGAACGGCAACCATTCCCAGCCGAACTGCAGTGGAAACGCAAACTCAAGAATCTCTGCGGTGTCACGTTGAACTTCAATCGATGCCCCGCGGGGCAGCTCCTGGCTCGTCAGCGATCCCCAGACGATCCCCCGGGACTCAGACGTCCGTTGCAGTAATACCGCGGTCCCTTGCGTCAGGTTTCTGGCGTCTGTCGTGGCTGTGCCCGATGCCGCAGTCGCAGCCATCGCCGCTGTGCCCAATTCACTCACCTTGTTCGGTCTGCGGGACACCAGAATCTCACCCCCCGGCAGCAAAACATTGAATTGGCGAACCAGCCACTCTCGCTCAGTCGGCGTCAGGAACGAACCGATCGCGACCTTCCGGGCATCGGTCTCGAACAGCACATCGTAACCGGCAAGAGAACCCTTCACTTTACCCAGCGGCGCCAATGAACAAGTGGTTGCCGTCGTGATGGGAAGCTCGTGGAATTGGTTCCGGAATCGATAGCGATGCTCCAAGGTCAGCCGATCGACGTCGAGAGACAGCAGGGTACTCTGACAGAAGCGCGGAACTTCCGATTTGATTCCATAAAACACCATCAACCCAAACAGAGTCGTGGGCGCGAGATTCAACACTTTGACCACCCACAGTTCGGGGTCACCGAACACAATTTGCAGGAGATACAAGACAACCATGAACGCTGCCAAACAAATTTGGAAAACGAGCCAGCGAACCCTGTCGGCATGATCGCGCGATGCCGGCGGAATGAACAGGACCAACCGTTCCGGCGTCGCCTCCACCACCTCGATCCGGCTTTTCGCAGGCACGGGCTCGATTCGCTTTCCCAGGACCTCATATCCAGCATCCCGCGCATCTTTCCCCACCGCGTGCCGGGCCGCCTCCCACTGGGCCAGCACTCCCGAGACATCTCTTCCGCAAAAAGGGCAGGAAGTCGATTGATTCCCCCTCAAGGTCACGGGCGACACATGAGCATGGCAGTGCGGACAATTTGTTTTCATGCGGTTCACCTCGCACTTGCCGAAACGATCACAGAGACATTCCAGCCTTCAGACGAACGTGACCCCAAACGGGAAAGTTTCGACAATTCCAGGCGGGACTGCAATCCCGACCTCTCTCTCACCACGAATCGCGGCCCCTGTCCCCCACCCCGCTGGTCCCGATCCAAAACCGCTGGTCGGTGAGGCCGATGCTCCTCCCGCCGCAACAGGCCCCTGCGCCGCCACCTCCCCCCTTTCTCCCCAGGCTTCCAGCCGTCCACCGATCAGACCCAGCATCTCGGGCGATACCCGCCGCTCCGTGGCGTTGGCCCACTCCCGTCGGCGGTTGTCCCGCGCCAACCAGCCGCCAGGGTCCACGCGTCGGGCGAACCAGCCCGTGGGTGCTGGACGAATGACGCCGGAGCAGCACAATCGTCGGCATGGCGACCCAATCGAACTGGCGCGGACAGGGGCGTCTGACAGTGCTAAGAGTCGCAGGAGGACATCCAGTCCAATGCGACCAGTGGGATTCGCTGAAGACTCTGCGTTTCCCGCTCGGTCAGATTCTCGTATCGTGCCAATTCATGGACTGTCCGCGCGTGCCGGATCCACCCACTGCACCGGCACCGTTCGGCCCCAGGATGCGAGCTGTGCCTTGATCAGCCCCGCCACCTGCCTGGAGAAGCCTGCCTCCGCGAAGGGGGCCACCACCACGATCCGGTTGGGAGCGGCGACGACAATTCCGCCCGATGTCTTCCGCGAGTTGACACGGCGGGATTCGGCATCTTGGCGATTCCGTGCCCCTTCCCGGTCTCGCTCGAGGTAAATGCACTCAATGTCACTGACGGGCAGTCCCCACTGTCGGCCGAAAGGTCCGAGGCTCCAGCGGCACAGGAATTCGTCACGGGTCAAACGGACCGTGGTTCGGCCAAATCCCAGAAAGAGAGCTCCGCCGACCGGGATCATCCCCAATGCCAGCATCAACAACGGCATGACGCTGCCCACCACGCCAAAAGCCATCCCCCCTCCCCACCTCTGCCAGGCGATGAACCCCGCTCCAGCCATCCAGACACTCATGAAAGCCAGAATAAACAGAGGGACCACGATTCGCATCAACCGATTCGGCATGGCGGGAAACCGGAAACTCAGGCACTGCGGGGTCTCCTCCAACAGGCGAATGGGGGTTTCCGGCGGGAGCTGCGATGGCAGGAGAGGGGCTACGTCTTCGGAGCGCTCGATCTGCCTGAAACGCGCCGGCTCGGGGGTGAGGTGGAGCCCAGAAACAACGTCCCCAGCCAACTCGGCCCGCACGGTTCCTGGTCCGGAAGCACGTCCGGAACTTCCCAGGCGGTGTTGGATCTCATCCAACAGCCATTCTTTGTCTTCCGGCTCAAGATTCGTGCCAAACCGCACCGAGTCCTCTCCGTTCCCGACTTCGATCGCGTAGACGGGAACGTCATTGACCGAGTAGGCCTCGCGCAGTCCACACTCCGCTCCCGTCTCGAGCGACAATTCCTGCTGGCGGGTGCGGCCAAACAGAATCGTCTTCAGTACCACTCGCTGGGGATCGACCGCCAGCAGTGTCTGGGAGAACTTCAGACGAACTGCCATCCACCCCAGGCCCAGCGCAATCAGCCAGAACAATCCCAGGACCAGATAAGCCACAAATGGATTTCCCTGGACACGCTGACCGGGGGCTGCCAGGGCAAACAGGAACACTGCGGTGATAAAGACCAGAATCGTCGTAAAGAACAGACTGAACCACCACAGCGATGTCCCCCCGCTCCCCCCGGAGGCGATGAAGATCACCAGTTGGTCCTGCCCCGACTGGACAACCTGCAGTCGGCTTCCCGTGGGCAAGGGCCGGAGCAAATGCCCCGCGTCCTCGGCCGAAGGGATGACCCGGGGTTCGTATCGCTCCGGAATGTCTGGCTGCCAACCTGCCAGAAGTGCCGAAACATCCCCCTCGCAGAATGGGCAGGTCGTGGCCTGCGACTGGGCCAGCGTCTCAAGATCGAGTTGCGCTCGACACCGGGGACACTCGGCTTCGGCCCGGCTCACGGGACCAATCCCTCGGTCCGCAACAGACCAATCGCCCGTTCCATCCCTTCAACCGTCCGGTCGATGTCTTCGGCTGTGTGCACTCCCGACAGCATCGCCCGCCAGCCGAAGAAATCGAGCCCGTTCAACAACAGGGCACAGCGGAAGGCGTGGGTCAGTTTCGGGTCGATTTTGCGGTCGAGCCGGGCCACGTCGTTGTTGTATGGAATGAAGTCGTCACTGTCGGGACGAGGGCCGTCGTACTCGGGGACCACCGTCACCATCGAGAACTCGCCATACGCGCACCAATTGACCCCTGTGCGGGCGAAGAGCTCGTTGAGGCCCGTCCGCAGCCGGCGCCCCATCTCGTTCGCCTGCCGGCACAGATCCCCCCGGGCGACCTCCGCGAGGGCGGCCACTCCCGCCGCGGCCGACAGCGGATTGCCGTTGTACGTCCCCGGATGCTTCATCTTTTTCCCCCAGCGGTTCTGGCTCTCGAGGGCGCACATGTACTCCGCCTTGCCGGCGAGCGCCCCGCCTGGCAACCCGCCCGCCAGAATTTTGGCCAGCGTGGTGAGGTCGGGAGTGATGTCGTAATGCCCCTGCGAGCCGGACGGATGCACGCGGAACCCGGTGATCACCTCGTCGAAAATCAGCAGGACCCCCTTACGCGCCGTCAACTCCCGGACAGCCCGCAGGAACTCCCCCCGCATTGGGACCAGGGACCAGTGCCCCCCCGTCCCTTCCAGAATCACGCAGGCGGGATGGTGCTCATCGAGGGCCCGCTCCAGCGCCGCCAGGTCATTCGGCGGAATCACCACCAGGTCATCGAGCACATTCTGGGTGATGCCCGGCATTCCATACTGACCGGTGCCATACGGCGGATCAGCCGCCGGGATCAGCAGATCATGCCAGCCGTGGAAGTGTCCTTCAAACTTCAGCACCTTCCGCCGGCCAGTGATGATGCGGGAGATGCGCAGGGCCATCAAGGTGGCCTCGGTCCCGC
This sequence comes from Planctomycetaceae bacterium, assembly GCA_046339535.1. Lineage (GTDB taxonomy): Bacteria > Planctomycetota > Planctomycetia > Planctomycetales > Planctomycetaceae > UBA10511. The sequence continues at coordinate 9,492 of JBKDUK010000429.1, read as the reverse complement.
TGTTGACGAATCGCACCCGTTCGCCGCAGCGGGTCAGCCGATGAACCCACTCGCCCCACTCGATTTCCAGTTCATGGCAGGCTCCGGGATGGGTCGCCAGGGGGACCTGCCGCTGGACCGCTTCGACAATGGCCGGATGGCTGTGCCCCAGCAACAGCGCCCCATGCCCCATCCAGTAATCGATGATCTCATGCCCATCCCGGTCGTATTTCTTCGAACCGAGGGCCCGGTCGATGTAGACGGGAAACGGATTGAGGGCCCGACTGTCATGCGTCACCCCGTCGGGGAAGAGCTGCCGACCCCGGGCGGCCAGGAGGGCCGAGCCGGGAAACTCGGCGGCATACCGCTGACTGAGGGAGACGGACGAAGCGGCGACGGCGGGCATGATGACAACCGGCAAGGGACCAGCGAAACCAGCCGCCATCACCCCTGTGGCAGCGGCTGTCTTCGTCTTGTATCAGGTGCCGATCCCGTGGTCACGTCCGCCACCATCGCGACAGCGTGGCTCCGGACGACGCTACCTCGCCGGGGCGGCCGGTTCTTCCGGCAACCGCTCCATCCGCAACACGAGGTCGCCCGTCTGCACCTGCGTTCCCGGCTTGCAGATCAACTCGGCGATGCGTCCCTCCAGCTCGGCGTAGAGGGTGGTCTCCATTTTCATCGCCTCCATCGTCAGCAGCTTTTGGCCGCGGGCCACCCGATCACCCGCCTGGACGGCGACGTTGACCACCAGGCCGGGCATGGGAGCGGCCACCTGCAGAGGATCGGCGGGATCGGCCTTGGTGCGGGCCGTCTCACGCGGTTCGCGCGAGCGGTCGAGCACGTTCACATCGCGGGGCTGGCCATTCAGCTCATAAAACACCGTCCGGCAACCATCGGGATGCGGCTCGGACATGGTGAGGAACTTGATGATCAGCGTCTTCCCCTCTTCGATGTCGACCGCCACCTCCTCTCCCGACTCTTGTCCATACAGGAAGGTCGGTGTCGGCAGCACGCTGATGTCGGAGTACTGCTTCTGGTGGGTGGCGAATTCTTCGAACACCCGGGGGTACAGCAGATACGAGATCACCTCGCGGGAATTGGGCTTCCGTCCGAGGATCTTCTCGACCTTTTTCTCGGCGGCGGCGAAATCGGCCGGGGGAAGGCTCGCCCCCGGCCGCCCCTTGAACGGCTTCACATCGCGCAAAATCCGCTTCTTGACCTTGGCGGGGAAACCTCCGGGAGGCTGCCCCATCCGGCCGGCGATCAGGTCGATGACCGACTCGGGATAGACCACTTCCTTGGCGGTTTCCAGCACATCTTCGGCCGTCATGTTGTTGGCCAGCAGGAACAGTGCCATGTCCCCCACCGACTTGGATGACGGGGTGACCTTGACGATGTCGCCAAACAGCCGGTTGACCGCCGCGTAGGTGTGACAGACGTCGTTCCAGCGATCCGAGAGCCCCAACGCCTTTGCCTGCTGGAAGAGATTGGTCGACTGCCCTCCCGGCATCTCATGCAGGTAGATGTCGGGGTCTCCCGACTTCATGCCGGTCTCGAATGGGACGTAAAAGTCGCGGACCGCCTCCCAGTAGTAGGCCATCTGCCGCAACACTTCCGGATCGAGCCCGGTTTCGCGAGGCTGGAACCGCAGTCCCTCCACCAGCGAATTGAGATTGGGCTGCGACGTTCCTCCCGCCATCGTGGCGATCGCCCCGTCGGCGATGTCGAGCCCCACTTCGGCCCCCTTCAGAATGGCGGCCGCCTGCATGCCGCTGACGTCGTGGGTGTGGAAGTGGACCGGAATGCCGATTTCCTGCTTGAGTGTCTTGATCAGCTTTTCGGCGGCGTAAGGCTTGCACAGACCGGCCATGTCTTTGATGGCCAGGATATGCGCCCCCATCTTTTCGAGCTCCTGCGCCAGCTCGACATAATACTTGAGGTTGTACTTGTCGCGCGACGGGTCGAGCAGGTCGCCGGTGTAGCAGATGGCCGCTTCGCAGATCCCGCCCGCCTCCTGCACCGCCTCCATGGCGACCCGCATGTTGGGGACCCAGTTCAGCGAGTCGAAGATGCGGAAGACATCGATCCCCGCCTGGGCCGCCTCGCGCGAAAACGCCTTCACGACGTTGTCGGGATAGTTGGTGTAGCCCACCGCGTTCGACGCCCGCAGCAGCATCTGGAACAGGATATTCGGGACCCGGGCCCGCATGTCGGCCAGCCGTTGCCACGGACATTCCTTCAGGAACCGCATGGCGGTGTCGAAGGTGGCCCCGCCCCACATCTCGAGCGAAAACAGCTGCGGACAGAGCCGCGAGTACGCTTCGGCAATGCGCACCATGTCGTAGGTGCGCATGCGGGTCGCCAGCAACGACTGATGGGCGTCGCGGAACGTGGTGTCGGTCAGCAGCAGCCGCTTCTGGTCGCGGATCCACTTCGAGAACTTCTCGGGCCCCAACCGCAGCAGTTCATTCCGCGCTCCGGGGGGGACGGGCTGGGTGCGGTCGTACGCCGGGAGCGGCGCGGGAGTCTTGCGGACCTGGGGGGGCTTGACCTTCACCAGCGGATTGCCGTTGACAATCACCTCCCCCATGTAGGTCAACAGCTTGGTCGCCCGGTCCTTGCGGGCGGCGAACCGGAACAGGTCCGGCGTCTCATCGAGAAAGCGGGTCGTGCATTGCCCGTTCTGGAAGGTCTCATGGGTGATCAGGTTGATCAGGAACGGGATGTTGGTCTTCACCCCGCGGACCCGGAACTCCTGCAGGCAGCGCTCCATCCGCCGGGCCGCGTCGACAAACCGGATCCCCTTCGAGATGACCTTGACCAGCAGCGAGTCGTAGAACGGCGTGACCACCGCCCCCGAAAACGCGGTCCCCGCATCCAGCCGGATCCCCATCCCGCTGGCCGACCGGTAGTGGGTGATGCGTCCGTAGTCGGGCATGAAGTTGTTGGCGGGGTCTTCCGTGGTTACCCGGCACTGGATCGCAAACCCGCGGGTCTGGATCTTCTCCTGCACGAGTCCAATTTCCTCGTCAGTCAGTTTCGCTCCCTGGGCCACCAGAATCTGGCACTTGACGATGTCGTAACCGGTCACCTCCTCGGTGACGGTGTGCTCGACCTGGATCCGCGGATTCACCTCGATGAAGTAGTACTCGCCGCTGTCGGCATCGACCAGGAACTCGACCGTCCCGGCGTTTTCGTAATTCGCCGCCCGGCCGATCTTCAGTGCGGCGTTGCAAATCTTGTCGCGCAGCTCGGTCGACAGGCTGGGCGAGGGAGCAATCTCGACCCCCTTCTGGTGCCGACGCTGCAGCGAGCAGTCACGCTCGTAGAGATGCACGAGGTTGCCATGCTTGTCTCCCAGCAACTGCACCTCAATGTGCCGGGCCCGGCGGATGAACTTCTCGACAAACACTTCATTCGAGCCGAACGCCGTCTGCGACTCGCGCTGGGCCTGTTCGAGGGCACCGGCCAGCGCCGCGGCGTCAGCCACCACCCGCATCCCCCGTCCACCGCCCCCCTTGGCCGCTTTCAAAATCACCGGGTAACCCAGCTTCTCAATCGCCCGGCGGGCATCGTCGAGATGCCGCACTGCCCGGGCCGTCCCGGCCAACACCGGCACCTGCGCCTTTTGCGCGAGGTCACGGGCGGCGGTCTTGTCCCCCAGTTGCTCGAGAATCCGCGCCGAGGGTCCCACAAACGTGATGCCCGCATCAGCACAGGCCCGCGCCAAGGCGGGATTCTCAGACAAGAATCCATACCCCGGGTGAATCGCGTCGACGCCGTGCTGTTTCGCCAGCGCCACGATCGCCACCGGGTCGAGATACGACCGCAACGGCTCCCCGGGAACCCCCACCTGATAGGCTTCATCCGCCTTGAACCGGTGCAGGGCGTACCGGTCTTCGTGGGAATAAATTCCCACGGTGCGGATCCCCAATTCGTGGGCGGTGCGGAACACGCGAATTGCAATTTCGCTGCGATTCGCAACAAGCAGCTTCCGGAACGTCGGCATGCAGTCAGGACGACAGAAAGTACAGGGACACCAGGTGAACGCAAGGCCACATCGGCACGAGGTCCTGCTCGCACGATCGCAACCTTTCCTGGTCACTGGATCGAGGCATCCAGTGCTCCCCATACACTATCACTCCGCACCTCAATTCACCACAGACCCCTTCTGCTCTCCCCCCGTTCAGCAAGCGACCTTGCCGACTCTGCCGAGACTGCCAGTTTGTACGACGAGTCGGGCCATGCGCATCTTTCAGGAGCCGTCCTCCCTCTTCTCAAAAACTCGACGGCTGATCTGATTCTGAACAACCTCTCCCGCCAAACGGAAGAACTGGCATCGTCCGGTCTCACCCCCGGTGTCGCCAGCTCCGCCAGTCGACTGGTAGACTTCCATTCCACGAGCCGCCCCTCTTCCTCCCCCCATTTCCAACCGCCATGATCTGGGATTTGCACGGACACCTGTCCGGTCTTCCGGGAGCGACCCCCACCGAGCGGATGGCCCGGTTGATGGACATTGCCCGCCGCATGGGGATCGAACGCCAGTGCCTCTGCATGGGGCAAACCTTCGTCTTCGACCCCTCTCCCGAGGAACTGCGGCAACAGAACGACGAGGTGCTTGAGGCGCTGGCCCACCACCAGGATCGGGCATTGGGACTGGTCTATCTCAACCCCCGGCACACCCAGGCGAGCCTCGACGAACTCGAACGCTGTGTGGCCCAAGGGCCGATGGTGGGGGTCAAACTCTGGGTGGCGGTCCGCTGCAACTCGGAGTTGCTCGACCCTCTGGTGGCCCGCGCGACCGAGCTGAAGGTTCCGATCCTGCAACACACCTGGCACAAGACGACCGGTAATCTCCCCGGAGAATCCACCACCGCCGACCTGGTCGAACTGGCCCGCCGTCACCCCGACGCCCGATTCATCTGCGGCCATGCCGGGGGGGATTGGCGGTTGGGCATCCAGGCGATCCGCAAAAGCCCGAATATCTGGGTGGAAACCGCCGGATTCGACCCCACCACCGGCATGGTCGAGATGGCTGTCCGGGAACTGGGGGCCGAGCGCGTAATCTACGGCAGCGATGTGCCTGGCCGAAGTTACGCCTCGCAACTGGCGAAAGTTCGGGGGGCGGCCATCGAAGAATTCCAGCGACGGATGATTTTGCGCGACAATCTGCGGGGGCTGCTGCTGCCGCTGTTGCAGGCCCGGGGGCTTCCCACATGATCGTCGACACCAACGTCCACCTGGGGCATTGGCCCTTCCGGTTTCTCCCGTGGGACACCACGCCCGAACTGCGATCACGGCTGGCACACGCCAAAGTCCAGGTCGCCTGGGTCTCGCTGCTGGAGGGGGTCTGGCACCGCGATCTGGGCGAGGTCAACCGCCGGCTGGTGCGGGCGTGCGAACGGCCGCCCGGTGCCCCCGATGTGCGGTTCCTCCCCCTTGGCACCGTCAACCCCCTGTTGCCGGGATGGCGGGATGTGCTGACGGATTGCGTCGCCGCCCATCAGATGCGGGGCCTCCGGCTCTACCCGGCCTATCACGGCTACACACTCGCTGAGCCCGTGGCGGCAGAACTGCTGACCGCAGCCGCCGAAGCCCATCTGTTTGTGCAGCTCGTGGTGAAACTCGAAGACGAGCGGACCCAGCATCCGCTGTGTCAGGTGCCGGCGGTCGACCTTCACCCACTTCCCAGACTCCTGGGCCAGATTCCCAACCTCCGGCTGCAACTGCTGAATGCCCCGGGCACGCTGCCGGACGAGATCGTGATTCCCCTCGCCCGCAGCCAGCGTGTCTGGTTCGACTTCGCGATGGTCGAAGGAGTGCTGGGCCTGGCCCGATTTGCCGAACGCGTGGGGGCGGAGCAACTGCTGTTTGGCAGCCAATTTCCCCTGTTCTATTGCGAATCAGCGCTGGGAAAACTGAAGGAGGCCGACCTTCCCGAAAGCCAGGTCGCCGCCATTCTCGCGGGGCATGGCTGGGCGGCCGAACTGCGAGGTCCCGATGCGCGCTGATGGGGCACCGTTCCGCCTGCAGGTCATCGGTCCATCCCCGGCAGTGCCGGTGGACTATGAACTTTCCCCCGGACAGAGACTCATCGTGGGGCGGGAGCCCCAATGCGATGTGATGGTGACAGGGGACCCGCAGGTTTCCCGCCGTCACCTGGAAATTGTCGTCCAAGCCAGCCAAATCGAAGTGCGGCTGCTCCCCCAGGCGAAGAATCCGCTGTTCTTCGAAGGGCAGGAATCCCGGCAGTGCGTCGTCATCCCTGGGGGGCAGTTCGTGGTGGGAGCGACCTGCTGCCGCCTCATGTCGGCCCCATCCGCTCTCGCCTCCCCCCCATCTGGATCCCCCATCGAAGAGGTGGCGTTCAGCCCGGCGGCTCTCGCACAGGTGGCCTACCGGGATGCCGACCGGCGGCTCGACGCGCTCACTCAGCTTCCGGCACTCATCCATGGTGCCCCGAGTGAACCCGAGTTGCAGCGGCGGCTGGCCCAGGTGTTGCTGGCGGGGGTGCCGCGGTGCGAGGTGGCGGGAGTCGTGGCCGTCCCCCGCCAGGGGCCCATTCGCTGGCTCGAGTCGGTCCGCCGGCACGAAACCGCAGGGGCCGTTCCCCTCAGCCAGCGGTTGGCCCGCGGGGCGCTGGTCGAACGGAAGCAGACCCTGCTGCATGTCTGGGAGCGGACCCAACCCTCGACCGACTACACGACGCTGCTCGATTGCGATTGGGCCCTCTGCACCCCGGTGGAAGGGGTCGGGGAGGAACCGTGGGGGCTGTACCTGGCCGGGCGACTCGACGGCAATGGCCGCGAGACAGCCGCCGCCGACCTGCGCACCGAGGCGAAGTTCGTGGGGCTGATGGCGGAGATTGTCGGTTCGATCCGGCAGCTGAGCGCCCTCGAGCGTCGCCAGGCGGGATTGCGGAAGTTTCTGCCCCCCTCGGTGTTGACTGCGATGGGGGACGACACCGATCCCGACCGGCTGTTGCCGCGCGAGTCGTTGGTGACCGTCTTGTTCTGTGATCTGCGGGGCTTCAGCCGGCGGGCGGAATCGGCCCGCAACGACCTTCCCGCCCTGCTCCAGCGGGTCAGTGAGGCGCTGGGGGTCATGACCTCCTGCATTTCGCAGGAAGGGGGCGTGATTGGCGATTTCCAGGGGGATGCGGCGATGGGTTTCTGGGGCTGGCCCGTCGCCGCGGCCGATGACGGCCTGCGCGCCTGCCGGGCGGCGTTGGCCATCCGGCGGGCCTTCCACCTGGCCCGGGCGACCCCCGGTCATCCGCTGGCCGATTTCCGGGTGGGAATTGGTCTGGCCCAGGGACGGGGGGTGGCCGGGCGCATCGGGACCGAAGAGCATTTTGTCTTTACCGCGTTCGGGCCCGTGGTGAACCTGGCCAGCCGGCTGGAGGGGCAGTCACGCACGTTGCGGGTCCCCATCGTGATGGACGAAGCGCTGGCGAACGCGGTCCGCGAGCACCTGCCTCCCGGCGAGGCCCGCCTCCGCCGCCTTGCACGAATTCTTCCGCTGGGACTCGACACCCCCACGCTGGCCCACGAATTGTTGCCCGGGGAAGGCCCCGATTGTCCGCTGACCACCGCCCACCTGCAGGCGTATGATCGGGCGGTCGACCAATTTCTCGCGGGCGATTGGGAACGGGCCTGGTCCACGCTGCGCTCACTTCCCGCCGAAGATGAAGCCCAGGACTTCCTCACCCTGCAGATCACGCAGAACAACCGGCAGCCCCCCGCCGACTGGGCGGGGGTGATCCGGATGACGGCGAAGTGAATGCCAATCCCCAGTGAATTCGGGTGCCCCGCCCTTTCTGGAGTTTTCTCGCATCGATGAAATCCCGCACCGAATACCTGACCTTCGAGATCCCCCAGCGATTGGGCTTCCTGAATATCACCCCTCAGATCGCGGAGATCGTCCGGGCGAGCGGAGTGCAGGAGGGGCTGGTGCTGGTGAATGCGATGCACATCACCGCGTCGGTCTTCATCAACGACGACGAGGCGGGCCTGCACGCAGACTACGCACGCTGGCTCGAAACCCTAGCCCCCTTCGATTCCTCTCCCCAGCGCTACGCCCACAATCGCACCGGCGAAGACAACGCCGACGCCCCCTTGAAGCGGCTGATCCTGGGGCGGGAGGTGGGGGTCGCCATCACCAAGGGGAAGCTCGACTTCGGCCCGTGGGAGCAGATCTTCTACGGCGAGTTCGACGGACGCCGGCCGAAGCGGGTGTTGGTGAAGGTGATTGGGGAGTGAGTTTTCACGAAGTCTGTCCGCCGGCCCAAGTCTGTTGGGATTGGATCGGCGAAGACCCGCTCCAATGGGCCGTCCAGAAACCATGGATCGGAAACCCCAAGCGGCGCGCATTCACACAGACCGCCGAAAGGGTCCGAAAGAAGCGTGGCGGGAGCGCGGACCTCTGTCTCCGCCCGCCGGATTTGAATCGAACAAAAACCGAAGGCTGGGCGGCTGGAATCCTTGAATCGAAATGCCTGCTCCACGACACGCGTGTTGCGCGTGCGGGAGACCAAGATTGTGGTCGATCGAAGTCGTCTGGCTGCCCATCGCTCGGGTATCTCAGAACGAACATCCAGCGGAGCGGACACAGAGGTCCGCCCCCCGCGACCCCTGATTCGGAACCACACGACGGTGGATTACGGAGGAACGCCCACTGGGACCGGCCTGTGAGGGCCACGATTCCCTCAGCGCGCGGGGGTCCGTTCCTCACCGGTATAACGCCGACGCAATCCGCGCCGCCGACCCCTCACCCCGCTTGGGCCACCTTCTTGTCGTTCGTTGTCGGGTGCTTCACGCCGATGCGAGGGGCGGTTTCACACGTCCGAGCAGGCTCGCCGACACGTAATACACGTGCTCGGCATCAACCTCGAGATTGAACACCGCCACCGGCGGCCCTCGGCGGGGGGTGATGCGGGTGATCTGGCGGAGGGTGCCGGACTTGGTGCGGAGGGTTTCTCCCGGGAGCAGGTCGCGGGCGGGGATGAAGGCGTGGCGGTCTTCGCTCCAGAACGGGTGGGCTCCCTTGCAGCCAATCGCCTCGGTGAGTCCGTCGACCGCGATGTCGAACACTTCGCTCGACTGGTGCGCGAACGTCCCCGTCACCAACCGGCCTTCACCCGGTTCCAGCTCCGGACAGGGGCCCACCTCGACGATCTCGGCCCGCCCCACCGCTTCCAGCTCAGGCAGTGTCAGGAAGATCCAGGGGGAGCCCGTGGAGCTGTCGGCCGTGATCGGCTCGATCATCCCCGGGCAACGTTCGGGCGGATCCACTGTGGGAATCACCGAAGTTACTTGCGTGACCACTCGGGTGGAGTCTGTCCCTCGCGCCTCGACCAGCGCCTGCGGATACTCCCCATCGAGAGCCGCCGCTTGAGCCAGATGCTCAGCCAGCCACGCGACCGGCCGCAGCAGGGTGATCTCCAGAAAGTCACCGGTCGGCTTCGGCATCCGCAGCCGGATATTGACCCACGTGGCGCGATCGACCGCT
>JBKDUK010000428.1:0-4928 GCA_046339535.1 Planctomycetaceae bacterium | reverse complement strand
CATGTGCGATTTTCCGGCCGCCCCGTGCCCCGCGCGTCGGCTGAAGTGATCGACCTCGCAACCGTCGACCGGGCCCACAAACCAGCACCCCGGGAAGGCGAGGTTCCGTCCGAGCCGTAGACCGCTGCCCACTCCCAGTCTCCGCCCCGCGCGCCGGCTTGGATCGTGTCCTTCTTCCCCGTGGGGGAGAAGGTGCCCGCAGGGCGGATGAGGGGGCACACCGTTCGATCCACCCGACGCTTACGCCCAACAGCACCAGCGTCGCGGGAGCGCGGCCCTCGGTGTCCGCACCGCTGGGCCGCCCTCCCAAACCCGCGCCGGCCGGGCCCACCCCCCCGCGCCGCGGGCGGGCGAGGCTCCGGCCGAGCCACCGCTGGACCCCCATCCCAAAACCCGCGCCGACCGGGCCCACCAAAAAGCCGGCGGGGGGGCGGACCTCCGTGTCCGCTTCGCTGGACCTGCATCCAACAAAAACCGATCCCCTGGGCCCCCCAACCGCCTGGATCGGAAACTCCATGACGTCGGGCTCACAACAATCGGCCACGCCGCCCGCAAGGTGCCCCCCCCACCGTCCGTACGTTCGATTTTCAACCTGTCGCCCCCAGGGCCCACCGGCCCGCGGAGTCCAGAGTCAATCGACCATCGCCCACCGGCACACCCCGCCAACCGCGGTTGTGGAACAGGCTTGTCAGCCTGTTCCACAAAGAGGCGAGGCTCAACGACACGACGAGCTGTCAGACGGTTTCGATTGTGAAGAGTGAAGGCGGATCATTCGGGCCGTCCTCGACAAACGGCACTGACCGACCCGGAGGCCTGTCACCACAACGGGCGCGGACACAGAGGTCCACCCCCCCCCGCCGCGCTGGATTTATTGGCCGTGAACGGCTCGTGGTTCGCACGGTTGGCCCCCTCACCCCAATTCCGCTTCCGGCCCAAAGGGCCAGCCGTTCCCCCAGCCCGGCCCAGCGGGCCGGGAAAGCCCCCCGACCACGTCGTTCACCGGCCCATCGGGCCAACACTTCGTCTTCGTCTCGCGCGCGGTTCGTGGATCAGTCGGCCCGTCGGACCTGCCGGAACGTGATTGGGAAGACACCATGTTTGGGGAATGTGTACCCGTCCCCGTTTATGTCTCGCTGGACGTACCTCCGCCCCACACCGTCCGCAGGTCCCCACCCACCGGGTGGCGGGAGCGCGGACCTCCGTGTTCGCCCCACTGAACGGCCCTCCGAATCGATTCTCCTCTTTCTCGACTCCCCTCTCTCGGCCCACGGCGGCGGGACCTCCGTGTCCGCTTCCCCGCAACCGTTGGGTACGAACAGCAGGTCGATCCCGTCGTTCACGCCTTGGGCTCTCACGCTTAACATTCAAATTTACCGGATCGACTCTGCAGCAGCCCATGCCGCATATCCTCAGCTCAAAATCAAGAGCCCATCCACCTTTGTCCTTGCGACTTTTACACACACTCACGGCGGGCCACGCTCGGATTCAGACACCAACTTCATTCTTCAGGAATCCGGTAGGTAAATTGTTTTGCCGTCAATTGACCTTCGTCAACATCCCACGGAAAGATCACTTTAGGCGTCGATGACCGAATCTTGACCGTTCCATTCGCCTGTTTTTTGTAATCAATGCTCTGAAGTATGAACAAAACCATTTGGTCTCGATTTTCCCTAGCAAATCTCACTTCATTTGCAGTCAAAATGACTTGCTCCCCCAAACCCACGGTACCCTTGACTTCGACATAGATTTTTTTCTTGTTTTTGACACACAGCAGATCATAGGACTGAGTTCGTGAGACATCCTGCACGTCCCAACCCTTATTTTGGAAATGATCGATCGCGCGTCGCATGGCCTCATCCTCGATGATCTTGCGGTCTTCCGCACTGATTGCAAACCCCTGTGTATTTCCCTTTGCAGGTGCTTGGATTTGTTTTCCCGCCGTTTCAGTCGAATCCTGTCGAGCTGGCTTAGGTGTTTTGTCAGCGAGCTTTTTCGAGCTCTTCTTCCGCTTTGCTTTTGGCGCCAAACTCTGAATGAGAGGATCTTTTTTCTCAAGAATGACAGGGCACTGGGTTGCCATCTCCGCATTCAGTTGCGCATAGGGTTTCCACTCCTCAGAGAGGTTATCCTCATGGAAGATCGCCTCTACCGGACATTCCGGAACACACGCCTCGCAATCAATACACTCCTCGGGGTGGATATAAACCATTTGTTCCCCTTCATAAAAGCACTCGACCGGACAGACAACAACGCAATCCGTATACTTGCAACCAAAACAAGGTTCAGCAACGACATGTGCCATGGGAAAGACTCCTTGCAGAGGGGTTTAAGAGACCAAAGATTTTTCCCATTTCGAATCGAAAAACGCAAGGTCGCCAAGACACCTTGGGGGAGCACTCAACGAGTGGCCGTGAGACCACCTTTGATCAGGGATAACCGGTCGTCGTTAGTTGATTGGTGAGGCGGACCCCGTTTCGACCCTGTGCGCGACTAGCCGACGGTTATCTCCCTAAATCGCGGCAAAGGGCCCACAATGCGTTAAACGCTGGCGAAACCGCCTCAGCCCATCCCCTCGCACTACGGCTCCCCTCACCCCTCCCCGCCATCAGGCCACCCCCAGCATGTCCACCCCGTTCGCTGGCATTTGCCGCGCCCCTATGGGAAACTTCCCATCACTTCGAGTCGGGATCGCCACAGTGCCCTTCGTTGTGGCTGTACCTCGCCCTGTTCCATTCCACCCGTCATCCACTTCTTCCCAACGCTGTCATGGACGTTTTTCGGATGCGGTCGCGGCTGGTCGAAGACTACGCCAGTTACACTCGCAGCTTCATCAAGATCGCCGACCCCCGCATCCACGCCCGGGTCGAAACCGCGCTCGACGACGGCATCTTCTGGCCCGAGCCCCTGCTGCAGCTCAATCCCACGTTCCAGCCGGGGGGGACCATCGATTCGCTCGTCGAGCAGCAGGTGCTGCATCCCGAATGCCAGCGCATCTTCCGGGTCGAAAAGACCGACACCGACCACACCGGTCGCCCCCTGATGCTCCACACCCATCAGGCCGAGGCGATCCGCAAAGCGAAAGACAAACGCAGCTATATCCTCACCAGCGGCACTGGCTCGGGCAAAAGCCTCACCTATATCGTTCCCATCGTCGACCATGTTTTGAGGCAGGGGAGCGGTGGCGGAATCAAGGCAATTGTCGTCTACCCCATGAACGCCCTGGCGAACAGCCAGCAGGAAGAGCTCGCCAAGTTCCTCTCCCGCGGCTACCCCGAAGGCCGTTCCCCCGTCACCTTCGCCCGTTACACCGGGCAGGAAAAGACCGAAGAGCGCGAGGCGATCCGGGCGAATCCCCCCGACATCCTGCTCACCAACTACATGATGCTCGAACTGCTGCTCACCCGCAGCGAAGACCGCGAGCTGGTCCGGGCTGCCCAGGGGCTCCAATACCTCGTCTTTGACGAACTCCACACCTACCGCGGCCGGCAGGGGGCCGACGTCGCCCTGCTCATCCGCCGCTGCCGTCTCGCGTTTGGAGCCCGCGACCTCATCTGCGTCGGCACCTCCGCCACCATGGCGAGTGCCGGCACCTCCGAAGATCAAAAGCGGGCCGTGGCCCGCGTCGCCGAAACGCTCTTTGGCACGTCCATCGACCCCGCGCAGGTCATTGGTGAAACGCTCGAACGCTCCACTCCGGAAATCGACTTTCACGATCCGGCCGTCATCGCTCGGCTACGCGACGCGGTCACCTCGCCACAGCCCCCTCCCGACGACTACGAGGCGTTCCGCCAGCACCCGCTCGCGTCGTGGATCGAATCGACCTTCGGCATCCGCACCGAAGCCGCCACCAACCGCCTCATCCGCCAGGCCCCCCGCACCCTGCGCGGCCACGAGAGTGCCGGAGCCGAATTGGCGCGCCTCACCGGCACCACCGACGAATCCCGCTGTGCCGACGTCATCCAGAGCTTCCTGCTGCACGGGGCAAACCTGTTTCGCAGCCCATCAAGCAAGTTCCCGATCTTCGCCTTCCGCCTGCACCAGTTCTTCACCCGCGGCGACACCGTCTGGACTACGCTCGAACCCGAAGACATCCGGCACCTCGAAATGTCGAAACTCGGGGCCAAGCCGGGCGAACCCGACAAGCCGTTGTTTCCGCTGATGTTCTGCCGGCATTGCGGTGCCGCTTACTACCGAGTCTCAGTCTTGGACGAGGCCCGTGGCCGATTTCTCGGACCGCGTGAAGATCGCCGGGAAGAAGGTGACGACGGCAGCCGCGACGCCTTTCTCTATCTGTCCAGCCAAGCCCCTTGGCCGCGCACCGACGGGGCCGAATTGCTCGAACGGCTTCCCAGCAATTTCAAACAGACCGACAAGCACGGTGTCGAGCGTCTGGTCCCCGAAGCGCGCGCCGATTTGCCTGAGATCGTCTTCGTGACCCCTCGGGGCGATCTGGTCTCGGAAGGCGAGGGAATCGAAGCGGCCCTCATTCCCCGCAGATTCCTGTTCTGTCTCAATCCCGAATGCGGGGTCGTGCATGACCGCAGCCAGCGGTCGGAATGGGGCAAACTGTCGACCCTCGGCGTCGACAGCCGCAGCACCGCCACCACCATTCTGGCGGTCCGCTCACTCATCGAACTGCAGGGGGACCAAACGCTCGACCGCCGCGCCCGCAAGTTGCTCAGCTTCACCGACAATCGCCAGGACGCCTCACTGCAGGCAGGCCAATTCAACGACTTCACGCAGGTTGCACTGCTGCGCTCGGCCCTCTATCACGCGGCGGTCGCCAAAGGCCCGGAAGGTCTCTCGCACGCCGAGCTGTCCCGCAATGTCGCCGCCGCACTGCAGCTCGACTTCGCCGAGTACGCCGCCGATTCGCAGGTTCGTGGCCCCGCCCGCGACACCACCAACGACGCCCTGCGGCGCGTCAT
>JBKDUK010000427.1:0-6478 GCA_046339535.1 Planctomycetaceae bacterium | reverse complement strand
CAGCACCTCGACCGCCATCGGCAGCCCTCCCAGCGCCTGGCTGTCCCAATCGGACCGCCACTGGTAGCCATCGAAGTAGGCGAAGGTCAGGCTGGTCACCTCGGGAGCCAGCATCTGGAGCCCCGCCATCTGGGTTTGCGTGTCCCCATTCTGCCGGGCCAGTTCCTGCTGCAGACGATCTCCCTCGAGCCGGGCCAATCCCGACGGCTGGGCCGACATCGACTGACTGGCGTCCCCCAACTGGTAACCGACCGTCAGAAGGTCGCAGGCACGGGCCATTCCGGGGACCTGGCTGCCGAGGGGAACATACACTGCTTTGCGCGAGGGAGCGGCAGCGGTCAGCCGCAGGCTGTCCTGCGTGCCGAAGAGTCCCGAGACCGCCGCCCCCTGGGTACCCGCAGCCCCCGTGATCCCGCCGCCGCCGGCCGAAGTCCCACCACCAGCCGTTCCCGATGTACCGCCGGCCGAGGCACCGCTGCCGGCCGAACCTGCGCCCCCCATCGAGCCCCCGCTTCCCGTTGAACCCAACGCACCGCCGGTCATGCCGCCACCCGAACTTCCTCCGCCCGAGCGCCCCGTCGATGCTCCTCCCCCCCCGGCCGTGTTACCGCTTCCGACTCCTCCCGAGGCAGAACGTCCACCTCCGCCTGAAGATCCTCCCCCCGACATGCTGGATTGTCCGCCACCGGGCGAGCCCCCAACCGCTCCCCCGGAACCTCCCATCGCCCCGGCCGACGAGCCTGCCGCCCCTCCCCCGCCGAGGGAATTGCCACTGGGGGAACTGCCGCTGGGGGCCGCCACTGATGCCGTCGCCGCGGCGATCATTTCGGGGGACTGATACACCACGCTGCGCAGGTCGGTTTCGATCTGACGGAGGACGGCCCGGGCGATCTGGGCCCGTTCAACCTCTTCCTGCCCGGTGGTGGCGAACCGCCAGTAAAGATCCATCCCGGCATAGATCCCGGCCAGCAGCAACACGCTGAGCGCCAGGGCGACCACCACCTCAAACAACGTGAAGCCGCGGCGTCTGATCATCGTCCCCCTCCGAACCGGGTCGCTCCACTGGTCCCGGTGTTGCGGGTCGCAGCTCCGCCACCACCTCCCGATGCGCCAGCCCCGCCTGCCGCTCCCCCGGCCGGGGAAGACCCGGATTGGCCGGTACCCGACTGGCTGCCCGCTTGAGTCGACCTGGCCGCCGACTCTTCTTCTTCCGCAGCCAGGCGTTCTTCTTCGGTGGACCGTGCCAGCAACACTCCGCCCGGATCGCGCACGAGCCGGCTCAGCTCGTACTTCACATCGCCCATCGAACTGTTGGACTGGTGCTGCACCCGCACGGTAACCAGGTACAGGTCGGCCTGGGCCTCGCTCTCGATCGTGACATCAGCGGTCCAGCTGGGCTCATTGGGAATGGGGACTCCGGTCTGGCTGGCCAGGGGGGCCGCTCCCGAGATCATCTCGGCCATCAGTGACTCGGCCAGAAAGACTCCCTGGGTCAGCAGCCGCGAGCGGACCGCACCCCGCCCTCCACCCGAGATCAATTGCCCAATGGCCGCCAGAGTCGAGACCAGAATCACCAGCGACAGCACGACCTCGAAGAGGCTGATCCCGGTTCGGCAAACTGCAGACTGAGAGGGGAGGTGCAAGAAGTGACGCCGATCGATTGGTCGTTTCATGGTGTGCCCCCCGTCCCGCCGCCAGCCCCGCCCCCCGCGTCACTGCCGGTCCCGGTGGTGCGCGTGATCAGAATGCCGCCCGTCAGTCCGCGGATGGCCAACCGGTACACTACTTCCGAATTGGGATCGCTCAACTGGAGGGTCTGGTCGTTGGTGGAGCCATCAGCCTCGAAGACGAGGGGGGGGGACCAGTTGATCACCGCGAGATCGCGGGAATCGGGCAGTTCGGCGAACCGGGTTTCGAGGATCATGCCGCCGCCGACCGTCCCCATCTGCAGCGGATCGAACTGCACCTTCCCCGGCAGTTTGCCCGAAGCAACCGGCAACCGCACCGTGCCTCCACCCGGGGGAAGCGTCGGCTCGTTGGCCGAGTCTCCGGGAAGAATAACGAACCGCGACCCACCGGGTTCGAACCGGAACTGGTAGGGCATCCCCTGCTCGATGGCGTGGATCCGGGCCGCGAGCAGCCGGATGCGGGCGGTTTCGGCCGCCTGGGCGAGATTCTGCCGGCTGGCCAGCCGCTGCACCGCAGGCCACGAAACCGCCATGGCGGTGGCCAACAGCGCCAGCACGATCAGCATTTCAAACAACGTCAGCCCCGGGCGGTCGGTTTCGGGGGGAAACCGCCGCCCACTGCGACTTCGCGGGGGCCGACGTGTGAGCATGTTCGACTTACTGCTGCTGCCAGTTGACCACATCGTCAGCCGTGTTGGGCTGCCGGTCGGGACCATTCGACCAGATGTCCGGCTTGTCGACGTTGTTCTGTGGGGGGAACTGGTAGCTCAGCACATTGCCCCAGGCATCCAGAGGAAGACGCCCCCCTTCGAGGTACGGGCCCGACCATTCCTTGTCGTTTCCCGGATTGGAAATGAGGATTTCCAGACCTTCCGACGGGTAGTCACCACTGTGATCGGCAGCGTAGATCTTGAGGGCCGATTCGACCCCGTTGATGGTTGCCATGGTCGCCTTGATCATGGCCTTTTTCTGCTGACCGAGCAGAGCGGGAACGGCAATGGCCGCGATGACCCCGATGATCGCCAGCACGATCAGCAGTTCCATCAGGGTGAAGCCCGCGCGGAGGGCGGCGGGGAGACCGGAGCGGCGGGACACGGAACGCTTCATGAGGAGGGACTCCAGGCGGGACGAAAACAAAAATGCTGGGGGTCAGTGCCTTGCAGCGGCGACGCGGCCCAGCCAGGGATGGACGATTCTCTCGACGGTTACCCCAGGGCGTCCGAACCCTGGAAGACCGGCATCAGCAGCGCCAGCATGATGAACGTGATGATGGCTCCCATCACCAGCAGCATGACCGGTTCAATCATTCTAACGGCGAGATCCAGATCCCGCATCGTGCGCGACTCCATGTTGTCGGCCACGTTGATCAGAACCTGTTCCAGATTGTTGGCCTCCTCTCCCACGGCGATCATTTCGACCACCTCACGGGGGAAGTGACCACTGGCCCCAAGGGGACGGGCCAATGATTTGCCGGAGGAGACATTGTCGGCGGCGGAGGCAATGGCCTGTTCGAGAACACGATTGCCCGTGGCGTCCTTGGCGATGCGCAGCGACTGCAGGATGGGTACACCGTTTTTCAGCAGGGTCCCCAGCATGCGGCAAAAGCGTGAGATGGCCAGGTTGCGAACCACCGGCCCCATCCCCTTCATCCGCAACCGCCAGCCGTCGACTTTGAACCGTCCCTCCTCGGTCAGCAGGTAACTGCGGATGAAGTAGAAGGCGAGGCCCAGTGCGACGACCATCCAGATCCAGTACGCCTGCATGAAATCACTGAAGCCCAGCAGCAGCACGGTCGGACCAGGCAGCCGCCCCATCTCGCGCAGGCGGGCAAAGATCGGCTCGAACTTGGGGACGAGGTAGGTCATCAGCCAGACCACCACGCCAATGCAGGCGATCATCAGGAAGGCCGGGTAGACCATGGCTCCGGTCACCCGCGACTTCATGTCTTCGGAGTGCTCGGTGAACTGGGCCACCCGCTTGAGGCAGTCTTCGAGGAAGCCCCCCTCCTCACCGGCGCGGACCATGCTGACCGACAGTTCGTTGAAGGCCCGCGGGTGGCGCCGCATGGCATCGGCCAGCCGGCTCCCCTCGGCCACCTGCTGGCGCACGTCCGACAGCACTTCCTTGAGAGCCGGGATCGACGACTGCTCTTCCAGAACTTCCAGCGACCGCATCAGGGGGACCCCCGACTGCAACAGGTCGGCCAGTTGCGCGTAGACCGTGGCCAGTTTGCGCCCCGAGATCCGCTTACCGGTCTTGCGACTGGTTTTTTCCGCCCCTCCCTGCAGGGTCACCCGGGTGGGAAACAGTGACTTGGAGGCGAGACTGGAGAGCACCTCCTGCTCGCTGGCGGCGGTCATCGTGCCGGTCAGTTCGCGGCCGGAGAGCTCGCGGGCAACGTAGGCGAATTCAGGCATGAAACCACCAGGCTCAAGTCAGGAAATCGGGCTTGGTGATACGGGTCACGTCGTCGACGCTGGTGATCCCCAGCTTGGCTTTCCGCCAGCCATCGGTCCGCAGCGTGGTCAGCCCGTTCCGCAGACCGTAAGAGAGCACCTGCACCGCGCTGGCCCGCTCAATGCACAACTGCCGCACCCCCTCGTCGGTCCGCAGCAGCTCGAAGATTCCCTCGCGCCCCTTGTAGCCCGCGGACTGACACTGACGACAGCCCACGGCCTTCCAGAGCTGCTCGGGAAGCGGTTTGGGGAAGTCGCGCGGCACATCCTCCTCGGTCGGGGTGTAGGGCTCCTTGCAATACTTGCAGAGCCGACGCACCAGCCGCTGGGCCATCACCCCTTCCACGGTGCTGGCGACGAGATAGGGCTCGACCCCCATGTCGACCAGTCGGGTGAATGCCCCCGAGGCATCGTTGGTGTGCAGCGTACTGAACACCAGGTGTCCTGTGAGAGACGCCTGGATCGCCGCATTGGCAGTTTCTCCATCCCGGATTTCCCCGATCAGGATCACGTCAGGGTCATGCCGCAGGATGCTGCGGAGCCCGGCGGCGAAGGTGAGCCCGATCTTCGAATGGACCTGGATCTGGCTGATCCCGGGAGTCTGGTATTCGACGGGATCCTCGACCGTGATCATCTTGATCGACGGATCCTTGATCTCGTTGAGGGCGCTGTAGAGCGTGGTGGTCTTGCCGCTCCCGGTGGGACCGGTCACCAGGATGATCCCGTGGGGCAGATTGATCAGTTCATGGAACGCGCGCCCCATCTCGTCGGAGAGTCCGACGTTCTTGAGGTCGAAGACCATCCGCCCCTTGTCAAGCAGACGGAGCACCACGCCCTCGCCGTGCATCATGGGGATGATCGACACACGGACATCGACCTCACGTCCCTGAACCCGCAGCTTGATGCGGCCGTCCTGGGGCAGACGCTTTTCGGCGATGTTCAGCTTCGCCATGATCTTCAGGCGGCTGATGATGGCTGCCTGGAAGAAATTGATTTCCTGGGAAATCGGCTGGACTCGCAGCAGTCCGTCCACACGGAACCGGATCACCAGGCTGTTTTCCTGGGGTTCGAGGTGGACGTCACTGGTGTTCTGCGCCAGGGCCTCCACCAGCAGTTCATTCACGAGGCGGACAACCGATGCCGCCTGCGCCTGCTCGGCCAGTTCTCCCTCGGCCTCCCCCAATCCTTCCAGCAGCTCGACATCTTCCTCGGCGCGCTGGGCGACGAGTTCGGTCAGCGTGTCGCCCCCGACTCCCAACTGTTCGCGGATCAGCTTGGCAATGTCCCCTTTGCGGGCCAGCACCGGTTCGAGCCGAAAGCCACTGAGCGAACTCACCTCGTCGAGCGCGTCGAGATCGAACGGGTCGGAGGTGGCGACAATGACGCTGCCGTTGCGGCGGGAGACCGGAAAGAGCGTGTGCTTGAAGATCTCTCGGGCGGGAAATTTTCCCAACAGGTCGCGGTCAATCTGGATCTCATCGACCTCGACGAACCGCATGCCCAGTTCGTCGGCAAGCGCCTTGAGGACCCGGTCTTCGGTCACTACCCCCATGTCAACCAGGGCCTGATCGATCCGTTTGCCCGGGGTGGAGGCCTGCTGGGCGTGACTCAACTGGTCACGCGTCACCACTCCCTGGGCCAGCAGAATGTCGCCGATGTCCATCGTGTCCACACGTCTCGAACCGACCCCAGAACCAGTTCACCACGCGTTCCAGACATCCCTCCGCGGGAAGGCTGCGCGACCCACGTTGGGTGGCCGACCAATTCTGAAGATCCGCGGAAGGAAGAGTCAACGCCGGAGGGGGCATCCCGAGCGGCCGCGGCCAGCGGAGGTCCGGGGAGGGTCCGCCGGAGATCAGCGTCCCCGTCCACCTCCCCCACGATTTCCGCCCCCCATGCCACCGCCCCCCATGCCGCCAAAACCACCCCCACCCCGATTGCCGCCGCCGAAGCCTCCGCCTCCAAATCCTCCGCCGCCGAAACCACCTCCTCCCAACCCTCCACCGCCAAAGCCAGCACCTCCCCGTCCCATGCCGGGGATGCCCATGCCACCCATCTGGGCGGGATTGAAACCCATGCCGGGGATGCCCTGTCCATTCCCGAACGGACCACCGCCGCGGCCGAAACCTCCCGGGGCTTCGGGACCGGCGGGACGCCGGGAATTGTTCGCCTGGTTCTGATTCACCTTGACCTTCCCCAGCAGGGACGACAGGGCCTGGCCGGCCACCGCGGTATTGGAATTGTTCAGAGTGACCACCCGAACGGTGTTGTTCGCGTCGCGGGCCGACTGATCGATCGCCTGCACCAATTGCTCAACCTGTCGGAAGAGCTGCT
>JBKDUK010000426.1:0-3054 GCA_046339535.1 Planctomycetaceae bacterium | reverse complement strand
GGGCCGCGCAAATTTTTTTCTGTAAAATTCTTCAAGGCTTTTAGCTGAAGCAGGTGGCTTTGGTTTGTTGTTTCTGTTAGTTTTGTGGTTTCATGTAGGATTTTCCGGATTCCCAGGCTTCGGAGATTTCGGCAAGGACTGCGGTGACGAGTCGTTGCAATGATTCCTCGCTGGGAAAGAGGCCGACGACGCGGGTGCGGCGTTTGATCTGACTGTTGAGGGTTTCGCAGGCGTTGGAGGTTCTGAGTTTCCGGCGGTGCGCTTCGGGCAGATCGAAGACGGTGAAGCCTTCGGGGAGGTTTTCTTCGGCCCAGTCGACAAGCTTGGGTTGTTTCTCGCGCCAGGTTTCGAGGAAGACGCGGAGGCGCTCCTCAGCGTGGGGGCGGGATTCGGCGTTGAAGATGGCGGCGATCTGGGAGGCGATGATGGATTTGAGCTCCTGTTTGGTGACGAGGTGGCCGGCGTTCTGCTGGAGGTGGAACTGGCAGCGCTGCCAGGGGCTGGCGTTGCAGGCGGCCCGCAGGGCGGCTTTGAGGCCGGTGTGGGCGTCCGAGACGATGAGGTCCGGAATGCCGATGCCGCGCTGTTTGAGTGAGACGAGGAATTCGCGCCAGTGGACTTCGGCTTCGGATAGGGCGCAACTGACACCGAGGATCATGCGTTTGCCGTCGTCGCGGCGGATGCCGATGGCTTTGAGGGTGGCGCAGTCGCGGACGGTGCCGTCGATGCGGACTTTGTAGTAGGTGGCGTCGACGATGAGGTAACGGATCTCGGGCAGGGGGCGGGTGCGCCATTTGGCGAATTCCTCGTCGAGCTGCTTGTTGAGGTTTGAGACCTGGCCGGAGGAGACCTCAAAGCCGCAAAGTTCCTCCATGACTTTGGTGACGCGCCGGGTGCTGACCCCCTGGACGTAAAGGGTGGCGATGGCGGACTTGAGGGCGCGGTCGCTGCGGGAGCCTTTTTCAAGCAGCGAGGTGCGGAAAGGGGTGTCGCTATCGCGCACTTGGGGAACGGCAAGCTGGAGGGCACCGATGGCGGTTTGGAAGGTTCGTGGCTTGAATCCGTTGGCGTGGCCATTGCGCTCGACTCCGCGTTGGTAAGGGCCGGCACCGATGTGATTTTCACGCTCGATGAGCATGGCGGCGTTCATGAGGAGTTGGGCGATGTTTGCGAGTCCATCGCCGAGGCCTTCGGCGAAAAGAATCTTGAGGAGTTGGTCTTGGAGGGTATCGTCGGTTTGTTCGTTCATGGTCTTGGTCTTTTGGCGTAGTAACCTCAGACTAAAGGCCTTGAACGGACGCCGCAACCCACCCGGAAGGGGGCGGCGGCACCGGGCGCGAGCCCGATTCCGCTACGCTCCATCGGGCTCGCGCCCGGTGAATCGCAGGTGAAATCAGCTTCTCGCTTTTACAGAAGAAATTTTACACGCCCTTCAGCACCGATGGCGATAACGACGGCTTGAGCGATGCCTCGGAGTTCAACATGGCCGCGCTGGGGTTTGACTGGCAGGTGAACCAGAGCGCCCTGGTCAACTCGCTCTTTGCCAATGCCGCCGGAGCCGGGTTGTTCACCGCCAGCCAAGTGCAGGCCATGCACAGCGGCACGCCGCTCATCGCCCGCGATCCGGGGACTGGCAGATTCAAGCTGACGCTGGACTGGAAGAAATCGACCAACCTCACCCACTTCCTCGATTTTCCCGCGCCGCCGGGTTCCGCCGTCTCGATCAATCCGCAGGGCGATGTGGAATTCGAGTTCCCCTCCACCGACAACGCCGCGTTCTTCCGGATCGAGATGGAGTGAGGGCATTGCCAACACTCATACGAATCCAGTCAACCATCGAAGTCCTTCCGATGAAACGTCTCTTTCTTCTCATTTTCAGTGCTGTCGCGATGGCTTCCGCAAGCGCCGCGCCCGGCGATTTCGACCTGTCGTTCAATGGCAGCGGATTTGCGACGACGGCGATTGGCGGCACTGCCACAGCCAAAGGAATCGCTTTGCAGGCCGATGGCAAGATGGTGGTAGCCGGATATGCCACTATTGGAAGCATTTACCAGCCTGCCTTGGCGCGTTACAATACCAACGGCTCATTGGACACGAGTTTCGGAGTCTCCGGAGTCGTTTTGACGAATCTTGGTAACTCTGGGGCCTTTTTGGAGGATGTCACGATTCAGGCGGACGGTAAGATTATTGTGGCAGGCACAACATATACCACACAAGGAACGGCGTTTCTCGTCATGCGCTACGATGTCAATGGTTCTCTCGATTCATCTTTTGATGGCGATGGCGTATCCATCGTCAACGTGACACCCTATGATGATGTGGCTTTTAGCGTAGCGATTCAGAGTGATGGGAAGATAGTAGCCGGTGGTTACGCAAGAGGGGCGTCACCTGTAATTAGTTTCGCCGCGGTCCGCTACAATACCGATGGAAGCCTGGATTCAAATTTCGGATCAGCTGGGAAGCTCACCCTCGGCGTAGGAGGCTATCAGAGCGACACTGGCCTAGCTATGAACCTCCAGAGCGACAACAAGATTCTGATGACCGGTTATTGCAAGGTCATCAACACTGACCGTCTCGGGATCGCAAGATTACTGCCAATCGGCACCATGGATTCGAACTTCGATGGAGATGGCATTGTCATTTCTTCGATTGGATCACCGGGTGGGGATATTCCGCAGAGCATCAAGGTTCAAAATGACGGGAAAATCGTTGTGGGAGGCTACACTTATCAGGGTGGCACAACAAACCAGGATCTGTTTGTCGCAAGATTCCTCCCCAACGGTAGTCCTGACTCCAGCTTTGACGGAGATGGGAAGGTCATTACCACGCTAACGACAGTCAACGATTATGGTTTTGATCTTTCGTTTCAGAAAAACGGTAAAATTTTCATTGTGGGTAGTAGTGGACAGAGCGCCAATTGCGCTGTTGTCCGTTATCACGCCAATGGGAGTTTGGACACCACCTTTGCTGGAACGGGTATCAAGACCTTAGGGCTATCATCTGGCTCGGAACAATTCTATTCGACGGCCATCACGCCGGACGGCCGGATTGTGG
>JBKDUK010000425.1:0-3600 GCA_046339535.1 Planctomycetaceae bacterium | reverse complement strand
CCGCCGGACGAACCTGGCAGATTTCGCTGACGATTGATGCCCTCAAACGGGTCAAGTCGCTGCTGCAGATCGACCTGACCGAGCCGTTGCAGGGGGAGCCGCCCCTGATGACCCGCCTGGCGATCGACGTGCTGCTCTTGTGCGATGTTCTGTTCGCGCTCATCAAGCCCCAGGCGGACGCCGCTGGAGTCAGTGATGAGGTCTTCGGAGCCAGTCTCGGGGGCGAGGCGATCCTCGCCGCACAAGAGGCCCTCACCCAGGAGTGGCTCGATTTTTTCCAGAACCCCCGCCGGACCCATCTGGTGACCGCGATTCAGAAGCAGCGGGATCTGGTGCAAGCCATCGTCGCGGCGGGGGAACAACGGCTGGCGCAGATCCAACCCGACCAAGCCGTGGCGGAACTGTTTGGCGGCTCATCTACCGCACCGCCGGTCTCGTCGGCATCGAGCCCGGCCCCCTGACGCTGCGGGAATTGCTCTGGATGGCGGATGGTCTCCGGGAGGAATGGTGGCAACACACTGCGCACCAGATGGCGCTCCTGGCGAACTGCCACCGCCAGGAAAAGCGGCGTTCGACTCCGTTCCGACCCGACGACTTCAACCCCCACCGCCGACCCGCCCGGACGGCCGCCTGGCCGAAAGTGCCAATCCAAGTGCTCAAACAAGTCTTTGTGGACCAACGTGTGAGGTAAGCCATGGCAGCATCCGCGGGTGCCATCCGGGCCGGCAAGGCCTTCGTGGAAGTTTCGGCCGACAGCAATCCCCTGGTCCGGGGACTGCGGTTGGCGGAAGCCAAGCTGCGGGCTTTCGGTGCCAGTTTTTCTGGGGTCGGTCGCCAACTGCTCATGGTCTCCGGAGTCTTCTCAGCCGGGGGCGTGGCGGGGATCGCCGCGACTGCCAAGGCGTTTGGCGACATGGGCGGGACACTGGTCGACCTGAGTGCCCGCACCGGGGTCTCGGTGGAGGCGCTGTCGGGCCTGGAGTTCGCCGCCTCCCAGACGGGAGCCGAACTGGGGACGATCGAGATTGGCCTAAAGAAGATGCAGGACACGCTGGTGCAGGCGGCCGCGGGTTCCCAGTCTGCCCAGACCGCTCTGGCCCGCCTGGGGGTGTCCGTGGCCGAACTGGCTCAATTGACTCCCGACCAGCAGTTCTCGCGGATCGCGGAGGCGATCAGCCGGGTCCGCAATCCCGCGCTCCGCACCGCGTTCGCCCTCGACATCTTCGGCAAATCGGGGACGCAATTGCTCCCCCTATTGAATGAGGGGGCCGCCGGTCTCGCGACATATCAGCAGCAGGCCGCCGATCTGGGTTTGGTCCTCGCCACCGAGGATGCCCAGGCGGCGGACGATTTCGGGGACTCGCTGGCTACGCTGTGGATTCAGATCAAGGCGGGAGCCTTCAGCCTGGGGGCCGCCCTGTTGCCAGAATTGCACAGCCTGGTGGAGATCGCCACCCGGGTGATCACCCGCACGGTGGATTGGGTCCGGATCAACAAAGCCTTCCTGGTGACTGTCGGCAAGATCGCCCTCGGAGTAGCCGCGGCAGGTGTGGCCCTGGTGATTGTCGAACAGGCCCTTCTGACGGTCGGTGCGGTGTTCGGGATGATCGCCGCGGCGTTGCCGGCAGTTGTCGGTCTGTTCGCGACGCTGGGTTCCGCAGTCGCGGCCCTGGCCACGCCCGTGGGGCTGGTCGCGGTTGGGGTCCTCGCCCTGGGGACCTATTTCGTGACGGCCACCGACACCGGGGTGGCCGCCGTGCAGTGGCTGCAGGAGGTGCTGGGGGATCTGTGGCAGGATGCCACTGCGGCCTTCGCGGGGATCCGGGATGCGCTGGTCACCGCCAACTTCGGCCTGGCGATGCGGATTGTGGGGCTGCTTCTGAAGCTCGAGTGGCAGAAGGCCCTGGGGTTTCTGGAACAGCAGTGGTTGGGGTTCCAGGAACTGTTCCTGTCGGTCTGGACGGACGCCACCTTCGGATTGGCGGAACTGATGACCGCGGCCTGGGCCCTGATTCAGACCGGCTGGGAGGAGACGCTGGGATTTCTGACCGATGGCTGGACTGTGTTCACCAACTTCCTGATGGCGAACTGGGACACAGCGATCGGATTCATCCGCCAGGGGTGGGTGCTACTCCAGTCCCTGTTCGACGACGAGATCAACGTGGCGGCGGAGGTCGAGCGAATCAATCAAGAGGTCACCCAACAAGGAACCGATCGCCAGGCGGCCCAGGACGACCAGATTCGCCAACGGGAGCAGGCCCGCCAGGAGCGACTCCGACAGATTGGGGAGGACCGGCAAACTTCCCAGCAGGCTCTCCAAGACGCCAAACAGACAGCCACGGCGCAGCGGCAGGATCAAACCGCCGCGAATCGCCAGGGGATCGAACAGGAGGTGGCGGACGCGCGGGCAGCCCTGGCCGACTCGATCGCCGCCGCCGCCCAGCAACGTGCGGAGGCGGAACAAGGCCTGGGGCCCCGCCAACGCCGCCTCCGAAAGAATGCGGCGGGAGCGTCCGAGTTGGGCCTGTTGGGAGACCAGAAGGTGTCGACCCAGGGCTCCTTCAATGCCGCTGGGATCCGCGGTCTGGCCGGGGGGAACGCCGCCGACCGCACCGCCAAGGCGACTGAAGAGAACGCCAAGAACACCCAGCGGCGGTTGCGGAACTCTGACCAGGGAAATCTGCAGGTTGAGTGAGCCCAGCGCATGCCCATCACCGTCACCGAAAAGTGGGACAGTCGACCGACGAATGGCGGGGAGCAACCCTCGATCGAGTTGTGGTTCGTCATCGACGGGACCGACGACAACATGGCCGCGCACGCGGCGATGGTCGACTACTCCCCCGGCCTGTACCAGGGACTGATCCGGCAATCGACCCATGTGGAGCGGATCGCGGAGTACTCCTGGGAAGGCTCGGTCCGCTATGGCCTGACGGAGGCCAAACAGGCGGGGCAGTCCCAGTTCGTGTTCGACACCGGCGGCGGGACGCAGCATGTGACCCAGTCCCTGGCGAATGTCGGCCGCTACGGAGCCCCGGGGACGACCGCCCCGGACTTCCAGGGAGCGTTCGGGGTCTCGGCCGAGCAGGTCCACGGGGTCGACATCACCGTACCGGTGTACCTCTTCTCCGAGACCAATTACTTCGAGGACGGCGTGGTGACGGGCACCTACAAGGCCGCTCTGTTCGGTCTGACGGGAACGGTCAACAACGGGGCGTTCCGCGGGTTTGCGACGGGGGAGGTGCTGTTCCTGGGAGCGTCGGGTTCCAACCGGGGCCAGGAACCCTGGGAGATCTCCTTCAAGTTCGCCGCCAGTCCCAATGTGCCCAATCTGACCGTCGGGAACATCTCCGGAATCTCCAAGGGGGGCTGGGAATACCTCTGGGTGCGGTACAGCGACCAGGAAGACACGCTGGCCAAAGTGCTCGTCAAACGTCCCTTGGCGGCCTATGTGGAACGGGTCTATCCGTTCGGCGACTTTTCGGGACTGGGGATTGGAACCTGACCCATGGCGGATGCGTTCAAGAAAGTGCAGTCCGGTCAGCCGCTGGCGATCCCAGCGGCGGCGTTCAATGCGTTCCTCGATGCGGCCGACGATCTGCG
>JBKDUK010000424.1:0-5506 GCA_046339535.1 Planctomycetaceae bacterium | reverse complement strand
CAGCAGCCCCCGCGCCTTCCGGCCCCAACTGCGGGCGAATGAACTCTCGTACCCGGTCACAATCACCTGCCGGTCGGGATAGGTCCCCAGGTACCACGCCGGCAGGTAATGGCTGATCAGCTCCGACTTCCCGTGCCGGGGGGGCGCCTCAATGACCAACACCGGGGCCGACCTCCCCTGGATCGTCTCCAGCACCGCCTGCTCGATCGCCAAAAGATGCAGGGCCGGCATCCATCGTCCCCGGGACACCGTCTGCGCCATCCGCGCAGGGGTGACCACCTGCGCGAGCGGCGCACTGCGCGAAGATCGAGTGACGTTCATCCAGCAATCCTTCCAATACCTGCGGAATCAGTTCCTGGATCGACGGCATCCCCGCCCCCTCGCGCCACTGGTGCTCGGGCTCGGGAAACGGTGCCAGCGCCTGCTGACCCCACTCGGTCTTCCCCACCAGCGACACCGCCCAGCGGTCCATCCGCTGCACCGCCCCCCGCAACATCAAAGCCGTCAGCTCGAACAGCTCGATCCGCGAATAGTTCGCCTCTTCCCAATGCCGGCGGCGGGCGTCGATGTGGTCCAGCACCAGCCGCGGCGAACACCCCATCCGCCGGGCGCTCAACACCGGCTGTCCCCCACTCTGCCACAGGGCGTACATCAGCTCCCGCGCGGTGCGCGGCTGCGGAGTGAAGGGGGTTCCCGGCGCAATCCAGCCCGGCACCCGCCCATCGTCGACGACCGGCTCGCCGGCGACTGTCTCCCCACCGGCGAATTCCGAAGTGGCGTTCTCCCCGGCCTCCGGGCGAACGGGGGAGGCCAGGCGTTCGTACAATCCAGCGCTCATTCGATGACTCCCAGGGTTTGGGCCGAGAGACGGTCGGCCGGACCGATGTATTCGAATCCCGCGGTCAGCCGGGTGAGGGCCGCCGTCCGGTTGAATTTCGCATGCTTCCCCTCGGTGCGATGTCCCAGCGAGGGAGCCCGATACAACCGCCAGAGCGCACTGCGGCGCCGATGGGCGATCATCCCCGGATGCGAGGTGACGCTGCAGTAGCGTTTCCCCGTCGCCCGGAACATCGCCGCCACCAGCTCGCTCAGGGCGTGCCCGATTCCCACCCCCTGGAAGTCGGGCAGACAGACGGTGCGGTGTTCGCGCCACCTCCCTCCCCCCGGCCCGGGCTGGCTGAGCACCGCCGTAAACGCCGCCGGACGACCGTTGCACAACGCCACGAAACAGCGGGCCACCCGGTTGAGTGCGGTGCTCAGATAATGATGCGCACCAAACCGCGGCCACGCCCCGGCAGAGACGCGGACCACGTCGAGCCGCAGGCGGGGGCGGGGTTGAAGACACCTCCATTCAAATTTCTGGGCCGCCGGGTCGAACAGCCAGTCGGGCTGCAGCCAGTCGATCACGTCGTAATGACAGCCCACCGCCACCAGCCGCCGCCCCGTCCCCCGCACCGTGCGGGCCAGTGCCGCACTCCCGATCTGGGCCACCGTCCGATCCACCACCGAGGTGAATTCGTCGATCACCGCCAGCTTCGGCCGCTCGGCCAGGGCCCGCGCGAGGGTGGCCCGAAACTGCTCCCCCGTCGACAGCGCCCCAAACGGCCGCAGCCACGACGGAGGAGACGAAAACCCCACGCTCGACAGCAGCCCCGTGATCTCGCGGATCCCCATCTCCCGCGGAAATCCATCCACCAGCGAGCGCTGTGCCGGCCAGTCGTACCCGGTCACCACGCTCTCGCCGAACCACTCGCGGGCCAGGGTCGACTTCCCCGACCCCGACGGCCCCACAATCAGCCCGATCCGCCAGTCGCGCTGCTCGAGCGGCAAATCGACCTGCCACCGCCGTTCGCTCCGCTCGGCGGGAGGAATGTCGAACAGCCCCTCCAACTGCGTCACCCGGGGAGTCCGCTCAATCGGCACCGATCTCAGGCAATCAACGCGCGGCATGTGTGCCCCTCCTCCTGCAGACGTTCCAACAGCTCCAACTGCTCTTCTTCGTCGGTGCACTGCACCAGCACGCAGTAGCGGGCATCGGCGGGAGCCCCCGCTGCGGCAGGCCCCCCCGCCGTCTCGGGTGGGCCGCCCGCGCCTCCCCCCGCGCCGCTCCCCCCCACACTGTCCCCTTCGTCCCGCTGTGATCCCGCCCCCGCCGCCGCCGGCGGTCCTCCGGCTCCTGCCGCGGGGGACGACGCGAAGCCGGCTCCCTCGGGGAGAAGCGGTTGCCAGGTGGTGTTCAGAGCGGCCAGGATCTCTTCGTGCTGGAACTGCACCGTCGCCAACAGCTCCTCGAGCATCGCCGTATCGGTCCCCGCCAGTCCCGCGAGCGGATCCAGCGTCACCAGCAACTGCTCGGCCTCCGTCTCGGTCACATCCAGCACCAGCACGGGAACCAGCGCGTCAGGGGTCGCCTCGGCCCGCAGGTGACCGTCGATCAACTGCAGTCGGCCGTCGGCCAACTCGCGCACCAGGAGGGCGTCGGCATAGCCAATCTCGGCCAACACCCCCCGCAGCGCTTGCCGCTGAGCTTCGGGATGCGTCCGCCAATTCCGCGGATGGGGAACCAGGTCGGCCCCCCGCACCCGCCGCAGTTCACGTACGCGATCCCGGATGGGAACTGTCGAAGCTGTCATCTCCCTGCTCTCCCAAGGGCCAACAAAACAAAACACCACACCGCACGGGAGGACGGCGTCAGTCCGTCCGCACCCGCAGTTCACACACGGCCAGGCGGATGTTTCCGGCGGTCGTCGTCCCCCCCAGGGTGAGGCGGTAGTCGGTCCCCGCCACTCCCCCCGCCACACGCAACTGCAGCCCCTGTCCGGAGGGGACCATTCCCCCCAGACCATCGGGAAACGGTGCGGCATTCACCGTCACCGGCCCCAGGCTCAGTCCCGCCGGCGCGCACTCGACCGGCAGCGCACTCTGCAGCAGTTCCCCCGGCCCCAACAACGGCCCGTAGTGCACCCCCATCAGCAGCGACTCTCCGGGATGCTTGACCAACGGACGCGACGCACTCACCGACAACAGACTGCTCATGACACCCCTCTCATCGGGACGGAACACGCCAGACCACCGGCCGACTCGCACCGCGCCACACCTCCCCCCGCGTCCCCGGCCGCCAACCGGTGCTCCGCGGCGGCAGGTGCCACAGCCCGATCCCCTCGCGGACCAGAAGATCGGGACCAGGGTCGGGACCAGGCTCCGGATCGGGGCCGGGACCGGGAGGGGGCTGAGTGGAACGGTGTCTCCAATACGGAGCCGCAAACCACGGCACTCCAAACCAACTGCGGGGAAACATCGTGCCTCAGACCAGATCGTGGGGTCAGGACGGGAACACAGGAAATCGCTACGGGCTCAGGTGCCGTCGGTCGAGACGGTCTGGCGATTCCCCTGACCGTCGACCGTGGCGACCACGCGGTTCTTGCTGTCGGCCCGATCGCGAAACGCCACCGGACCATCGGGAAACCCGGTGCTCTTCCCCACGCAGACCGCCCGCAGCAATCGCAGTGTCTGCCGCGGGGTCTCCCCCGGTTCCACGCCATCCACCAGGTCGAGGACCGCGGTGGCGATGGCGGCCCGCTCGGCAGCCGTCAGGCCCAACCC
Organism: Planctomycetaceae bacterium; assembly: GCA_046339535.1. Taxonomy (GTDB): domain Bacteria; phylum Planctomycetota; class Planctomycetia; order Planctomycetales; family Planctomycetaceae; genus UBA10511. Next base: position 1,903 of record JBKDUK010000424.1, on the reverse strand, counting down.
CGTCTCCTCCCCCGCCTGGGCTTCGAGACTGTCGGTCGTGTTGTCGAACGCCCCCTGCACATCGGGCGGGGTCAGCCCGGCATCCTTCCGCAATGCCGCCCGCAGGAAGCCGAACACGCTGTTCAGGGAACCGCCGCTGAACGGACCCAGCCGGTTCAGCACCTCCCCCTGCTGCAGGGCCGCCGTGTCGGACCGCGCTTCGAGACTGTCGGTCGCGTTGTCGAACGCCCCCTGCACATCAGGCGGAGTCAGCCCGGCATCCTTCCGTAACGCCGCCCGCAGGAAACCGAACACACTGTTCAGGGAACCTCCCGAAAACGGGCCGAGGCGATTCAGCAGCGTCGTCTGATTCGCGGCCGTGGCGTCTCCCCGGGTCGAAACCGCCACGTCGACCAGGTCGAGTCGTCCCGCCCGGGCCGCGGTGTAGGCCGCACCGTCGGCCCGTGTGGAGACCGCCGCGTCGAGCCGGCTGGGAGAACCGACCCCGCGCAGGGGATCACTCAACTGGATCTGAAACGGCGTCGGAACAACCCCCGCCGGCCCCCAGACCATCCCGCCGACACTGCGGCGCTCCCCCACGGCGTCGAACCAGGTGTTCGGCAGGTGCAGTTCGTACCAGCCGGGAAGCAGGGCGGCATCCAGCTCGCGCCACCGGCAGCGCCCCTCGGTGGGGGCCACCCACGTTCCCAGGGTGCCGATCGGCTCGATGGTGCTGGTGGCCGACGTGTAGGCCACGGGACCGGCATCTCCGGGACGGATCAGGGCCACCACCAGGCCGGTGGTGGTGGGGCCGACCCCGGTTCGACCGGCTCCCTGGGACGAACTGGCATCGGGCAGAAACAGGTGCAGCACCACGGCGGTCGCCCCGCGTTCGACAATTTCTTTCATCCCACCATTCCTCCACTCATTCCAGGATGCCGGGGGAGACCACCTCCCCCGACGGGGCTGGGGACACTCCACGCACTCACCCGGGGCGAGATCGCGGCGACGGAGGCGGGGTCTTCCACCCAGCTTCCGGTCCCCGTGCGCTGCACCCACCACGCCGGGCCAAACAGCGCTTCGCGCGAGGCGGCGTCGGCAAACGTCAGTTTGGCGATGTAGCTGCCCGCCGCCGTCAGCGACTGCTGCGAAGAGACATACACATCCCCCGCGCTGATCGCGCAGGGCACGATGGGGGCCTGAACCACTCCCGACGAGGCGGTGGTGGGCAAATCCGACGCGGCATCCAGCGGCTGGCTGTCGAGACTGGCGAGCAGCGTGCCGGTGTCGGTCCACAGCCGCAGGGTCGCCCGCCCACCGGCCGGCAGGCGGGTCGCCGTACAGAGGGCATCGAGCGTGCCGTCGCACGGAGCCACAAACCGGTTTCCCACCTCACTGGGGTTCCCCGTGTTGGTCATCAGCAGCCAACTGACGCTGCGGAGTGCGGCGGTCCCGGGCAAGAGGCTGCCGTCGGCATGGCGGGGGACCATCAGCGGCAGCACACCCCCCACGGGGGTCCAGGTGGTGCCGTTGAATTGCAGCACCGACGGATTCTGCCCCGCCCAGCAGGCCGCCAGCCGCAGGGCGAAGGTGGCGCTGTTGGCGGTGCCGACCGCGCCGGCGGACCACCCCACCAGCAGGGCCAGGCTGTTCCCCGTGGTGGGGGTGAAGGGACTTTCCAGGGGAATCCACGGAAAGCTGTTCGCCTGGGGGGTGAACGTGGCGCGGGTGGCGGGCCCGGCCAGAGTGCCGGTGGGGACTCCGTTGAGCACCGTTTCCAACCGTACCTCGCAGGTGGGGGGCGTGCCGGCAACCTGCTGACAGAGCAGCCCCACCTGGCTGATGGCGAGATGCGGCAGGGGGCGAAACAACAGGCCCGCCCGCTTGGTTGCGGCATCGATCACGAACCCGGTGAGGGTGGGAT
>JBKDUK010000423.1:0-2912 GCA_046339535.1 Planctomycetaceae bacterium | reverse complement strand
CATCGGCGGACTGACGACGTGGTTCAACGAGACGACCAGGGTGCTCGACCGGACGGCGATCACCGCGATCTGGTCCGAATGGACCCGGACCGACCTCGCCTACGCCAGCCGGATCACCAACCTCAAGAACGGCGGCGGACTGAATGGAACATTCCGGTTAAGTTCACTCACCGTCCTGACCGACACCTCGGCCATGGTCGACACCCTCACCGGCGGCCTCAGCCTCGACTGGTTCTGGCAGTTCACCGGCGATGTGGTCAGCGACCTGAACAACGGCGGTCCAGAAACGGTGAACTGAGCCGGGCCCTTGTTGACAGCCTGGTGTCGACAGCCTGTGGTGACAGACCTCCAGGTCTGTCAGTCAATTCGCACGACCTGGCACTTGTGACGCACAGGCTGACAAGCCTGTGCCACAACCGCAATTCGTTCGCCGGTGTATCTGACGGACGTTGATTCGACAAGCCTTCAGGCTTGTCGCCACGGCCGTGGCGTAGGCTTTCAGCCTGCGAGTCCGCTGGGCGATCCATCGCAGTCTGGCGTTCGAAGGTCTGCGCAAGACCGTGGATCGGCACCGCTCTGTGGTGGCAGACCTCCAGGTCTGTCAGTCAAATCGCACGACGTGGTACTTGCGACGCACAGGCTGTCAAGCCTGTGCCACGGCTGCGATCCGTTCCCCGGTGTTGTTGACGGACGCTGATTCGACAAGCCTTCAGGCGCGTCGCCACGTTCGTGGCGTAGGCTTTCAGCCTGCGAGTCCGCTGGGTGACCGGCCGGGACCTGAGAGCAGAGGGACGGTGAAGCCCCCTCATCCGCCCTGCGGGCACCTTCTCGCCCTTGGGGGAGAAGGACCCGACGGATGCCAGCGCGCGCGCCCTCACGCTCGATTTGCCACAGAGGTTTGCGCCGAGGAACGAGAATGATCCCCGGATTCTGAAACGCGTGCGGGGAATGGCCGCAGCCGGCCAATGGTCTTTACTGCTGCGGCTCGGGAATCGGGAAGTCGTTCCCGGTTTCGGCGGGGGCCGGGGTGGGGGGGATGCCGTTTTTGAGGTCTTCGAGGAGGTTCTCGCGGGCCTGGTCGAGGGGGATGGGCTCGAGGTTGGTGCTGGGGGTTTGGTTGTCGAGGCCGGGGAGGCGGGTGCGCCAGTCTTTGCTGCGCGTCTTGTTCAGGGCGTCGTAGTAGCCGAAGCCGGTCTCTTCGGGGTGATACTCGTAGCTGCGCTTGCCGTAGTGGTAGCCGCCGCGACCGTACGGATACCGCGGGGCCGCCTGCTGACGGGGCGACGGGGGGAGGCAGCGCTCTTCGCGGGTGAGCCGGTGCCAGGGAGTCATCTGCCGCTGCCAGCGATAGATGAGGTCGTGGGCGGCGGCGGGGTGAGCCGTGAACGACAACGCCAGGGTCGTCAGCAGACCCAGCAGGGCCAGGGGGTGGACAGGACGCAGCATCGGCAGATTCCTTTCCCGAAACAGAAGATTCGCGAAACCCGGCCCGCTTTCCCCCCCCCACTGCGGCAGCCCGGTCAGAGCCGTGCAGCTGTCGGGGTTGTCAGGTGGGGAGAAGGCGGTTGGACGAGCGTGCTGGATGGTCGGATTGAACGGCCGCCGTATTGTCCGGGAGGACCTGAACGCACGGCCTGACGGTCAAGACGGTCCGGCTGTTGTCCCACTCGGCATGTGGCCGGGAGACACTATCCGACGCCAACTCGCGCCGCTCGGCCAGCCGGCGGGTGGACCCCCTCCGGTTGTCAATTCGGTTTCCCCCCGGTCGGCGCTCGATGCCGGGCGGGGCTCACAGGTGCATTCGCTACAGGTGACAGGACCGGGGGGATCGGCTGGTCCGGCACGCGGCGCGGGGAAACCGGACGAAACGAAACAGGGGAGTGGTGGCTTTCCGGCTGCCGTGGAACGGGTCGCATCGGAACTGGTCGCTGTGGAAGCGGTCGTATCCGCACCGGTCACAGCCGAACGGGTCACAGCCGAGCGGGGGCCGCCGCGATTCCGGCCGCGCGTTCGCCGGTGCCATGGTCCCGCGGCGGCCCTCGCGGCCGGGTGTGCCGGTTGTGACGCCGGCTGCTGAACTTGTTGACAGCCGTTCGTCGAACAGATTAAGGTTTTCTGATGGATGATCGGACGCCAAGTCCGCCACTCTCAACGGTCGAGAGGGGCGACGGGAGTCCGTGGTCGGACGAGAAACAACCATGCGTGGCTCGAAGGAGTTCCACCCCCCTCGCTGGACGCCGCAAGTCGTGTGGCAACTGGCGGTTGCGGTCTGTGTGACGGCGGTTGGCGTAGGCGGGGTCCCGCTGGGCCGCGTGGCGGCGGCTGACCCGGTCGCCGCAGACCAGCCGGCCCGCCCGAACAGCCCCCCCAATCCGGTCAGCTTCGCCAACGATGTGATGCCCATCCTCACCAAGGCGGGCTGCAATATTGGGGTCTGTCATGCGAAGGCGGGCGGGGGGCAGAATGGCTTTCAGCTCTCGCTGCTCGGCTTTGAGCCGCTGGACGATTACGAGCACCTGACTCAGTCGGACCGGGGGCGGCGGCTGTCGCCCCACGCGCCCGAGGCGAGCCTGCTCTTGCGGAAGGGGGCGGGGCTGGTGCCGCATGGCGGCGGAGTGCGGCTGAAGACCGACTCAGCCGAGTTCGCCACGCTGGCCCGCTGGATTCAGCAGGGGGCTCTGGCCGATGTCGCCACCGCCACGCAACTGACGGCGTTCGAGATTGAACCCCGCCGGATGGTGGTCCCCCGCAACGGCACCCAGCAACTGACCGCCCGGGCGACCTATGCCGATGGAACGATCCGGGATGTCACCTCGCTGGCGCTGTTTGAATCGAACGACTCGGCGATGGCCGAGGTTTCACCCCAGGGGCGGGTGCAGGTGCACGACATCACCGGCAAGTTGTCGGGGTTG
>JBKDUK010000422.1:0-14386 GCA_046339535.1 Planctomycetaceae bacterium | reverse complement strand
TGCCACCCTGAAAGAGCCTGTGGATGTCCGTTCGTTGATGCAGGGAACTGCCCCCCTGACAATGGATGACGTTCGGCAACTGGAAGGGGCGGTGGCCAATGGGCAGAGCACCGAAATCCGCCAGGAAGCCTACACCCTCGCCAACGACGTCGAGCAGGGAGACAAGTCCCCCGTCAAGGCGGTGCGGGTCGGCATCGCCTTCTATCTGCTGGGGCAGGGGAAGGTGGCCGAGCAGGTCCTTGGGCGGGTCAGCAACAACGGTCTGGCCGACTTCTACCGGGGTCAGGCGCTGGTGGGGATGGGGCGGTACGAAGAGGCCATTCAGGCCTTCGAATCGGCCGGCAAACATGGTTTCGAAAAAGTGCTGGCGCTGTTGCACCAGGCGGGGGCGGTTCGGGCGGGGGGCAATCTTGCCAAGGCCGAGGAACTGTTGAAGTCCGCCGCTTCGCAGGGGGGGGCGACCAAGGCGGAATACTGCTACCAGATGGGCTGCGTGCTGGCCGACAAGGGAGACACCTACGGTGCCTGGGAGTACTTCTCCCGGGCGGTCGACATGGATGCCGGGCATCAGCGGTCGCTGTTCTGGCTGGGCCAACTGAATGCCCAGCGGGGGAACGATGAAGACGCCATCCGCTTCTACGAACGGTCGTTGGCCAAGCCGCCGCTGCATATGTCGGCCCTGTTGAACCTCGGCCTGTTGTACGAGGATGCCGAGAATTACCACGCGGCGGCCTACTGCTTCCGCCGGGCGATGGAAATCGATCCGACCCACGAGCGGGCACGGCTCTATCTGAAGGACATCGAGTCGACCAGCAACCTCCCCTTCGACGAAGACCAGTTGCGGGCCCAGCAGCGGCAGAAACAACTGCTGGCGACCGCCGTCAGCGATTTCGAGATGTCGGTCCGGGCCCGGAACTGCCTGCAGAAGATGGGGGTACGAACCCTCGAAGATCTGATCCGGCTGACCGAGCAGGATTTGCTGGCTGGCAAAAACTTCGGCGAGACCTCGCTGCGGGAAATCAAGGAGATGCTCGAGTCGAAGGGACTCAAGCTGGGCATGATGGCCGCTGTCAAGGAAAAGGCCCGCGACTTCGGCATCCAGGAGTCGCTCTCTCCGCAGCAGCAGGCGCTGCTCAACCGTCCGGTGGCCGAACTGAACCTGTCAGTGCGGGCCCGCAAGTGCATGACCCGGCTGGGAATTGCCTCGCTGGGCGAACTGATCTCGCGGACCCCCGACGAACTGCTCGAAAGCAAGAACTTCGGTGTGACCTCGCTCAACGAGGTGCGCAGCAAGCTCAACGATCTGGGATTGCGGCTGCGGAACGACTGAGGCGTGCGTCTCCCAACGCCGGCCCGGCTGGATTGTGCGACCTGCTCTGTCAGGGGCTTTGATGTCTGTCCGAGCTGTCCTGGGAGCACAGTTCGGTTGTGAAGACGTGCGCAGACTGTGGAACTGATCGCCGGCGATTCAGGCCGATTTCCGGCGGTCTCCAGTGCACTTGTCGCGTGCCGACAGTTGAATGAGTCCCTCTGCGGATCATCGAGAGACGCCCCAAGACGTCTGGGGCGGTGTTTCGGATCGGGAGTGGATTTCGGACTGTGGGGTTCGATCTCGCCGAGGGGTGATTTGGTCAGAGCGTGTGGTTCGACATCGGCTGAAGTCTGATTTGCGTGCCGCCCTTCAGGAGGACGCTGGCGGTGAGGCACTCGGCGTTGATCCCGGTGGTCGCGTTGCTGTGTTCGGTGAGTCTGACCGCGGGTCTGTTCTGGCTGACCCGCGGCGGTCCTCCGGTCGCCCGACCCGAGTTTGACTCGTTTCGCAGCGAAGCGGCAGGCGCGCCTGAGGCCCGGCTGAAGACGCCGGCCTTGCCAGGATTGGCCCGTTATCCCCGCGAGCCGGAGATTCGTGTTGCCCTGCGGGAACAGCCTGTCGATTCGCTGACCCTCGAAATTGATGGCCCTTTCCGGATTCGTGCGGTTGGCGGAAAGACCGTGCTGTCGAGGGGGCAGCGACTGGCGTCATGCCGGGTGGCGGTTGAGGGACGCGGGCTGAGGATTGGCAGCACCCAGCTCGAAGCGGATGCGGTGGAGATTGAAGTCGATCAATCTCCGGGAATCTGGGTCGGCGGGCACGAGTATCGCGGGAAGCTTCGGCTGTTTCGTCGGGAAAGCCGCATCTTGCCGGTCAATGTGCTTCCCCTCGAACAGTACATCGCGGGAGTGGTGGACAGCGAAATGCCCGCGGCGTTTCCCCGGGAGGCCCGGCGGGCCCAGGCGATCGTGGCCCGCACCTACGCCCTGTACCAGCTCGAACAGGCACCGCGGGGGGCAGTGCATGATCTGTTTGCCAGCACCCGCAGCCAAAAGTACCAGGGGTTCCAGTACCGGGGTGAGAAGAACCGGCTGTTGGCGGGGGAGAGTCCGTCGAGCCGCGAAATTGCCGAGTCCACCCGCGGCATGGTGGGGCTCTACGACGGTGGCCTGTTCTGCACCTATTACTGTGCAGTATGTGGCGGCCGGACCGTGGAGGGGAGTGACATCTTCAAGGATGCGGCCCCGATTCTGAATGCGGTGACCTGCGACGGCTGTCGCGACGCCCGTCTCTACCGGTGGGAGGCGGAGATCAGCAAACGTGATGCTGAGGCGGCCTTGCGACCGCTGTTGGGACGTACGGGCAAAAAGTTGGGAACACTCAAGAGCCTCGAGCCCACCAGCCGGGACAAGCGGGGGGCAACCGCGCTCTACGTGGTGCGCGACGAGCGTCAGACCGTGCAGGTGACCGGGGCGGCCCTGCGGCAGGCCCTCGGGCCGAAAGGGCTGTACAGTCCCCGTTTCGATGTGCAGGACCAGGGGACCAGGCTGAAGTTCTCGGGTCGGGGCCATGGGCATGGCGTCGGGCTCTGCCAATGGGGTGCCCGTGGGATGGCCCAGAAGGGGGCGACCGCCGAACAAATCTTCCGACACTACTACGGAGGAGCCTCCCTGGGACACCTGGCGTATCGGTAAGGTCGGCTCCCGGCTGTCGGCACCCGCGGCGGATTGCTGCGGAACCTCCCAAGCCCAACCGGGCAGGGGGGGGCACGTTGGTTCAGAGAATCAGCATGGCGTCGCCGTAGCTGAAAAACCGGTAGCGTTCGCGGATCGCCACATCGTAGGCGTGCAGGACGAGGTCGCGGCCGGCAAGGGCTGAGATCATGACCAGCAGTGAGGAGCGGGGGAGGTGGAAATTGGTCAGCAGCCCGTCGATCGCCTGGAATGTCCAGGGAGGCCGGATGAACAAATCGGTCGGACCACGGAAGACCAGTTGGGTTCCCCGCAACGCGGCCGATTCGAGGGTGCGCGTGGTGGTGGTCCCGACCGAGATGATGCGGCCCCCCCTGGCACGGGTCTCAAAACACCCGGTCGCCGTCTCGGGAGGAACCTCGCACCATTCCGAATGCATCCTGTGTTCCTCCAGCCGATTCACAGAGATTGGCCGGAACGTTCCCACACCGACATGCAGGGTGACAAACGACTGGTCGATCCCCCGGTCGCGGCAGCGAGAGAGCAATTCCGGAGTGAAGTGCAGACCCGCGGTGGGGGCGGCGACGGAACCGAAATGACGGGCGTAGACCGTCTGGTAGCGCTCCTGATCGGCGGCTGTGGCGAGGGGACGCTCGATATAGGGGGGCAACGGCAGGGTCCCGAAATCGAGGAGACTGCGGATGGGGTCGGTCCCGGGAGGTGGTTCGACAATCCAGATTCCATCCTCATCGCGGGCCACCAGGCGCAGCGGCAGTCGTCGGGGGGAGTCTGGTTCCGCAGCCGGATGTACTTCAATGATCTCCCCCGGACGGACCTTGCCCCGGGTGGTGGCCAGCAATCGCCAGTTCCCCTGTTCGTCCGTCTGCAGGTAGAGCCCCTCCCAGTGTCCTCCCGTGGCGGCCCGTCGGCCGAACAGGCGGGCGGGAAGCACACGGGAGTTGTTGAAGACCAGCCGGTCCCCCGCGGAGAGCAATTCTGGCAAATCGAGGATCTGGTGATGGGTCACCCGCCCCGACGGGCGGTCGACCAGCATCAAGCGCGCTTCCTCCCGCCGTGCCGAGGGTTGGCGGGCGATGAGTTCCTCGGGTAGTGTGTAGTCGTAGTCAGCCAGTTCATCGACCATGGAACTTCCGTGGGTGGCGGTCCGGGGAAAACTGGGCCGCGTTCTGGGACCCCCAAGATTCCCGTTTCCGGTTCGCGAGATGTCTGAGGACGCGCGGTTGCGGCTTGCGTTCTGCGTCACCGAACTCGATCCCGGAGGGGCCGAGCGGGCATTGGTGGAATTGGTCACCCGCTTGGACCGCTGCCGTTTCGCTCCCCGAGTCTACTGCCTGTCGGGGCGGGGGGCTTTGGTCGACCGGCTGGAGGGGGCGGGAATTGAGACGGTCCTGCTGCGGGCCCGTTCGCGTGCCGATTTCGGGGTGGTGCGCCGCCTGAAAAACGAACTGATGCGACAGCGTCCGCAGTTGCTGCAGACCTGGCTGTTTCATGCCAATCTGGCGGGGCGCCTGGCTGGATGGTGGGCGGGCGTGCCGGTGATTGTCAGCGGCATTCGGGTGGCCGAACGACGGTCGAAATGGCCGTTGCGTCTCGATCGCTGGACGCAGCGTCTGGTGGACGCCCACGTCTGTGTGAGTCAATCGGTGAGCGATTTCTCGGAGCGGGTCGCGGGGCTTGAGCGGCGGAAACTGCGGGTGATTCCCAATGGAGTCGAGGCCGCCCGGTTTGCCGAGGCCGCACCGTGGGATGGCGCAACGCTGGGCATTCCCCCCACCGCTCCGGTGATTGTGGCCGCCGGTCGCCTCGATCGACAGAAAGGCTTTGATCTGCTGCTGCGGGCGATTGCCGCCGGAGGACGATTCCCGCGAGATCCGCATTGGGTGGTGGTGGGCGAAGGCCCCGAGCGCGGGAACCTGCAACGACAGATTGCCGACCTGGGGTTGCAAGGGACGGTCCACCTGCCGGGATGGCGGGCTGACCTGCCCGGCATCCTGCGGGCCGCAACCGGGTTTGTGCTGTCCTCCCGCTGGGAGGGAATGCCAAATGTCGTGCTGGAAGCGATGGCCGCCGGGCTCCCCGTGGTGGCGACCGGAGTCGAAGGAGTCCGTGAACTGGTCATCGATCCGGAGACGGGCTGGATTGTTCCTCCTGACGACACCGCTGCGCTGACCGCCGCTTTGCGGGCTTTGCTGGCGGATCCTGCCGGGGGTGTGCAGCGGGGTTTGGCGGGGGCCCAAAGGGTGCGGGAGACCTTCACCTGGGAACAGGTGTGTGCCGCTTACTCGGACATGTATTCTGAATTGTGCCGCGAACGACAGCTTCTTCCGCAGGCCTGGCCCACGTAGAATTTGGTCGAATCTGACAAGGAACCATGTGCCGAGATGCGGAAGAAACCCCTGCGTCGTTTTTTTGGAACAGGTGACCGGACAGGTGCCCGGCCCCGCAGCCTGACGCGCTGGATGGGAGACCGACTGGCCCAACTCAGTTACGCAGTCCTCGTCGAGCCGACCTGGCTCGAGGTGAATCGGCTGCGGTTGCCTTGCGCGGGGGCGAAAGGGGCGAGTCGGCTGCGGGTGGTTCAAATGACCGATATCCACTACCACGGTCGGACTCCGCGGGCCTACATGCAGCACTGCGTGAACTCGGCGAATGCCGAACAGCCCGATGTGATTGCTTTGACGGGCGACTACATCCATGCGGGGGGGCGACATATCCTGGAGATCGCCGAGATCCTGGGGGGGCTGTCGGCTCGGCTGGGAGTATTTGCCGTGCTCGGGAATCATGATCATGCCATCCGGGCGTCGTGGGGACCGCGGATGCATCGGGGGCTGAATGAAAGGGTGGCCCGGGCCCTTGAGGGGGTCGGAATTCGGGTGTTGCACAACGAGCTGGTGGTGCTGGATTCCGGCGGGGACCGGTTCCAGATCTCGGGGGTGGACGACCTGTGGAGCCGTCAGTGTCGGCCGGAGCAGGCTCTGGTCCACCTCGATCCCGGTTATCCTCACATTATGCTCGCCCATCATCCCCTGACAATTCATCTCGTTGAGGGAAAGCGGTGCGACCTGATGCTGTCTGGGCACACGCATGGGGGACAGATCCACACCCAGAAATACGGGTCGATCACACTGAGTCGGCGGATGAAGAACTATGCGGCCGGATTGTACGAATTTGGGCCCCAGCGGTTGTATGTGAACAAAGGGGTCGGCTACGGGTGGCGGATCCGCTACAACCGCCGCCCGGAAATTGCAGTGTTTGACCTGGTGGGGGGAGAGGACCAGGCGGTCGCGGAAACGCCCGGCGAATCATGCGGTCCACCGGCGTAAAAAAAAACAGAGCCCAGCCCCCAAAACGGGGACTGGGCTCTACCGATGGTCTTGGCAGATGTTCGTGATCGATCCAGAACGGCGATTGGAGAACAGGCTATCGCAGGACTGAATCGTCGAGCCAAGAAGGGAGGGACCGTCGAGCCCGTCGCATGAATCGAAACGGGACCGGAGGGACCGACACCCTACTTGGCGGTGGCCTTCTGGTTGGCCAACTTCGACAGCCGCGACTTGAGGCGAGCGGCCTTGTTCTTGTGGATGAACTTCTTGGAGGCCAGCTTGTCGATCTTGCTGGCGGTGGCATTGAGGGTCGAGGCGACCTGAGGGGCCTCGGCCTTGGCCACGTTCGACTTGAGAGTCTTGATGGCGGATCGCAGGGTCGACTTGGCAGCACGGTTCCGCAGCCGGCGCTTGTTGGCCTGCCGCATCGCCTTTTCCGCGTTACGATTGTTGGGCATGAGAACTCTGAGAGAACCGACGAACAGGTTGGCCCACGTGGGCAGATGTCCGGAGTTTAAACCATGCGGGTCGGAAAGAAAAGGGGGCAAAGACCGGTTACCGACAAGTGCTCCCCACCCGTTCGCCCGGCTACAGGGACGGCAGTAACCCGGCCGGCCTACTCTTGCTCCAGTTCGATATTCCAATAAGCCTCATCGAGAAACTGTTTCCAGGATTCATACTTTACAATTGTCAACTGGTGCGAAAGCATCGGGCTGCGTTTTGGTTTGACCGGCTTTTTGTAGAGTTTCATCCCGGCCTGGTAGGGGGTGCGGCCCCCTTTGCGCACATTGCATTTGAGGCAGGCGCAGACGATGTTTTCCCAATTCGTCTGTCCTCCCTGGCTGCGGGGGATGACATGGTCGAGGCTCAGTTGCTGGGTGGAGTATTTGTGCCCACAGTACTGACAGCGGTTCTCATCCCGCAGGAAAATATTGCGGCGATTGAACTTGACGATGTTCCGCGGGAACAGGTCATAACTGAGAAGCCGAATCACCCGGGGAACCTGAATCTCGAAATTGACCGCCCGGATCCAGTCTTCGTGCTCGCGTTTCCCTTCGACCTGGGCCTTCCATTCACTCACTTCCCGCCAGCTCTGGAAGTTGTAGGTCGCGTAGCTGCCATTCTCGACGGAAACGACTTCCGCAAGATCCTTGCAGAGCAGGCAAAATGCGCGGCGCACCGAGATGACCTGGATGGCCACGTACAGCCGGTTGAGCACCAGCACGCTTGATTGCATGGCCGCACTGGACTTTTCCACTCCGCGCTGCGTCGACGTCATGTCACCTGGGTCCTGAGTCTTGGGGAAGGAAAAACAGACCTCACACCGGCTCGACAGACTGCTGTCTGGTCGACCAGTTCCCCCACCCGAGGGCCAAGGTGCCGCTCGATGGAACAGATGACTGGATTCTAGCGGTCAGTGCTGGGGTGAACAACGCGCCAGAGGCCGGAGAATGGACCCGCAGAAAAATCCCCGAGGCAACCGGGGGCCCTCCTCCAGCCTGGTCGCCCGTTTGCCGTTGACGGGTAGCGCTGCCCGGTCCCGCTCAACCCCGGCGTTCCGCACGAATTCCGCCGGCCGAAACAGTCGGGAATTTGCAGCCGATTTCTCGGCTGTACCGAAAGACAGGGGAGCTTTACACTGCGTCGCGAGTGAGGTTCGTCCCGGGAACTGGGTTCCCGGCGTTCCCGATCGAATTCCGACTCCAGCCTTTGTCTTGCCCCCCACCATGCCGCTGCGTGTTTACAACACCCTGTCCCGCCAGAAGGAACTGTTCGAGACTGTTGTGCCCGGAAAGGTCGGGATGTACCTCTGCGGTCCGACGGTCTACAAGCCGGCCCACATTGGTCACATGGTAGGTCCGGTCATTTTCGACACGATCAAAAAGTATCTCGCGTACAGTGGATACGAGGTGCAGTTCGTCATCAACATCACCGATGTCGACGACAAGCTGATCGTGCGGGCGGCCGAGCGGAAGACGACGGTCGAACTGCTCGCCCGGGAGATGACCCAGGACTACTTCGACAACCTGAAGACCATGGGGGTCGATTCGGTGGATCTGTTTCCGTACGCGACGGAACACATCCGCGAAATGCAGCAGATCATCCAGACCCTGATCGACAAGAAGTGCGCCTATCCCCTCGAGGGAGACGTCTATTTCGATGTGACCGCCGATGCCGACTACGGGGCCCTCAGTCACCGCAGCATCGGGGAAGTTCTGGCGGGAACACGGGTCGAGGCCAACGACCGGAAGCGGCATCCGGCTGACTTCGCCCTCTGGAAGGCCAGCAAGCCGGGCGAGCCCGCGTGGGACAGTCCCTGGGGACCGGGCCGACCGGGGTGGCACATCGAGTGCTCGGCCATGGCGATGAAATACCTGGGAGAGACGCTCGACATCCATGGCGGGGGACTCGACCTGATGTTCCCCCATCATGAGAACGAGCTGGCGCAGTCCGAGTGCTGCACCGGCAAGAAGTTCACCCGATACTGGCTGCACAACGGGTTGATGCAGGCGGGCAAGCAGGCGGGCAAGGTGGGAGGAGGGCACGACCGGCACGGCGACCAGACGCCCGACAAAGAGGCCCAGGAAGCGGGCAAGCTGGCTGGTTCCAAGGGGGCGGCTTCCGTGAAGCTGCTCTTCGAAAAGCACGCGCCGGAGACGATCCGTTTCTTTCTGCTGTCGACCCACTATCGCAGCCCGATTGATTTCAGCGATGAAAATATCTCCGAAAAGGGGGAGTCGCTGGCTGGGTTCTATCGCCTGTTCGAGGCGTTCCAGCGAATCACTGGCCTGAACTTCTACCAGTTGCCTGCCCCCCGGTCGCGACGTGAAACCACCACGATCCCTGCGGAGCCGGCGGCATTTCTTGCGGATGTGACCGCCTGCCGGGAGCGATTCCACGAGGCGATGGATGATGATTTCAACACCGGCGGGGCGGTGGCGGCGCTCTTCGACCTGCGCAAGATCCTCAACGCACTGATTCAGGATCGCAAGCTCGACGCGGGGGGAACCCGGGAGCCGGCGATCGTCGAGGCGCTGACCGCCGGCATGACGCTGCTGCGGGAATTGTCGCTGCTGTTGGGGGTCTTCCGGGAACCGCTCCCCGGCAAGGGGGGGGCCGACGATGGCTTCGCAGCACAGCTGATGGATCTGGTTCTGGAATTGAGGGCCGAAGCCCGGGCGACCAAGAACTGGCCGATGAGCGACAAGATTCGCGCCCGCCTCAAGGAACTGAAGGTCGTGGTGGAAGACCGGACCGACGGAGTGATCTGGCGCCGTGAAACGTGACACTCCCCCGCAGACCCCAGACGACCTCTCTGCCGCGGACCGACGCCCCGAAGTGATCCTGGGGATTGACCCGGGGCTCAACCGCACTGGTTATGCGGTGCTGAGCCGGGGGGCGACCGGCCCCTGTCTGCGGGAGGCGGGGGTGATCCGTTCGACAGCGCGAAAGCCGTTGGCGGAGCGACTGGCGGAGATCGGCCAAGGGCTGGCCGAGGTGTGTGAACAGTACCGCCCCGAGGCGCTGGCACTGGAGCAGGTCTTTTCGAGCGGGCAGTTTCCGCAGAGTGCCCTGCTGATGGCGCACGCCCGGGGAGTCATCCTGTATGTGGTCTCCGGATACACGTCGCAGGTGGCGCACTATGCTCCGCGGCAGATGAAGCGGCTGCTGACGGGGAGTGGTACTGCGGCCAAAGAGCAGGTGCAGCGCGCGGTGCAGTCGGAACTGGGACTTGCGGCGATCCTGGAGCCGAATGACGTGGCCGACGCGGTCGCGATCGCGTTGTGTCACTACCACTCCGTGCGGCTGCCCATGGCCTGCCTGGACCAGTGAATCGCGAACAGCCCGACGGAGATCCGTTGGAAGAATGTTTGTGCCAGACCGGGCTCATCAATCGCCGGGGCGCCCCGTCACCTCAGCGGGCATCATTGGTGCGGGGTTCGGGCCGTGCGGGACGCTCAAGACGGCGTCGTTCCGTCCGGTCGATTTGGACCACCGCGCCATCGTGGACCACGACCAAAAGCTGTCCGAACCGCAGCCCGGAGAGCGCTTCGACGATCGCGGTGAGCGGTTCGCGCAACGGTGCGGGGCAGGGGACGGCATCGACCTGTGAAAGGGTGTTGTCCATGGGAGGAATCCAGGGGGAAGGGACGGAGCTCAGATCGTGAAATCCGAAGGAAGGAACACGCGCACGTTCCGGGGAGAAACGAACACCGCGTCCCCCACGCGCAGCTGCAGTTGCTCGGCCTGTTCGCGGACCACATCGACTGTCAGTTCGATTCCCAGATCATCGGAGTGCACCCGGACTTTCAGCACCGAACCGGCCGGATTGAGCTGAACGACGCGGACCGACAGGGAGCGGGTCGAAACGGGTTCACGGGCGAGCTCAAGTTCATGGGGCCGCACGTAGCCAGTCGCCTGGCGGGCTTCGGTATGGGTGTACTGGGGATAATCGACGCGGAACGGTCCCAGGTGCATCTCGCCGTTCTCCAGCCTTCCCTGGAAGACATTCACGTTTCCCAGGAAATCCATCACGAAGGGGGTGGCGGGGTGGTCAAACACCTCGGTGGGGGGCCCGACCTGCTCGATCTGTCCCCCACGGAGCACCACCACCTGGTCAGCCACCTCGAGCGCCTCCTCCTGGTCATGGGTTACGAAGACGGTGGTGACGTGCATGTCCTCGTGCAGCCGGCGGAGCCAGGTGCGCAATTCCTGCCGCACCTTGGCGTCAAGCGCACCGAAGGGCTCGTCCAGCAGCAGCATGCGCGGCCGGACAGCGAGTGCCCGGGCGAGTGCGACGCGCTGCCGCTGGCCCCCCGACAATTCGGCCGGGTAGCGCTGTTCCAACCCTTCGAGGCGAACCAGCCGCAGCAATTCCCGCACCCGCTCGACAACCTGGGGCTGGGGAGTCCGGCGGACCCGCAGCCCGAACGCGATGTTTTCGAAGACGGTCATGTGGCGGAAGAGGGCGTAATGCTGGAACACAAATCCCACTTCACGGTCACGGACGGACCGTTCGGTGACATCTTCGTCCTGGAACAGGATGGTCCCCTCGTCCGCGGTCTCGAGCCCAGAGATGATCCGCAGCAGGGTGGTTTTTCCCGATCCCGAAGGGCCGAGCAGGGCCACCAGCTTTCCCGCAGGAACCTCGAGGTTGATGTTGTCGAGGGCCTGGAACTGTCCAAACCGTTTGTGAACGCCACGAATGCTGATACTCATTGTCAGGTCTCCGACTCCGGTTGTTCCGGTGGTTCGAGATGGGCCAGTGCGAGTTTCCCCAGGACCAGTGTCCCCAGGGCAATCAAGGCGAGAACCGAGGCGACGGCGAACGAGCCCGGGTTGTTGTATTCCTGAAACAGCTTCTCCACACGCAGGGGCATGGTGTCGGTCTCGCCGGCGATGTGTCCCGAGACCACATAGACCGCGCCGAATTCGCCGATCGCGCGGGCATGGCACTGGATGATTCCAAACAAGAGGCCCCAGCGAATGTTGGGCAAGGTCACCCGCCAGAACATCTGCCAGGGATTGGCTCCCAGGCTGATGGCGGCCAGTTCTTCATCGGGACCGAGGGCCTGCATCAGGGGAATGAGTTCCCGCGCCACAAACGGAAGGGTCACAAACATCGTGGCCAGCAGGATGCCGGGCCAGGCGAACACAATCTGGATCCCCCAGGCCCGCAGGGTCGGTCCCCACCAGCCCTGCATGCCGAACAGCAGCATGAAGCAGAGTCCGGCCACCACGGGCGATACCGCGAAGGGAAGGTCCAGCAGGGTGACCAACAGCGCTTTTCCCGGGAA
Source organism: Planctomycetaceae bacterium (assembly GCA_046339535.1). Taxonomy (GTDB): domain Bacteria; phylum Planctomycetota; class Planctomycetia; order Planctomycetales; family Planctomycetaceae; genus UBA10511. The sequence goes on along the minus strand of JBKDUK010000422.1, from coordinate 2,241 downwards.
TTTGAACCGGGTGATCAGCCAGGCCGCGGCCAGGCCAAACAGGGTGTTCAGAACCACCGCGAGGGGGGCAATTGTCAGTGTGAGCCAGATGGCATGCCGCGTGTCGGGATCTTTCCAGATGTTCGCCCAGAACAGTCCGAGCCCTCCCGCCAACGCCTGCCAGAAGACGTAGACCAGAGGCAGTACGATCAGCCAGCCCACGATGAAGAAGGCGGTACCGATCAGCAATCGTCTCAACCAGACGGGTTCATTCGCGACCATGCGCCCCGCCGACCGCCGGACCCGTCGATCAAGATGCATGACGACGACTCCTGGCTTCCAGCCAATTGATCAACCAGAGCGTCGACAGGGAACTCGCCAACAAGACGACCGCCACCGCGGTGGCCTCGGCGTACTTGAATTCCTCCAGCCGCGCCACCACGAGAACGGCGGCAATTTCCGTCTTGAAGGGCATGTTGCCCGAGACAAAGACGACCGAGCCGTATTCTCCCAGGCCCCGTGCAAAGGCCAGCGCGAAGCCCGTCATGATGCCGGGCCACATGGAGGGGAGCAGAATTCTCCAGAACGTCTGTCCTCGCGAGGCGCCCAGGGAGGAGGCCGCCTCTTCAATGTCTCCCTCCAGGCTCTCGAGAACAGGCTGTACGGTGCGGACCACGAAGGGGAGTCCCAGGAACGTCAGCACCAGGACAATGGCGGTGCGGGAATAGGCCCCCTGAAAACCGAGAGGGGTCAGCCAACGCCCGATCCAGCCCGTCTTCACATACAGGGCCGAATAGACAAGTCCGGCTACGGCCGTGGGCAGGGCGAAGGGGAGGTCGATCAGGGTGTCGATCCAACGCCGTCCCGGGAATTCGTAGCGCACAAGAACCCACGCCAGCAGGGTTCCCAGCAAGACATCGGCGATTGCGGCGGCCAGAGCGGCCCCAAATGTCAACAGGTAGGCGGCTCGTGCCCGGGCAGACCAGGCGGCCGCGAGGAATTCAGTCCCCGACAGTGAAGCGGCCTTCACAACGCAGGCCAGCAGGGGGACCGCCAGCAGCAGAAACAAAACAGTGGACGTCCAGCCGAGTGCCGGGAGAAACCCGGGAAGTGGCGACGGCCTGATCCAGCGACGAAACATCTGGTGGTTCCAGTCTGTTCGGGGTGGCGGAAAAGGGGACGGAGAGGGCCATCCGTGCCGGGACAACCTTGTCCCGGCAGGCAGTTTCAGGTTGGGGCGGCTGCCTGCCGGGGAAGGACCAGTGTGCCAGACTCCAGGAGCGGTTAGTAAGCCCCGTCAGACACCGCCTCCTTGCCTGCCCGGGTCAGCAGCGCCGTGAAGACCCGAATGTCGATGCTCTCGTTGAGGAACTTCACCGACCCGTCGCCGAACACCGTGTTCATCCCGCCGGTGTGGAAGGAGAACGGCTGCGAGGTTCCCTCGGTCACATACAGGTTGGGGGTGGGGTAACCCAGGGCCACGACATCGTCACCATTGGTGCGGTTCATGGCGTAGGTTCCAGGAATGATCGCTCCGGTGGCATCCGAACCGGCGAACAGCAGGTCGGACGCGGGACGGCACCAGCCGCCGGAATTCACCCGGGCGACGTTGATGTCGTTGTTGACGAGGCCCGCACGACGGTGCAGCCGGGGACGACCGGCCGACTCGACCAGCGCAATCGTGTTCGAGAGACCATCCAGCACCGAGGCCGGGCTGTTCTTCGAGTTTTTCGCCATGATCCCCTCATAGGCATTCAGGGGCGACGAATAGGTGTAGTTCGCCGAGGGGGCGGGGTAGCCCAGTTGCGTTGCCAGCCGCACATCGACCCCCAGAACGATCGAATAGTCGGTGACCGCGACGATGTTGCCAACCCACGGGGGGCCCGGGTCGCCATCGAGGCGTTCCGGATTGGGTGACGAGGGGCACTCGTACACGTTGACCCGCTTGTTGGTGACGGGCAGGTTGTTGGAGTGCGACCAGTTGACGTTGAAGTCGTACTGATCGTAGAGGGTTCCCTTGTCGAGGTGCGGCAAGAGAAACAGCAGGGCGGCCGCCCGGACGGTCTGGGTGGCGCTGGGCCGACGGCTTGACGGGAAATGCTTCTGCACATCGAGGTGATTGTGCAGGGCCAGACCGATCTGCTTCAGATTGTTCTGGCACTGTGACCGGCGGGCTGCCTCCCGGGCCTGTTGCACGGCCGGCAGGATCAACGAGGCCAGAATTCAGATGATGGCAATAAACACCAGCAGTTAGATGAGAGT
>JBKDUK010000421.1:0-43995 GCA_046339535.1 Planctomycetaceae bacterium | reverse complement strand
GGTGCTGGCGGTGGTCGCCGAGTTGCGTGCCCAGGGCTGGTCACTGCCAGACGAAGGGCTGGAACGCGGCCTGCGGGAGGTTCGGTGGGCGAGCCGGATTGAGGTGCTGGGGGAATACCCGGCAGTGATTGTGGACGGGGCCCACAACTGGGCAGCGGTTGCGGCCCTGGTGGAAACAATGACCCAGCGATTCCGGGCCCGGCACAAGGTCCTGGTGTTTGCCGCCAGTCGCGACAAGGACGTGGCGGGAATGATCCGCCAACTCTATCCTGTGTTCGACACGATTGTGTTGACCGCCTTTCACAACAATCCCCGCAACCTGCCAGCCGAAGAACTCGCCCGGCTGTCGTACGCGATGTCGAGCCGTGCAGTGCATGTGACGAACAACTCGGCAGCCGCCTGGAAACTGGCCCGCCGTCTGGCGGGGCCGGAAGACCTGATCTGCGTCACCGGGTCGTTCTTCCTGGCGGCCGAATTGCGAGAGCAGATTCTCGACGAATGTCGCGGGACCTCGGCGAACTCGCTGACGGGGGAGTCTCGGCGGGGATGACAGAGGCTTGTGTTCCGCTCCCGGGAGAGTGAAGCGTACGGAGCACGCGTCTCTGATCTCTCCGATTCGCTCCCGCTGGCCTTTCACAGAACCGCCCCAATGCACTCCGCTTCGGTCTGGCTTGCCGTTATTGCAGTGATCCCCCCAGCCGCCATGACGCATTGTGTGGCGAGTCATCTCCCGCCGGATCGTTCCCCGAGTTCAGTACCGGAGCAACCCCGGGCTGCGACAGGAACCTGGTCCCCAAGTCTTGTCCGGATTCTCGTTTTTTTGCTCGTCCTGTGGTGGGGCGTTATCGCCGGCCTGACTCTCGCCGCCCCGCCCGAGGAGATTGTGATCCACCGCAACCTGCGGTACCGGCCGGGTGCGAATCAGGCTTGGCAACTGGACCTCGCGAAGCCAACGGCACCAGCGGCGAAGGGGCGACCGATGGTCGTGGTGATTCATGGTGGAGGGTGGATTGAGGGATCGCGGACGAGTTTTTCGTCTCCCGATACGTCCCAGCCCGGGCATATCGAGGGATTTGCGAAGGCGGGATTTGTCGCGGCGACCATTGACTACCGGTTGTCGAAGGAGGCTCCCTGGCCGGCGGCACTCGAAGACTGCCGGGCCGCTGTTGACTGGTTGCGGCAGCATGCCGTGGAGTACGACATCGATCCCAACCGGATCGGAGCCTGGGGAAACTCGGCAGGCGGGCATCTCGCGCTATTGCTGGCCCAATGGGAAGGTCCTGTGGCGGGAGTGGAAACGGAGATCCAGAAACCGCTGGGCTGGCACCGAATCCAGGCTGCGGTCTGTGACAGTGGGCCGATTGAACTGAGCGAGCAGCACCGGCACGGCACCTTGCGGGGTGTGGTCGAGATGTTTCTGGGAGGACCTCCGACCGGTGACCGGCGCGGTGCCTACCGCGCGGCCTCCCCCAGTGAGCACATCGTCCGCGACATGCCACCGCTGCTGTTGATCTACGGCACAGCCGATGAGCAGGTGCCTGTGGCGACGGCCGACGACTTCGTGCGGAAACTTGAACAGGCAGGCGCTTCCGACGTGACCTATCTGCGTCTGGCCAAGGTGGGCCACTGCCCACATTCCATCCAGCGGGTCGACTGGCTGCCGGGGGTGGTGACCCAGTTTTTCCGACGGACCTTGAATCACGAACCCGAGTGAGCCCCAGGTCATGGCGGGCGGGTACGGTTTTTCAAACCGGCGCGGAGATGTTCAGACGCATCGCCCTGTGGACCCTTGAGACCTCGAAGGGGATGGTTGCCGGATTCGTGGAAATCTCGACCGGTGGCCGCGTCGGTTTCGCCCAAAAACCCGATCTTGCCCTGTTTGCCCCGTTGTTGATAACGTTCCGCTTCCGTCGGCCAGCCGGTTGGTCGCGAGGGCTGGCCCGAGTGGGGGCGTGGATCGCACCTGGGGTTCACCCGGGAAGATCACAAGGAGGTGAAGGTCTGTGCTGCTGACGCGCACCATCCGTCGCAAGCTGCTGTTGGGGCTGGGCATTGTGCTGGCAATGCTGGTGTTTTTGTCGGCAGGAAGCCTGCTGGGGCTGTCGGCCTACAAGCAGTCGATCCGCGAGTTGGAGTTTGAGATCAGTGAAGCTCCCCAGCGGATGCAGTTGATTGAGCAGATCGCCCGGCTGCAATTCCCCCTGCGGCGAACTCCCCGTGATGTGATCCAGGCGCGTATTCAGCGCGAACTGCTGCTGGAACAAGCTGCGGCGGTTCGTGAGAGTCTGCATGATTTTCATCGCCGCTGTGACAGTCTGCCCGGCGGTCCCGACCTGCAGCGCCAACTGGCGGTGATGCACCCCATGCTGACCCGCCTTGAAGAACAGCTCGACGTGCAAATCGACCGGACCGACGCTCTCGAAGAACTCGAAGGGCGCCCCGAGCGGGTGGTCGAACTGCAGGCGCGCGCCGTCGAGATGTTGTCCCAGGCGATTGAAATTCCCGACCCGGTCGACAGCCCCGCCCGCTCCCTGGCGCGGGCCAAGCGGGTTTATCGCACCGCCTCGGTCACCGTGGCGGTCAGTGCTTCGATCTGCGTGCTGCTGTTTCTGTTTCTGCTGCGGCAGGGATATGTCTGGATCTTCGATCCGATTCGGCAACTGCACCAGGGGGCCTTGCGGGTGGCCCATGGCGATTTCGACTACCGTGTGCAGTTGAAGACCCGCGATGAAATGGCCGAGCTGGCGGAGGCGTTCAATCAAATGACCGCCCGCTTCCAGGAGATCGCCGGTGATCGCGACCGCCAGGTGCAGGAACGCAGCCGGCCGTTGGTCCGGGCGGAGCGGCTGGCCGGTGTTGGTTTTCTGGCCGCCGGCGTCGCCCACGAGATCAACAATCCCCTCTCGGCCGTCGCCATGGCCGCTGAGTCGCTGGAATCGCGTCTCGATGAAATCCTGCCTGGAGCCGACCCGGCCGATCGCCAACTGGTCGAGCAATACCTGCGGCTGATCCAGAATGAATCGTTCCGCTGCCGGGAGATCACCGAACGGCTGCTCGATTTCTCGCGGGGCCGCGACGCCAGACGCGAGTCAACCGACCTCACGCACCTTGTGGGCGAGGTGGTGGCGATGGTCAAGTACCTCGGCAAGTACCGCGACAAGACCATTGACTTCCCCGCGGGGGCAGCGTGTTATGCCGAGGTGAATGGACCCGAGATCAAGCAGGTTGTGCTGAACCTGGTGGCGAATGGTCTCGATGCGATGCAGCCAGGGGGCCAGATGCTGATCCAGCTGCGTGAGCAGACCGACCACGTGGTACTGGAGATCCGCGACGATGGCTGCGGGTTATCGCCCGAGGTGATGGAACACATGTTCGAGCCGTTCTTCACCAGCAAGCAGGCGGGGCAAGGGACCGGGCTTGGGCTGTCGATCAGCCACCGGATCATCAGCCAGCATGGAGGGACAATCTCGGCCAGCAGCCCGGGGGTAGGGCAGGGGACGACATTCGCGGTAAGGCTTCCCCGGCGGGCCTGTGCCCAACGGGCCGCCGCCTGACGCCGACGTTTCCGACTGGCACAAGAGTGCCTGCCGAGTCGGCCTTCGCGCGGGGCATCAGATCACAATCCACGCCCCACCGATCAGCAGGTGCAGCACGCCGATGGCCAGAGCTGCCGCCAGCAGAGGGAGTCCCCAATTGCGAATGGCGACCGCGGCGGGGGCTCCCAGAATGCCCACACGCTCGACCGCATCGACTCCGACGTAGAGCGCGACCGCCCCCATCGCCAGCGAGACCAGCAGGCCAAACAGAATCCAGCCCTGCAGCAGCCACCACGCGGCCAGTAGTCCCAGCACCATTCCCCAGACCGGCATGGGGACGGTCTCGATCTTGTCGCGCAGACGGGCCAGTCGGTCGAAGCGGTTGAGCACGGGAGCGCGGGCCTTCACCAAGCCAACCAGCACCGCCCCTGCCAGCAGTAACAACTGCCACAATCGACTGAATAGGCTGGCATTGGTCAGCGTCCCGCCAAATAACGAGATGGGGGTGATGCTGGAACCCCAGCCGGTCGGGTCACCGGTAGGGATAGCAGGGGGTTGACGTTCCGCAGTCTCGCCAGCGGCTGGAGCGGCCGTCTCTCCCAAGCGTCGCCGGACCGTGGTCGCCCCCCCCCGCGAGTCGTTCTCATTTCCGGAAGTGGCCCGCTCAGCCAGCTCGGTGGTCCGTCCAGTTCGGGCAACTCGAGTGGGGGACGCATCTTCCTCGAGAGGCACCTCGACTTCGAGCGTTCCTCGCTCCTTCAGTTTCTGTTCATGCACCCGGCGAAAGAGCGCGAGCCGTTTGCGGTAGCGTTCCGTGGTCTCGGATCCAATTGCGGTGGTGGTCGATGACTCCTGCAGCAGTTGGTCGATCCGCCTCAAAGTGGCGGCACCGCCGGTCTGGATGGATCCCAGTGCCAACTCGGCCTCCTCGAACAACCGGTCGAGCCGCTGAGCCAGCAGGCGGGCCTGACGGGCCAGCGCATCGGACTCATACTGACGCCGCAGTGTGTCGAGCTCGGCCCGCAGGGGGGCGGCGATGTCGGGAGCCACGTCTTCCAGAGACAATTCAGCCAAGCGCAACAGGTTGTCGACGACCAGAACATCGTGGGCCGCCAGGCGTTCCTGGGCCTTGCTGAGGTATTCCCTGGCCTCTTCGGTACCCGCCTGTGCCCGCGGCGCAGTGCACAGCGTGACGAAGGCGAGAACCAACAGCAGCAACTTCACACGCAGCCCCATCAGGCACACCCCTGGAGAATCACGTTGTCACTCTGCTGACATTCTACACGGGGCTGGGGAGGGGAGGAAATCCTGCTGTTTTTTCCTGTCGATGATCCATCCGTCCCCCGTCGACGTTTCTTTCCTTCGTCGGGATCGTCATCATGCCCCAGTCTTCGATCGGGAATCGGGGCCCGGCATTGGTTCTTCGAATGGGCGGACGTGCGGGGTGATGTGAGATGGCAAGCCTGAACCGATGGCTGTTTGGGGCGACACTCGATGACGCCGAGTTTGAACGCCAGCGCTCGGCCCTGTTGGGGACCACGCCCATTCCCACCCTCTGGCTGCTGGGCAAGACCGGCAGCGGCAAGTCGTCGATCGTACAGGCTCTGACGGGTTCCCCCGAGGCGGTGGTCGGGCCAGGCTTTCGCCCCGAGACCCAGGCGACTCAGGTTTTCGATTTTCCCGATTCCGAAACGCCGCTGCTGCGGTTTCTCGATACCCGCGGACTGGGGGAGGCGGGATACGATGCGACCGCAGATCTGTCGGCTCTGGTGACCCGTGCAAATCTCGTGATTGTCACGGTGCGGGCCACCGACCAGGCGCTGGAGGACGTGATCGCCCCACTGAGGACCATCCGTCAGTCAAGACCTCAGCTTCCGGTCTTGTTGGCGGTCACTTGTCTGCACGATTGCTATCCGGGCCAGCAGCATCCCCAGCCTGACCCATTGGCACATTGGGCCGATCCGGCTCGCGAACCTTGCGAGGCAAACTTTCCCGCGGGGCTGCCGGGGACTCTGGAACGCTGCCTCAACGCTCAGCAGCAACGCTTTGCGGGACTTTATGATCGTTTGGTCCCGCTCGACTTCACTCCTGCGGATCATGGTTTTCAGCCCCCGTTGTGGGGGTTCGACCGACTGCGGCAGGGGTTGCTGGAACTGCTTCCCCCCGCCTATCGGGCGGCACTCGCGGGAATGACGGAAGTGAGCGGGGCCCTGGCAGGTCTGTACGAACGGCAGGCTCTCGCGCTGACACTGGCCGCCAGCCGATGGGCGGCGGCCTCCGCCGCCATCCCCGTCCCGTGGGTCGACATCCCGTTTGTGATGGCTCTGCAGGCGCGGCTGGTGCAGCAATTGGCCCGGCTCTATCAGCAGCCGGTCGATCAGGCGCTGTGGACCCAGTTGGGGGCTGCCCTGGGAGGCCGGCTCGCAGTGCGGATGATGCTGCGTGAATTCCTCAAGCTCATTCCCTGGGTTGGTTCGGCGGCCAACGCGGCTGCCGCGGGAGCCGCGGTCTATGCCACGGGGATCTCTCTGTCCTGGTACTTCCAGCAACGACGGCAAGGGCATTTGCCCACCACGCAAGAACTTCGGACGCGTTACCAAGCCCAGGTGGAACAGGGAACCAGACTGTGGACGAGCGAACCGACTCCCTGAGAGCATTGCTGACCTGGCGGGTGCTGCTGGTGGCTGCCCTGTGGCTGGTGCCCGTGGTCGCCACCGCGGTCCTCGGGCTCTACGCACTCTGGAAGTTGCGGCTTTTCTGGTGGACGTGGTGGCTGGGGCCCCTGTGTTGGCTGCTGGCGTGGTGGCTGACCCAGCGCTGGCAACCCGACCTGGGGCCGGCGGCTGGGGCCATCTCTCCCGAGCCTCTCTGGGCGACCCCTCGCGATCAGGCCGGCCAGGCGGTCATCGCCGATTTCCAGCAGCGTGTCGCCGGCCGAACGACGGCCGAATTGCTCGACCTCAACCAGGTCCGGAAGGATGTCGAAGAATTGGCGTTGGCTCTCGCCCGGCACTATCACCCAGCCGCCGACAATCCCCTTGATCCCGTGACTGTTCCTGAGTTGCTGGCGGTCATTCGGCTGGCCATCGACGATCTGGAAGCCTGGCTTCCGCAGACAATTCCGGGCAGCCGGCTGCTGACGATCGGCCGGTGGAAGCAACTGCGGAACGCTCCGGAGTGGTTCGCCCGGTTGCGTGATCTCTCGTGGGCCGCGTCCATTCTGTGGAACCCGGCCAATCTCGCCCGCCTGCTGGTGAGCCGGTGGACAGGAACGCACGTCACCAGCGCCCTGCAAACCGAGCTGGTGGCGACGGCGTACCTGCGGTTTCTCGACCGGGTCGGGTTTTATCTGAAGGAGCTCAACAGCGGCCGGTTGCGCGGCGGGGCTGAGATCTACCGCGCGACGTTTGACCTTCCCGGGACCCAACCTCCGGCCAGTGCTCCTCGGTTGACCGAACCGAAGTCAGTCACCATCACGCTCATCGGCCAGGCCAGCAGCGGCAAGTCAAGCCTGATCAATGCCCTCGTGGGCGAGCAGGTGGCCCGGGTGGATGTCCTGCCTGCGACCCAAGAAGTCGCCCGTCACCGGGTGATGTTTTCTGAGGCGGAGACCCAGGTGACTTTGCTCGACACCCCGGGCTACGGAGCGGTCGAGACCACCACCTCGCAGACACGGCAGATCGAGACTGCGATGTGTGAGGCCGACGTCGTCCTGCTGGTGATGGATGCCCATGTTCCGGCCCGCGAGGCCGATCTGCGGCAACTGCGATGGCTGCGAAACTGGTTTGCGTCCCAGCCCAATCGCCGCCCCCCCGCTGTGGTGGGGGTGCTGACCCATGTCGACTTGTTGCCCCCATCTCTGGTGTGGCAAGTACCCTGTGCGTGGCGCGAACCGGTCACAGCCAAGGACCGGGTTGTCGCAGCCGCGGTTCACGAAGTCCAGACCCTCCTGGGCGAGGGAGTGGCTGAGGTGGTGCCGGTCTGCTCCCAGAACGACCCACGACGGCAATGGGGGATCTGTGAAGAATTGGCCCCGTTATTGACTCTGCTTCTGCCCGACGCCCAGGCGACCTGCCTGCTCCGGCTGTTCGAGAAAGAACAGACGGGAAACTGGTGGACCGATTTGCGTCGGCAGACTTGTGGGTTGGGGAGCGAGTTGTGGAATCTCTGGCTCGAACGCCGTCTGAAGTGATCTCTCGGTTTCGCCGACGAAGAAGAACAAATCAGTTGAATCGAAACCGGATGCGGGGTTCACGCCAGAATCTCGGGTACCAACCGTCCAAACACATCCGTCAGCCGGAAATCGCGACCCCCGTAGCGGTAGGTCAGTCGTTCATGATCCAGCCCCAGCAGGTGCAGGATCGTGGCGTGCAGGTCGTGGACATGAACCTCGCCAGCGACCGATTTCCAGGCGTATTCATCGGTCTCTCCATGCAGGTGTCCCTGCCGCACCCCCGCCCCCGCCATCCACATTGTCCAGCAGTGCGGGTTGTGGTCGCGTCCCCGCGACTCGGGGGGGCCCTTGCCGTTGGTGAGGTCCTGATCGTAAGGCGTGCGTCCGAATTCTCCGGTCCAGATCACCACCGTGTCGTCGAGCAGGCCACGCGATTCCAGATCGGTCAACAGGCCGGCAATCGGTCGGTCGATCCCCTGGCAGCTTTGCTTGAGCCGGGGTTTGAGGTCGCCATGATGATCCCATGCTCCATCGGTCACCTGCACGAAGCGCACCCCCGATTCGATCAGCCGGCGGGCCATGAGGCATTTGCGTCCGTAGTTGTCGGTCGGTTCTTCGCCGATCCCGTAGAGTTCCTGCGTCGCTTGTGATTCACCCTCGAGAGAAAGCACCCCCGGCGCCTCCAGCTGCATCCGGAACGCCAGCTCGTATGACTCGATCAGCCCCTCGATCTCGGGTTCGCCTCCACGGGCGGCAAGGTATTTGCGGTTGCGTTCCTGCAGGAAGTCGAGCTGCCGTCGTTGCAGGCTGCCAGGAACTCCCCGGTCGACCAGATGGCTGACCTGAGAATGCTTGATGAGGTGATCCGACTTGCCAATCCGCGTCCCCTGACAAGGGGCTGGCAGAAAGTTGTTGTGATAGTGCAGCGGGCTGCCGTCGTCGCCAAACAGCACCGGCGAAATGACCACAAATCCAGGCAGGTTCTGGTTCTCGGACCCCAGTCCATACAGCATCCAGGAACCCATCGACGGGCGAATGAACTGCACCGAGCCAGTCTGGAACAGGCGAATGGCTCCTGGATGCGAGGGGCTGTCGGTCTTGAGGGCCTGCAGGAAGCAGAGTTGGTCGACCTTCTTCGCCAGATGCGGCAACAGATCGCTGACCCAACGCCCCGACTGACCGTGTTGCGCGAAGGTCGCTGTCGGTCCAAACAACCGGGCTTTGTCATCAAACCGCTCGTTCTCGCGCTGCAAGGCGAACGGAATCTTTTCTCCCGATTCTTTTTGCAGCCGGGGCTTGTAGTCGAACAGATCCATCTGCGACGGCACCCCCTGCATCCACAGCAGAATGACCCGCCGGGCTTTCGGGGCAAAGTGGGTAGCCTTGGGCCAGAGGGGGCCTGCGGTCTCACGCGAAGTTTCACCGGCAGCCAGAGAGGCCAGGGCCAGACTGCCAAACCCCGCTCCACAGTTCTGCAGAAACTGACGGCGGGTGGAACCTGGTGGGCAGCGACTCCCCAGCCGGGGATCAACTTCGGGAAACAGCATGCGGTCACCCACGGTAGAGGAACTCGGCCGAGCCCAGCAGGGCCTGGATGTAACGGGCCCAGGCTTCGAGCCGGGGATCGGCGACTTTCGGTGTCACTCTCTGGAAGTCGGACTCCAGCTGGTCGAGGATCTCCCAGGCTTCCTCAATCTCGGCCGGAGTGGCTGGCCGGCTGAACAACTGCGACGTCAGTCCACGGATCCGGTCGGCATTCGTCTGGCCCTCGTCGGCCAGGATGGCCCGGGCCAAGCGGCGCGACTCGGTTTGCACAAAGCCGGAGTTCAGCAGAAAGAGCGTCTGCAGCGGGACATTCGTCACGGGCCGGGCCCCGACCACCTGATCGGGGTCGGCGAAGTCGAACAGCGTCAGGAGGTCGAGCGAGTTGAGTTGGCTCCCCCGCAGGACCGGCAGATAGACCGCCCGTCGATGAAAGATCGCTTCCGGCACCTGACTGTGATCTTCAATGAAGGGAATGGCGTTTTCGAAGAGGTTCTCGACCGTCAGCGGCAGGGTGGGGCCCCCCGGCTGCCGGTCGAGCGCCCGCGTCGACTGCAAGATGGCATCGCGGATCGCCTCGGCCTCCAGACGCCGGGGATTCATCCGCCACAGCAGCCGGTTGCCGGGATCGCTCGCCAGCCCGGCGGGGTGCGAATGGCTGGCTTGTTGATACGCCCGGCTCAACACGATCTCGCGAATCAGCGACTTGGCCGACCAGCCCGACCGCACCAGTCGTGAGGCGAGATAATCGAGGAGTTCGGGATGCGAGGGGCGGTCGCCCCGGGAGCCGAAATTGTCGACCGTCGGCACCAACCCCACGCCAAACAGGTGATGCCACACCCGGTTGGCGAACACACGAGGTGTCAATGGATTGGCGTCGCTGGCCAACCAGTCGGCCAGTTGCAGCCGACCGCTCTGGCCCTGGGGAATGGGTCCGGGAGAGGGAACGGGCAGAATCTGCAGCACTCCGCGGGGGATGGTCGGCCCCAGAGCACGCACATTGCCGCGCAGGTTCACCTGGGCATCGGCGGGCTCCTCAAGATCGCGGGCCGCGTAGACACCCGCCAGCAGGGGCCGCAGCATCTTCTGATGAGCCTCGATCCGTCGCGTCTTGGCAATCTGAGTGTCGAGTTCCTTCACCTGCCGCTGGAGTTCCGCCACTTCCCTGGCGACCGCCTCGCTGAGCGCGGTGGCACCAGAACCTGTGGTCGCGCCGTCGCCTGCGGTTGCCGCAGCGTTCGTCGGTGGGGCCTGCAGCGCTTCAATGCGCGTCTTGAGTGCCGCCTGTTGGTCGCGGCCCACCTGCTGTTGCACAGCCAGATCGGTGGTCAGCCCTTCCCAGGCTTCCAGCTCGTCGGCCCAGTGGTCACGGGCAGCCAGCGAGACCTCTTCGGCACGCTGGTGTCGGTCCCAGTCGCCCGGCCCCTTTCTCAACACGCCCGTGCTGCGGAAGATTCCCGCCAGAGCGTAGTAGTCGCGGGTGGGAATGGGATCAAACTTGTGGTCATGACAGCGGGCACAGCCAATCGACAACCCCAGGAGCGACCGGCCGACCAGGTCGATCTGCAAGTCGACCATGTCCATCTGCATCTGCAGCTTGTCGAGAACCGAGAAGTCCCACGGCCCCAAGACCAGGTAGGCAGTGCCGGTCTGCTGGCGCAGCCGCTCAGCCTCGGTGTTGGCCGGCAAGAGATCACCGGCGACCTGCTCGCGAATAAACTGGGCGATTGGGCGATCGGCATTGAAGGTTTCGATGACATAGTCGCGGTATCGCCAGGCATCGCGAAGCGGAGTCCGCCGACCGACCCCCGTGGTGTCGGCATGATAGGTGATGTCGAGCCAGTGCCGACCCCACCGTTCTCCAAACTCGGGCGAGGCGAGCAACCGCTCAACCAGTCGGTTGTAGGCTTCGGGAGATGAGTCATCCTGCCAGGCGGTCAATTCCTCGGGGGTGGGGAGCAACCCGGTGAGGTCGATCCGGACACGCCGCAGCAAAGTCCGCCGGTCGGCCTCGGGAGAGGGACGAAGCCCCTCCCTCTCCAGCCGAGACAAAAGCCAGCGGTCGATGGGACCTGCGGGCCAGACCGTATTCCACACGGGGGGCAGCGGTCTCTCCTGAATGGGCTGGAATGCCCAGAAGGACCGCTCTTGATCGGAGAATTGGTAGTCGAGCCTCGAGGCAGCCGCAGTCTCTCCCGCCTCGGGCCAATGGGCTCCGTCATCGATCCACTGCTTCAGCAGGGCGATCTCGGCGGCGGACAGGCGGTCTTTCCCCGGGGGCATGGCCAGGGTGGGGTCGGCGGCGGTGATCCGCCGGTAGAGTTCACTCTGGTCGGCCCGGCCGGGAACGAGTGTCGCCTCGCCCGATTCGCCCCCGCGCAAGGCGCTGACCTTTTGGTCCAGACGCAGGTTTCCCTGCTGCTTCTCGGGCCCATGACAACGGAGACACTTCGCCTCAAGCAGAGGGGCTATGGACTGGGCATACACGCCCGCTTTGACGGAAGGGTTCGCAGGTGGCTCGTGAGCCACCGTCGTTCGCTTCCCATCGGGCAGACCGCCGAGGGCACACAGCCATAACAGCCAGATCAACCGGAATTGACGGCGGGGGCCAATGGCCTGCGAGAAGAGCATGGAGGGCAGGGGCGGGGGAAAGGGTTTCTCAGGCGAGCGATGCCCATGATTGTCGGCCGGATGGCAGGGTGGGGTCAAGCGGCGGTTCCGGTAAGAAGGATCGCTCCGGCCGGGCCCCCGTTGAGTTGCGGGGTCGGCCCGTTACACTGGGAGAGACGGGAGAGAAAGTTCGGAATGTCTTTCCCGGTCGATCAACCCCGTGAACCCGGGGTACCGCTGACTTCCCGGCTGCCCCGGGGCAGAGAGTGACCATGTCGAAAACGGCCCGGGAAACCAGTCCCGAAAACAATCGCCCCGTCTGTTCGAACCGCAAGGCCCGCCACAACTACGAGATCCTCGGGCAGTTGGAATGCGGCATTGTGCTGCAGGGGAGCGAGGTCAAGAGCATCCGCGCTGGCAAGGTGTCGCTCGACGAAGCCTACGCTCGCGTTCGAGATGGCGAACTGTGGCTGGTGAACTGCGATATTGCAGTGCTGCCCCAAGCCAGCCTCTTCAACCACGAGCCCCGCCAACCCCGCAAATTGCTGTTGCACAAACGTGAGTTGCGGAAGTTTGCCGAGCAGGCCGACCACAAGGGGCTGACTCTGGTCCCCCTCTCGATGGACCTCAAGCAAGGGAAGATCAAGGTGGTCATCGCGATCGCGCGGGGTAAGAAACTGCACGACAAGCGCGAGACACTCAAGAAAACCGAGGCCCAGCGGGAAATCCAGCGGGCCATGCGGCAGAAACGCTGACGGCGGCTTGAAGACCGCTGGTCACCGGCTCCGCAGGGGACTTTCCCCGATTCGGCCGCGACAGGCAGTGAGGTATTCAGCTCTCCATTCGTTCTCTGGCCTGTGGTGTCAAATCGACAATCCGGCGATGGGGCACATACCATCCCAGCAGGGTTCCCACACCCAGCATCAGCCAACTGACCGGGTTGAGCTGGTGCAGGTGAGCCAGGAAGTAACCCAGGCTGCTATCGGCCTTGAACGGGAAGAATCGCCACTCGGTGTAGAGCCCCAACCCCAGGGCCAGCCCGCCGCAGGCGATGGCCACCGCACGGGAGCGATTGAGGGGAATTCCCGCCGCCAGCCCCAGCAAGCCACCCGGCAGCACGAGGCCATAAAAACCCTGCTTCAACAACCAGGCAAACGCGAGGTAGCCGAGGGTGCCCCCCAGCAACCCGCAGCAGATCACCAGATAAGCCGACTTCATCCGATTGCTCCTCCGGGACGATGCTCTGGAGACATCCACAGGCCATGCTCGGGCGCGACCGGGCGACTACCCCGTCCCGGGAACACGCGCTTCAGCCCACACCCAACGCGGTGCGTTTCTCGGCCAGAAATGGCAGGTGATGCCCGATATGCCCGGTGACCCGTTCGAGCAGCGTGCGCAGTGGGATCAGCCCGTCGCTACTGTGTCGGCCGCACCGCTGCCAGTCGGCATCTCCCACAGTCTGGAAGATGCGCACCATCTGACCCCGAACCGTCTCAATGAGGCGCAGTTCCTCCTCGAGATCGCGCTGGTGATATGCCAGCTTCGCGGCAAACCGGTCGGGATCGCCAGACATCATCAGCGGTTCCTCTTCGGCCAGCACACGCTTCATGCGGTCGGCATAGATGGGTTCGAAATCGGCGAGGTGACAGACAACTTCGAGCACGCTCCACTTGCCCGCAATGGGCCGGGCCCGCACCTGTTCCGCTGACAGACCAGACACCGCTCGCCGCAGTTGCCCAGGGCCAGCCGCGTAGGTCGCCAAGAGTTCATGAGGGTTCATAGCCAGGCACTTCTCCGGTGAAATCCGTAATGTCGCCCCGCCCAGATTGTCCCCCGTCTGATCCTGTTTCTCAAGCACCCCGAGGTCCAAGGCAGCCCCTTCCGGTGCTGTTCTCACTCTGATCGCCCCTTGTGGGTCATCACACTGGCTGCTGGAGACTGTCCGGTTGCATTCGGATCGGGGTGACCACACACTCACGGGGCGGGGAAGGGCTTTCCCACAGCGATTGGTGGCCGAGGTGTTCTGATGATGCGAATGATCTCGCTGGGCAACTGGTGTGTTCTGGTCGTTTGTTGGCTGGCATTGCCCGCCTTACCGGCCGTTGCCGTCGAATCGGCTCCCGACTTCGAGAAGGAAGTCGCCCCGATACTGGTGAAGCGCTGTCTCGAGTGCCACAACTCGCGTGACGCGAATGGTCAGTTGGTGCTGACAACGGCCGACCGCTTTGCCCAAGGGGGCGAAGGGGGAGAAGTGGTGGTGGCGGGAGATCCCGAAGCCAGCCCTTTGTGGCAGAGAGTTCACAGTGGTGAGATGCCTCCGCCGCGGCGGGGCCGGTCCCAGGTCCTGCCTGCAGTCGAACAGGAGATACTGAAACGGTGGATCAAGGCGGGAGCGGCGTGGCCGACAGGACGGACCCTCGACTTGTTCGAAGCCACCACCGACGTCCGAGGCGGACGGGACTTCTGGTCATTGCGGCCCGTGGTGAAGCCCCAGGTTCCCTGGGCCGATCTGTCTCCCATCGATGCTTTTATCCGTGAACGACTCAATCAGGCACAGTTGGAACCGGCCCCGCAGGCCGATCGCAGAGTGCTGATTCGACGTGTCTTCAATGATCTCGTGGGATTACCACCCACACATTCCGAGATTGAAGCGTTCGCCTCCGACCCTGAGCCACTCGCTTATGAGAAACTGGTCGACGATCTGTTGGCTCGCCCGCAGTTTGGCGAACGCTGGGCCCGTCATTGGCTGGACGTGGTGCGGTACGCCGAGACGTGCGGATATGAGCGGGACCAGGTCAAGCCGTTTGCCTGGAAGTATCGTGACTGGGTGGTCCAGGCGTTCAATGCCGACAAAGCCTGGGACAGGTTCGTTCTGGAGCAACTGGCCGGGGACGAGCTGCCAGACCGAACGGCCGATACCGTAGTCGCGACCGGTTTTCTGCGTTTGGGAACCTGGAACGACGAGCCCAATGATCCGCAGGAGTACAAGTACGAACGGCTGGAAGATCTGGTGCATGCCACCAGCAGCGCGTTCCTGGCGTATTCGGTGAAATGTGCCCGCTGCCACGACCACAAGTTCGATCCCATTTCTCAGGAAGACTACTACCGCTTCGCCAACGCTTTTTGGCCAGGGGCGATCGAGCCGCGGGATGGCAAGCTGCTGGGGGGACCTACTCCCGAAGAGTTGGGGACATCCGATGTGTTGGGTTGGACCGACATCCGGCGGACCCCGCCGCCGCTGCATATGTTCCGCAAAGGGGATCCCAAACAGCCTTTGGGAGTGGTCGAACCGGGGCAACTCTCAATGGTGGCCTCCCTGGCGAATCTGTGGGAGCCAGTCGATGATCAGTCCCCCACGACCCGCCGGCGGTTGCAGTTGGCACGGTGGATTGTGGATCCCCGGAATCCCCTGACGGCACGGGTGGTGGTGAACCGGCTGTGGCAGCATCACTTTGGCCACGGACTGGTCAGCTCACCGAATGATTTCGGGTTCAATGGAGCCCGGCCGACCCATCCCGAACTGCTGGACTGGCTGGCGGCCGACCTCGTGGAGGGGGGCTGGACACTCAAACGCATGCACCGGCAGATGGTGCTCTCGCAGACCTATCGGCAGGCGTCGGTACATCCCCGGCAACGGCAGTATGCCGAGCGTGATGCGTTGAACACACTCTGGTGGCGGGCGGAACGCCGCCGGCGGGATGCCGAGGGGCTGCGCGACGCCATGCTGGCGGTAGAGGGATCACTCGATCTGTCGGTGGGGGGACCGAGTTTCAAGCCGACGATCGCCGCCGAGGCCCTCGAGGGCTTGTCGCGCAAGTCGGGAGCGTGGCAGGCGTCTCCCCGGTCCGAGCAGAATCGCCGCAGTCTGTACATTTTCACCCAGCGCAGCCTGCTGCCTCCCCTGATGACCGTGTTTGATTTTTCGGATACCACCCTGCCGTGTGCCCAGCGGGACGTGACCACCGTCGCACCACAGGCGCTGGCGCTGCTGAACAACGAGTTTGTGCATGACCGCAGCCAGGCGCTGGCGCGACGGGTGACGGCGGTGGGGGGCGACCGGCCTCAAATGGTGCGATTGGCCTGGCGATTGACACTGGGGCGCGAGGCGACCGAGCGGGAGGTGGCGGCTGGTCTGGCCCACTGGAGCCAGCAGGCGACGGCTCTGGAACAGCGAGCCGCCGCGACGCCCCCTCCGCAGCCAGCCACCGACCTTCCTGTCAGAAAGTCGCTGGCACTGCATCTGAGAGCCGACCGGGAGGTGGAGACCACGCCGGATGGCGGGGTGATCCGGTGGGGAGATACGTCGGGACAGGGGCATGAAGCGACATCGCCGGGGGAAGGATTGGCTCCCCTCTGGAAGAAGACCGGATTGGGGGGGCGGCCCGCGCTGGAGTTTGAGGGTGAGCGCCAGTTTTTGAATCTCGCCGGACAGGTGGTGGCGGGCAAAGAGACGACCATCTTCGCCGTCGCGACCGATCGCGCCGCGGGAAGTCATCGTGAGATCCTGTCGAACTGGAACGGGGCTGCTGGCAATTCGACCACGTCGCTGTTTGTGGGAACGACGGGGAAGGGGGTGGTGCGGGTCAGTGATGATTTCACCACGGCTGCGGAGTTGAACGACCCGACGAGCCCCTTCGTATTGATCGTCTCGTTGGGAAGCCACGGAGTGGCGGTCTGGCAGAATGAGCGGGAACTGGAGCGGCGGTCGAGCAGCATTTCGCCCCGCAACC
Source organism: Planctomycetaceae bacterium (assembly GCA_046339535.1). GTDB lineage: Bacteria > Planctomycetota > Planctomycetia > Planctomycetales > Planctomycetaceae > UBA10511. The sequence continues at coordinate 27,403 of JBKDUK010000421.1, read as the reverse complement.
TGAGCACCGCCTGGGTGGTGGGGCAACAGGGGAATATCCAGGGGGAGTATTGGAAGGGTGAACTGGCGGAGCTGATTGTGTTTGATCGCGAGTTGACCGATCCGGAGCGGCGTGCGATTGGGACTTATCTGCTGACACGATACGCGATCCCGACGCACGAATCACCGGCCGAACCGGTGGATCCTGGTCTGGCCTCACTGTGTCACGTGCTGTTGAACACGAATGAGTTTCTGTACGTCGACTGATGCAGACTGTCCCTGTCCTGGTCTTGGCCCAAGGTCCTCCTGATGGACTTTGGGAAAGACTCGGAGAGGACTTGAACAAAGGCCCGCGGACTACAAATCAAGTCACAAGTCGCTACAATCCGGCGGGAGTTGGCTGGCTCCCCGCAGGTTTCTGAGCCGGGGGGAACTCGGGATTATCCTGCCCACTGTCCTCGTGACGGGGACGGAATGTTCGGAGGTTCGAATCTCTCCAGGAGAGCTCATGCAGGGCTTCATCTTCAAGGATTTTTTGGAATTCGCAAACAAGCGGTTGGGCAACGCAGTGGTCGATCAGGCCCTGGCGCAGTGCCAACTCGATTCTCGTGGGGTGTATTCGACGCGCCAGCAGTACAATCCCCGGGAATTGGTCACCTTGCTGGGGGAACTCAGCCGACAGACAGGGCATTCGGGCCGGGAGTTGCTGCAGTCATATGGGCTGTGGTTGTTCAAGACACTGGTCAATCTGCCATTACCCATGCGGCCCTTTGACGATTCCTTCAGTTTTCTGGCTGCCGTCGAAGAGGGATTTCACAAGGAAGTTCGCGAGCTGTTCCCGAACGCGAATCTGCCCCGCCTGACCTGCGAACGGTTGGGACCTCATGAAATGATTTTCGAGTATCAGTCGGCTCTCGGGCTGGCGGATCTCGCCTATGGATTGCTGCTGGGGTGCTGCGACCATTTCCAGGAATCGGTCGAGATCCAGAGGGAATCTCTCGCGGCAGGAGGGACGCACGAACGCTTCCATCTGAGGCGCAGCTGAAAGGGATGTCCCGCCTGGGGAAATCTCAGGTGTGCCGGGGGGGCGGCTGGCAGCCCCTCATTTACCCCGTCAACCGGCTGTCCTAGACTGGGTTGAGTCAACCCTGTTCCTTGAGACCAGCCATGTCGCGGGAAGCGATTTTTGAAGCCAGCCTGGCCTTCTTCCTGAGTCCCGTCCAGGCGTTCCTGGAAGATCCGACCGTCACAGAGGTGATGGTGAATGGATGCGACGCCATTTATGTCGAACGGCAGGGGCGGTTGTACCGGACAGAGGCCCGGTTCGACAGCGAAGACTCCCTGTTGACCGCCGTCCATAACGTGGCCCAGTATGTCGGCCGCGAGATTGATGAGAACCGGCCGGTACTCGATGCCCGGCTGCCCGATGGCTCCCGTGTCCACGCGGTCATTCCTCCCAGTGCCCGGCAGGGAACCTACCTGACCATCCGCAAGTTCTCTCGCGAGGTGTTCGAGCTTGATCACCTGGTACGGCTGGGAAGTTTGTCTGCGATGGCCCGCGAATTCCTGGACGTGTGTGTGCGGTTGCACAAGAACCTCGTGGTGGCGGGGGGGACCGGTACGGGAAAAACCAGTCTGCTCAACGCCCTGTCGACCGCCATACCCGCCGAGGAGCGGATCGTGGTGATCGAAGACAGCTCGGAGTTGCGTCTCCAACAGCCTCACACCCTGTATCTGGAGGCCCAGCAGGCCGACACACGGGGCCGGGGAGGACTGTCGATCCGGGACCTGTTCCGCGCCTCGTTGCGGATGCGTCCTGACCGCATTGTGGTGGGGGAGGTGCGGGGGGGAGAGGCACTCGACATGATCCAGTCGATGATCAGCGGTCACTCGGGAAGCATGACCACGGTGCATGCCAGCAATCCCCGTGACGCCCTGGTGCGGTTGGAGACCCTGTCGCTGATGTCGGATGTCGAGATACCGGTGTATGTGGCCCGGGCCCAGGTCGCTTCGGCGATCCATCTGATTGTGCAGTTGACCCGGCTCTCCGAAGACGGGTCGCGCCGGATCAGCCGCATCACAGAAGCTCATGGACTCGAGCAGGATCGATACCAGTTCCGCGATCTGTTCGTGCTGCAGATGCGAGGCCGGGACCAACGGGGACGGCTGCAGGGAGAACTGGAACCCACCGGCCTGGCTCCCACCTTCGCCGCGGAGGCGGCTGAACAGGGTTTACTGGACCAGATCCGACTGACCCGGGAACTGTGGACCTGACCGTGACATTCATTCTTTTTCCGTCTTCCTGAAGCGACAGCCCCATGTCTGATGCCGCCCGGAGATTTCCCACTGGTTTGATGAGCACCTGCTGCATTCCGTGGACTGCCGAATTCCAGCTGGATGAGCCGGTCTTTCGCAACAGTATTCGCTCGGCCCTGAAAGGAACTCCGCATCTGTATGTGTTTGGGACGGCGGGCGAGGGGTACGCGGTCACGGCGGCCCAGTACCGGCAGATCGTCGGGGTGTTCGCCGACGAAATGCGCCGTGGCGGCGCCGATCCCATGGTGGGGGTCATTGATCTCTCGCTCGGGACCATTCTGGAGCGGATCCAACAGGCCCACGAGTTGGGGGTGAGGCTGTTCCAGATTTCGCGGCCCAGCTGGGGGGCAGTCAGCACGGCTGAACTCCATCAGTTTTTCGACGCCGTCTGCGGCGGTTTTTCCGACTGCCGGTTCCTGCACTACAACCTCCCCCGGACAAAGCGGCTGGTCACGGGCCGTGAATATGGCGAGCTGGCCCGGCGCCATGGCAATTTGGTGGCAACGAAGAATTGCGGCGATTCGCTGTCGCATCTCCAAAGCCTGATCGAAGACGCCCCGGAGTTGACGCACTTTCTCTCCGAGAACGGATATGTCTATGGTTCCCTCTGGGGCGAGTGCGGGATTCTTGTGTCATTCATCATGAATTGGCCGCGGCTGCATGAGCTTTACGAGGCGGGACGGCGGCGGGATACGTCCCGGCTGGTGGCCATCCAGCGGGAGATTCGCATTGTCATCCAGACCCTGTTTGAGATCGTTCCCGACAACCGAATCGACGGCAGCTATGACAAGTTGTTCGAGAAGATGTATCACCCCGAGTTCCCCCTGCGGCTGCTGCCCCCCTATCTGGGATCAAGCGATGAGGAGTTTCAGGCGTTTGTGAAACTACTGGAGCAGCGACTCCCCGACTGGATTCCAGGTCCGCACTCCACGATCTGAGCATTTCGAGAGAAAATCTCGCTTCGTACCGGTCCCCGAGGTCAGTCGGGAAGCGCCGCAGGGTTCCTGACAATGACTTTGCTCGTTTGACCAAGTCCCGAATTCCTGTTTGGATTACGTCCCAGTCATGCCTGTCCGTCGCCGTCGACCAGCCTTTACCCTGATCGAACTCCTCGTGGTGCTGGCCATCATCGGCATTTTGCTGGCTTTGTTGCTGCCGGCGGTGCAGATGGCCCGCGAGTCGGCCCGCAAGACGCAGTGTCAGAACAACCTGCGGCAGATCGGATTGGCTCTGCACAATTACCATGATTCGCACACCTGTTATCCGGCCGGTTGGATTGGGGTCAACACAGCCAATGGCACCGTGGACCAGGCCGGGCTGAATGGCTGGGCCTGGGGCTCAAAACTCCTCCCGCAGCTTGATAATTCTCCCCTGTACAGCCAGATCCGGTTTGGCCTGGCGATGACCGATTCGGCGAATGCTGAGGTTCGGCTGACGCCTCTGCCGGTCTTTCGCTGTCCCTCCGACACGGCCGGTCCCCGGTGGACGATTAAAACGGATGACGGCAGCGTCCTGACCGATCTCTCGACGGCCAACTACGTCGGTTCATTCGGCACCGAGAGTATTGATGCCTGTGAAACACTGCCTCCTGGCCGACCATGTCTGGGAGACGGCGTGTTCTACCAGAATTCGGCCATTCGCAATTCCAACATCGTGGATGGACTGTCTGGCACTGCCTTCGTCGGGGAGCGCAAGAGCCTTGACCCGGAAGAGTGGTACTCGACCTGGACGGGCTATGTGCCTCGTGCTGAAGAGGCGGCTGTACGATTTCTTGGGACCGCCGACCATCCCCCGAACCACCCGGAGAAGCACTTCGATGACTTCAGCAGCCATCATTCAGGGGGGGCTTTCCTGCTGTTCGGCGACGGCGGAGTACGGTTTGTGAATACCAATATCGACGTTGAGATCTTCCACGCCCTGGGAACCCGCGACAACAAAGACTCGATCAAGGATTTCCAATAGCCGCGGGGTCACCGGTCTTCCTTCCCTGGCGTCTCGCAGCACCGCGCCTTTGTGATTCAGCGAAACTGCGCCTCGGATGAATCATCTACACAAACCAAATTTTCGAGTTCCCAAAATTTGGCTTTGGACATGGCCAACAAAGTCGAATAGGATGAGGGCTCGACGGTTCCCAACTCCAGCTCACAGCCACTGCAATGCCCCACCGTTCACCTCCGGGCCGTCCTGCCTTCACTTTGATCGAATTGCTGGTGGTGCTGGCCATCATCGGCATCCTGCTGACGCTGCTGTTGCCGGCGGTGCAAATGGCCCGTGAGGCGGCCCGCCGGGCCCAGTGCCAGAACAACCTGCGGCAGATTGGTCTGGCGTTACACAACTACCATGATTCACACACCTGCTATCCGGCCGGTTGGATCGGAGTGCATCCCACGGAGGGCGTGGCTGATCCAACAGGCCCGAACGGCTGGGGCTGGGGAGCGAAGCTATTGCCGCAGTTGGATCAATCGCCGTTGTACAGTCAGATCAGGTTCGGCCAGGGGATGACGGAGCCGGTCAATACCGACGCCCGACTGACTCCCCTGCCCATCTTTCGTTGCCCCTCCGATAGCGCCGGTCCCCGATTTACCATCAAAGATCCGGGAGGAACGGCGTTGATCGAGCTGTCAACAGCCAATTATGTCGGTTCATTTGGAATTGAGTGTGTGTTCGACTCGTGTGCGAAACTTCCACCCGGCCGACCCTGCGTGGGGAGCGGAGTTTTCTTTCACAACTCAGTCATCCGTAATGGCAATATCGCGGATGGATTGTCGGCGACGGTTTTCGTGGGAGAGCGTCGAAGCGTTGAACAGAAGGAGTGGTTCTCGACCTGGAATGGCTACGTGCCGCGGGCCCGTGAGGCCCCGGACCGATTCCTGGGAACGGCCGACCATCCACCGAACAGCACCACGGAGCATTTCGACGATTTCAGCAGTCCACACTCTGGCGGCGCATTCATGCTGCTGGGAGATGGAGGCGTGCGGTTCGTGAATACCAACATCGATCGGGAAATCTTCCACGCCCTGGGAACCCGTGACAACAAGGATTCGATCAAGGATTTCCAATAGTCGACCGCCTGTCGATCACCGACCTGGCAGAGATCCCGGCCGTTCAGTGGCTGCAGCGAGGATGACGTCTTCCTTCGTGTCAGTTGGCGAACAGTTCGCAGGCACGAGAGGCAAACACGAGCCCCATCACCGTCGTCGAGCCCAGGCAGGCCACCAGCACCGCTGCAGTGCCGATCGACAATGCCCGTGTTGTTTCTTCGCCGGCGGCTGGTCCCAGTCCGCGCACCATGAGTTTGAGCGCCTGCTGGAACATCTCGGCTGACAGGACGACAGTCAATGCGACCGTGATGGCCACCCACTGCCACAGTTCCAGGCCGATGATCAGGCCGGCCACCAGCACGATGCTGATGCCGAAAAAGTGGACGAAGAACACACTGTCTGCCCGGAGACCCCAGGCGAGTCCCCGTTCCGCCTGCACCAGCCTTTGCCGCCAGGCGGGACGCCGGGATGCCGAGTCGACCGGATGAACAACCTCTTGGGCAGCGATTGACATGGGCCAATCCTTGGCGGTGCCTCAGCGGGAATAGGGGGGAACCAGTGAGCCGAGTTGAGTGCCGTTGCCGGCCGCCCCGTACTTGCCGACGAACGGCGCGAAGCGGGGCTCGATCGACAGACCGACGCCGTAGTTGTCCTTGGTGGGATCGATCGAGAGCCCAAGGTGGACCAGGAAGTCGGCCCCGATGCGGCTGATTGTAAGCGACTGCCCCCGGCTTTCTCCCTCAGCGATATCCCACGCCGCACTGAGGGTGGAGATCCACTTCTGGCTCATCAGGTAGCTGTAGCTGGCGGTGACGATCTGGCTGTCGAGCGGCCCTCCCTGGATGGCCCGGTAACCGAGATAGACACTTCCCCGGGCACTGCGCTGGCTCATGATGCCGATGTTGTACAGCGTCTCGGGGTTGTCGAAGGTGTCGAACAGCGTTCCCGCAGTGATGGTGGTCCGGTCACTGATGAACCAGTTGTAGCGCGCTGTCCAAAGCCCGAGGGGCTCGCCGTAGTTGTCCCGGTCGGCATCGGGAAACACGCTGGTTTCCAGGTCGAGGCTCATCCAGTCGCGGATCCGGGGGGCGTTGGGCGGGCCTGACTTGGTCTGCAGACGGTGGCGCCAGCCCAGCCGCACGGCGTGCATGTCGTCGACCAGTTCGTGATAGGGGGCGGTCACGCTGTTGGCCGCTCCCGAACGAATCGCGAAATTCCGCGCGTTGAACTGTGGAGGAATATTGTAGTTGAATGTGTTGCGGTACAGCCGGCGACGGAACTGTTCCTGCGAATTGTCGTCGAATTCATTGAACTGGACGATGTCGTTGATGCTGGTCGTGCTCTCGGCATAGGACCAGTCAGCGTCGAAGGTCATCTTGTGAGACAACCCGTTCAGAGCGAACAGATCGTTCTGGTAATCGGACCAGACTTTCCAGAATTCCACACTGCTGCGGACCCCCAGGGCACCATACAGGCGGTCGACGGGACCCGAGCCAAACCCATCGGTCCAGTAGTCGGCTTCTCCCTGCACATAGGGAACGATATTGAACGGGCCCAGCCAGAAGGGGGCGGCCAATTCATGCTTGGTCATGAAGACCCCGGCTTCGGCGTCAGCCTCCCAGGGGAGCACGCTGTAGTAGTCATTGGGGTCGGTGGAGGGATCGGCGATCCGCTGGATGCCAAACCCGGCAGACGAGTGGCTGGTCCATGTGATGGGAGTGCCGAACAGCGGCTCGCCAATGACGAACAGGTCTCCCCGCGGAAGCCACTGGGTGTTGTTGTAATAGTTGTAGAGCTGCGGGCGGAGCCACGCCGACCAGGACCAGTTGTGCTGCGTCTGTCGCAGGAACAACTGGGTCTCGTAGTCGTCGCCGGTGTCGTAATCGCGCTCCCGATACTGTTCGAGGAAGTTGCGGTCGCTGAGGAACGCAAAGCTCGAGAGCAGAGTCATGTCATAGGGCAGATCCCAGCGATCCCGCAGGGACAGCCCCCCACGCCATTCCTCCTTGGGTTCCAGAGACAACCGGTCGCGCCCGAGATTGTCCCTCCCGGTGTCATAGATCGTGGTCCCCCACAATTCACCGCGGTAGGCCCCCGGTTCGCCCCAACGCTCGGTCCCGCGGTAGGTGAAATCGGTTCCCAACATGGGACCCCGTTCACTGAGGTAATCGATGTCGATGTCCCAACGGTAACCGGGGGGGCGATCGAGTCCAAACAGCTTGAATGCATCCCAGACCGTGTACAGCTGGAATCCGAAGATGCCGTCGTACTGGGTGCTGACATTCCGCAAAGGAATGTTGGGGTCTTCGGCTGGAGCACTGATCTGTGGGGCGTAGAACACCGGCAGCCCCTCGACTTCGAAGGTGGTGTCGACAGCGGTCGCCCAGAGGGTCTCGTCGGCCTCATATTGGCCCGTGGCGGGGTTGAACCGCACCGGGTTGTCTCCATACCAGCCAACGTTGCGGGGTTCGATGTAAATCTCCCCGGCGCGGGCGGCATATCCGGGACGCGCAAAGTCGCTGGTGGTGATCGCGGCGTTGCTCGCCTGGTAGGTATTGGGGGCAAGTTGCCGCAGTTGTGAAGCCAGCACCCGGACCTTGGCGGGGAACCCCTCGATCTGGGTTTTCAGCTCGGCGTTGTAGAGCAGGGCCCGTTGCTCGCGCACATCGTAGAAAGCCTGCGCCGCGCGGAGCACATTGCCTCCCTGACGGATGACAATGTTCCCCTCCAAATAGACTTGCAGGGGAAGGTCAGCCGACTGGTCAGCACTGCCACTGAAATTCCGGGAACTGACCGGATCGGTCCAGACAACGATGCGGTCGGCAGAGCGATCGAGGGTGTCCACCTTCTGACCCCCCACAGTCTGCCCCAACCCCTCCACCACCAGGTTGACGCCTCCACTGAAAACCAGCACCTGTTCAGGAGGGGTTGAGTCGGGGGAGGGAAAGGTTTCAAAATTCCAGTTTCCGCCTGTCCGTGAGAAGATACTGAATCTCCTGCTGGGACCCTGAGGGGCAGGAAGCTGCACGGCGCGGAACTCGGGAATGGGTTCTTCCGGTCCGGGAGGGAGTAGATCCTCACCATCAGGGCCAGGAGGAACAATTCCTTCGGGCGTCTCGCGCTGGCGGACCGCGCGGGCGGGGACCCGTCGGATTCCTCCGCGTTCCTCGAGAGCCCGCGCGTAGAGCGGATCATCGGGGGCGGGGGTGTCATTGGCCGGACGTTTGGCGTGTAACAGCAGCCCCGTTTCCGAAGGCAGCGTCAGCAGCAGGCGGTGGCGACTGGCGGTCGAGCCTGGGCGCTCAATCTTGACGTTCTCTTCAAGATAGACTGTCACCTCGTCACGTTGGTCGGGGCGGGTCCAGACGACGGCCCGATCAGCACGATACCGAGTCTCCCCCTGCTGGATGACACAATGTCCATGCAGCAGGTGCACGCGAGTGTCTCCCTCCAGCCAATTGCGGGAGAAATCAGCCGAGATCGTCAGCGGGTCCCGCGTGCTGTCCGATGAGTCGGACTGCGCGCAAACCATGATCGGCGAAAGCCAGGTCAGCAGCCACAGCAGTGGCAGCCAGCCGGCGCGCGGAGGGAGGGGCGATGGAGCGGGGTTGAATCCCGGCACAGGGGCATCCGTGCGGCCAGGGGAAGTGATGGGAGGAGAGGTTTGCGAAGGTTGACCAGAACGGTCAATCGCAGGCAGGAGCGTCACCCGGGAGGGTTTCGCCAGAGAAGGGAATCTCAGGGGTCGATCTTTTAATCAGATCTTCGATTTGGGTCAATTCGAATTGCGCGCGATTTCCGAGTCTGCAGGCTGGAGAGATTGGTCGGCATGGCGAGCCTCCCGGATGCTGTACAGATTCCGCACAGCTCTCCAAAGTACCCAGGTTCCAACAAATCCGTCTCTCAGCGCACGGAATCAAAGTTGGCCTCGGTTCTCTCGGAATGGGGCCATCCGGACTCAATCTGACCGACCGCGCTGCCAGAGTGACACACGGGATCCCGAGCGACCATGCCATTCCACCACACCGCATATCACGGTAGGGTTTGGACCAAGGATGAGTGGGGAGCCATCAGGTTCGCCCGGATCCACAGGGTTATCCGAGGGTATAGACGAACGGCGAGAGTCCCAGAGCGTTCAGGACCAGCAAGGCGGCCACCAGGAACAGCACGATGAGAATCGGGGTCATCCACCACTTTCCGTTGTAGCGGAGGAAGTCCCAGAACTCGACCAGCAGTCCGGGGTCCTGCTGTTCCGCCTGTTGCTCGAACCGGGAGCTGGCGGGATGGGAGCGGTTCGGGTCGTTCGGAGAAGGAGTAGTCATGGAAGTCTCGGAACGAAACTGATTCAGAACTGCCGAAAATACCGACCCGGGTCGGTTACAGTCGCGTGGGGAGTCCAGTAGGTTTTGGCCTGCCGGTCGACGGAAAGTCCCAGGACGTCTCGTCCCCGCAGGCGCATGATCAGGGCGATGCCGGTCACCAGGGTGTAGAACACAAAGCCCAGGATGACGTGGGACACGACCCAACCAATCGGGAACGCCAGGTACATCGCACCGACGTAAATCCACCGCATCAAGTGGGGCGCCAGCCAGCCCGCGAGCGAAGCGGCGACCGCTATGCCGACAAGCAACCAAGGCCAGGGGGATTCGGGGTGACGACGTGCCAGGTTCCACGCCAGCAGAAGCAGGGCGAGGGGCAACCAGACACCGCCGAACAACCGCAATTCGGTCCGAGACGGATTGTGACTGACTTCAACGAGAGCCATGGTGATTGGTTTAGGTGGAAGTGGCGGTCGGGGTCAAGATGACTTGCAGTCAGTGTCTGGATTGAGTTTTTTCAGTCCCGGCTTGGTCGCAGCGACTCGCAAAAGTGGGAATCGATCGATGCCCGCACCGGATGGGGAATTCAAGAACGGTCGCGCTTGAGCCGCTTGGATTCGATGTCGACGCAAGGTATCCTCTAGCGGACGCATGTCTACCTGAGTTGCCGTGTCGATGGCTCTCTGTCCTTTCGCAATCGCCGAGGTGTTGTGATGAACTTTGCCGCTCAATCGCGCCTCCGGTTGTCGCAGCGGGGGATTGGCCGATTTGTCTGCCTGGGGTTCCTGATCTGGGCGGTGGTGCTGCCGCCGGTTGCCTGGGCTCAGACCACCAAGGGGCGTAAGCCCGGTCCCGACCTGGAGAAGTTGTCGGGGAAAATTCAGGAGGTCGAATTCAAAGGAAAAGCAGCCAATCTCATCATCGATCGGACGGATGGGGGTGACCCGCTGGAGATCCTGGTGACTCCGAAACTCAAGGTGCTGATCAGCGGATCGGCCGATTCCGCTCTCCTGGTCCCGAAACAGTCGGTCGTCGTCCGGGGAGCGTTCGAGTCGAACAAAGAGTGGTTTGCGAAGCGGTTTGAGGTCTATCCCGGATCACCCCCGCCCACTTCGGGGATTCAGCCAGAGGCAGAGAAGGGGGGAGCGTATGTCATCGCGGGGACCTTGCTGGCGCACGAGAATGGCAAGCTGCTGATCAACGCCGGCGGAAAACAGGTGCCGGTCAACTTTGAGCAGGGGGCAGCTCCGGAGATCGTGGTATTCACCAGCCAGCTCGAATTGGCGAAAGTGGGCTCACCGATCGAGGTGGAGGGTTCAACACGGGGAGGCAAGTTCCTGCCACAAAAGATCCTGATTCAGTTGCAAGACCCCCTCACTCCGGAAGATTTTGCTCCGCGCAAGCACGAGAAGAAGGCCGCACCTCCCAAGCCAGCCACCAAGTCCAAGAAAGACAAAGGGGTCAAGCCTGTTCCGTCCGGGGATGAGCCCGAAACCCCGCCGGGCGAGTTCGACCCGGATGATCCGTTTGGCGACAAGAAGAAATCGAAGCCCTCCGCCCCCCCCGAGCCGGCTGCGGGAGCAAGCTCCCGTGCTGGGCAGGATTGATCCCTCCTTATTCCGCGACTGACATCGACTCGTGCCGTGGACGAATCCCCGCTCGACAGGAACATCCAATTCATCAAGGGGGTGGGCCCTCAACGTGCGGCACTGCTGGGTCGACTCGGATTGAACACCGTCTCAGACCTGCTGTTCAATCTTCCGCGAGATCTGCTCGACCTGACGCGGGTGACACCGATTGCCGCGATCATTGAGGGGGAGACCTGCCAGGTGCGAGGTCGGGTGGTGGATCTCGACGCTCGTCCGACCCGTCAAGGTGGAACGATCACCGGGATCGCGATTGAAGACCAGGGGCAGTATGTCAGGGGGATCTGGTTCAATCAGCCCTGGATGCTGTCGAGATTCAAGTTCAACGACTGCGTTCTGTTCTCGGGCAAGCCGAAACGCCGTGCGGGGCGCTGGGAATTTGGCGGTCCCCACGTCCAGTGGCTCGATCCTGATGAGGGCGGGGCCCATGGAGGCGTACTGACCAGGTATCACCTGACCGAGGGGCTGAAGATGCACGAAATGCGGAGGATTATCCGCAGTGTCGTTGAAGAATATGGCCACCTCGTTCCCGATCCGCTCCCCGAGGGTTTTCGATCTCCTCTGGGTCTCCCCTCTCTGGCTCAGGCGGTGCGACTGGTCCACCTGCCGGCGACAGTTGAGCAATTTCAGCAGGGCATGAATCGGATCGTCCACGAAGATCTGCTGGAATTCCAGGTCGGGTTGTCGCTGCGGCGCCGGGCTTGGCAGCGGACTGCATCGGCGCCGGTCATTCCCCTGAACGCCAAGGTCGACGCCCGGATCCGCCGGCTGTTTCCGTTTGGGTTCACCTCGGGACAAGACCGGGCGATTGCGGAAATCTGCCACGATCTCGCGGCGGGTCGGGCCATGCACCGCCTGCTGCAGGCCGACGTCGGTGCGGGAAAGACTGTCGTGGCCATCTACGCTCTGCTGCTGGCGGTGGCCGCTGGTTATCAGGGTGTGCTGATGGCACCGACCGAGGTGCTGGCCCGGCAGCACTGGCAGACATTCGAACAATGTCTGCAGCACAGCCGTGTCGAGCGCGTGTTGCTGACAGGAACCCTCACTCCTGCCGAACGCCGGGCTGCCCACGAGAAAATCCGCTCAGGCCAGGCCCAGCTCATCGTGGGAACCCAGGCGCTCATACAGAAAGATGTGGGTTTCGCCCGGCTGGGTCTGGTGGTGATTGACGAGCAGCATCGGTTTGGAGTCCGTCAAAGATCACATTTCGTGACCGACACCAGCGCGACACCCCACACACTGGTGATGACCGCCACCCCCATTCCCCGCAGTCTGGCTCTGACCCAGTTTGGGGATCTCGACATCAGCCTGATGCAGGAGTTGCCCCCCGGCCGACAACCAGTCTCCACTCATATTGTTCCCGCTGGTCCGCAGCGGACCAAGGCGTGGGAGTTTCTGCTGCGCAAGCTTGCCAGCGGGCGCCAGGCCTACCTCGTTTGCCCACGTATCGATGATCGTGAGACTGAATCGCCACCCGTTCCGGAAGCCGCTCCGGGTCAGTCTGGTCATTCTCCCGATGGGCCAGTGAACGGTTCATCGGCGGAAAAGGTCTTTCAGGAACTGCGTGTGGGGATTCTGAAGAATCACCGCATCGGCTTGCTGCACGGTCAACTGGGAGTCGAACACAAGCAGGACATCATGCGGATGTTTCGGGCAGGTGAACTCCAGGCCCTGGTTTCGACCACGGTCATCGAGGTGGGGGTCGATGTTCCCAACGCCTCACTGTTGGTGGTGTTTGATGCCGAGAGATTTGGACTGGCGCAGCTGCATCAATTGCGAGGACGCGTGGGGCGGGGAGTCCACCAGGGATACTGCTTTCTGTTTCCTTCTGCGGACACCCCCGAGGCTCGCGCGCGGTTGGAAGTGCTGGTTCGGCACACGGATGGATTCGAGGTCGCCGAGGCCGACTTTCGATTGCGCGGTCCCGGAGATGTCCTGGGGACCCGGCAGCATGGCGATCTGCCGCTTCAGTCGGCCGATCTGTTGCGCGACGCGGCACTGCTGGAGACGACCCGGGAGCAAGCCCAGGAACTGGTCCGGTCAGGACGACTCGACACGCCTGAATACGCCCCATTGAAGCAGCGCGTGCTGGCGCGGTTCGGTGAGTTGATGGAGATCTCGGGAGGAGGATGAACTCCTCAGGCCGCCCTGCGTCGATGAATGCCAGAGCACTCGTGGGCCGCTGTTTCGATATGCCGTGCAGTCACCACTTCAGACTCCTCCGCGAACCCCAAGAGCAGCGCCAGGTCGCACAGGCGGTTGATTCGACGGGGGATCCCCCCGGAGTGATCATAGACCGCAGCGAGAGCCTCGGGAGTGAAGAGAGACCGTGACGCGCCGGCACTGGTGAGACGATGCAGCACATAGTCGGCCGACTCGTGCGCTGACCAGGAGGTCAGTTCGCACCGCACGGCCACTCGATCGGCGAGAGCGGGCAGGCGGTTCAGATGCGTCCGCAGTCCCCCCTCTCCAATCAGGAGCAGAGTGGGAGGTGGGCCTCCCAACGGTCGCAGGTCGAGCAGCGTGCGCAGTACCTGCAGCACACCCAGATCTTCAATCAAATGGGCATCATCGATCGCGAATACGGGCGAGACTCCCTGCCCGGCCAGTTGGTCGAGCGACTGCTCGATTTGGCCCACGGCCATATCCAACCCCCGGTCTGGGGTGGAACAGGGCTCCCTCTGGCCGGTCAGTTCCCGCGCCAGGTAATGGAGAGTTTCGCCGGCATTCAATTGGGGAAAACGGAGTGGCAATACGGGATGTCGCCGAGCATCCAATTGTTGAGCCAGAACCATGAGGAGGTGGGTTTTTCCCAACCCGGCCTCGCCCAGCAACACCCCCGCCCCCCGCGCGTTTTCGACGACAAATCTCAGCCTCAGGAGGGCTTCTTCGGCCTCTTCCGAGGGAAAATGTCCCGAAATTCCGGACCAACCAAGGAAGGGATCGGCCGAGAGTCCCCAGTGCTGCTGGTGCATGCGTTGTGCCTTCAAGCCTGTTCGACGGGGGAGGGAACCTCGATGATGCCCAGCAGAGGCAGAACGCCGGAATCAATCGTCTCGTCGAGTCGTGCATCCTCAGTCAGATCCCCCACCCGCCGGATATCGAGCAGAGCGTCAACCAGTCGCGGATCAGGCCACACATCCCGGTCAAGCTGTGCCCAGCTCCCTGCGTCAATCAGTACGATCAGAGCAGGGACGGTGTCGCCCGGCTGCAAGACCGGCCGACACAAAGATTCCTCCAGTCCAAGATAGCCTTCGAGAGTGACAAACCAGACCCGTCCTGGAATCAACTCGGATGGAGCTGGCAGGGGTGTGGCCGACATTCCAGCAACCGACTGGCTGTCGACCAGCAGAACACCCAACTGGGATGTCCCCACAATGGCGTCTGCCAATCTCAGCAACACGCTGGCCCGGTTCACACCCTCCCCAGGGCCTGTGGTCAGGATCCGCCACCCGCCACTCTCCCGCGTCCACTCTTCGATTGCTCCAGCCACCGGCAACAGGGCGTGCGACTCGGGGGCAAGGTCTGGGAGTGAGGCGCCGGTGGATGTCGGCTCCAATTCGGTGACTGGGACCGCGTCGCTGAATTCCACAGCGTCCGGAGTCACTGTGGGGCAGGAACCCGGAGATGGGGAATTGTCGGGACGGGCGGCCCGTGGCTGGCCGAGCAGGCGTCGCAAGGCATTGGCGAGTGGGCTCATTGTGGCAGGTTCTCCGTCGCGGCCTCTGTTTCAATCGCCCCCTCAAACCAGACGCCCTCAGTTTCACCCGACTCGACTGCCCGCCGCTCGGCCGCATCGGCCGCCTGCTCCAGCGAGGTCGCCTCCTCATCGTCGGGAGCGCCCATTTCCGAAACCGTGTCACGTACAACCGGTGGGAACGACTCCCCCAGATCCGGGATGGCTGATGTGCCGAGGGATTCAATCTCCCCCGGTAGCGTCAACAGGTTCTGGTCAATGTCTCCCAGAAATCCAATGATCAGTCCGGCTCCCGAAACAATGGTCAACCCCAGTGCCAGGCCAAACAGTCGATGACGTAACCGTCGACCGAAAGTCTGCGGTCGCCCCCGCTTGTCCCGGCGCCCCAGAACCTGTTCCAAAATCACCAAACCCCGTGGTTCCGACTCGCTCCCCGAAGGTTCCACCGGAGATTCCGGAAGTACGAGGTCATCTTGTTCAGGAACAGTCACCTCGGGGGTATCGGCGATCACCAGGGGGAAATCGCCAGCCTGTCGCGACGATTCTTCCGATGCTGGGCGCGGAATGGCTTCAGTTTCCGGCAACACCACGCGGAAAGGAGGTCGGACCTGCTCCGACGGCGAGCGCGGTGGGCGAGGACTGGATGCCGGGAGGGACATGGCGGTTGCGGCAGAAGGGTGAAGGGTGCCGGGGAAGTCCCGGACCACGGCCAAGATCATTTTCTCGAGCCGTTCTTGAGGTCCCCCGATCAATTCTTGTATTTCGGCACCTGTGAAATGGAACTTGAGGGTTTTTTGTATTGCGACGACTGGGCAAGAAGGGAGTGCCCCTGTTGAACCAGGTGGAGAATGGTTTTTTTTAGGTGGACGACCGAAAACGACTGCGGCACCTGCCAAATCACAGGCACTCCCATCCATCCAGAAAACCTTGGAATCTGGCTTCCACGACTTTGCAAGTTGTGCTTAGAATCGAAGAGTGTGAACTTGAGGATGCGCTGGCGTTTGCGGAGATGTCCGCCGCGGACGTGTGGCAGTGAACAGCAGAAGGCATTGGTGCGATGCTGCATTTCACGTGTGATTCCTGCGGCGAGTCGATCGCGGAAAACCGCTTTGTCGTGCGGTTGGAGGTCTATCCGGCACATCAGCAGACTGGTGTTTCGGAAGAGGATCTTCATCCCGATCATCTGTTGGCCCTGGCTGAGGAATTGAGTTCCGACGCCCATGCCGGGAACGACTTCGAGCCTCCCCGGACCCGCACTTTTCGATATGACCTGTGCCCGCGTTGCCATGCCCGCTACGTGCAGGATCCACTGCGGGTCGCCGCCACCAAGCGGTTGAATTTCAGCGAGAATTGAGCGACTGATTGCGATGGTCCGACCCCAGGCAGAGGTACGGCCGACCACGTCGTCGGTGGCAGGATGGGATGTTCGCCGGACCAGGAAGCTGTTTCTGATTGGCCTGCTTGTTCTGTGGGTCAGTTGGCGTGCCTGGGGAGTCTGGCGGGCCACTCAAACGGCTGAGTCTGGACCGTTACACGAGAGTGCTTCTTCTCACGAGAGACAGAACGATCCCCCGGTCGCCGAAGCTTCGGACGTATCCATTCAGCAGTCTGATCCGCCGTCGGAGAGTCAACCCGCTTCCGTCGCTGCGGAGCGACGGCAGGGACCTTCAGATCGCCCGGTTCTGGCGGGTCACAAGGAAGCCCCTCGCGCGGCGGATCGTCCCAGACTGGCTCCGCCGGGCAAGTCTCCTGGAGCGCCGCCACGACCCGGATTCGAGGCGAAAGAGTCTCCTCGGAACGGCTCAGCGGCCTCCCGTCCCAATCCTGCACCACAACACTCAACTCCCGCAGATTCCACAGCGGAGTCTCAACTTGTGCGGGTTCGTCGTGTGGTGGATGGCGATACGCTGCTGCTGAAAGATGGAACCCGAGTACGGATGATCGGGATCGATACGCCTGAAACCAAAAAAGAAGGGACTCCCGTCCAGCCATTCGGCCCGGAGGCTTCTGAGTACACCAAGAAATTCTGCGAGGGAGGTTCCGTGCGGCTGGTCTTCGATGGCGAACGCCACGATGACTACGGCCGGCTTCTGGCACATGTCTATGTGGGAGACAGGTTTCTCAGTGAGGAACTGATCCGCAAGGGACTGGCCCGAGTGTTGTACAGACATCCGTATAGCGACGAGATGAAAGACAGATTCCGGGCCGCGGAGAACGCTGCCAAGCGGGAAAAGAAAGGGATTTGGAGCCTTCCCGCCGACAAGCGGCGTGGAGCGGACTTGCCCCCTGGCCCAGCAGTCGATTTCTGACGCACGGGATCTGCGCAAGTCTCTGCATCATCGCACGTGACTGGCGCTCCGGACGCTGGACGACACTTGCTGTCGTATTGAACCGACTTTGATCAAAAAAACAGGCATGTCCATCTTTCCGATGGACATGCCTGTTGTGGAAGTCAAGACGTGGGTGAGGACCGTGGTCCCCCCCTACCACCGGCAGTCGATGCCAAGCAGCAATCCATTCAGCCAGAGGTCGCTGCTGGTGTTCATTACTTCTGTCCCGGCAGGTGAATCGGTCAGATCCAGCTGATTCGGAGCAAACGCGAGATTGCTGACCCACATAAACCGGTAAGCAGTCTCAATCGCCAGCCAGTCTGTAAGCCGCAGCTTGGTGCCAATCGAACTGTCGGAGATACAGGAGACTGGCAGAGATTCGGCCCGGTAAGAGCGGCGCACGATCGTGTTGCCATAATCACCCAGGAACGTGTCCTGGCTGGCACTGTTGGCTGCGACGGCAAACTTGGTGTCCAGGGTGAATCGCAATCGCCACCAATCCCAGCTGTACGCACCGCCGATCTGGCCACCGACGAGGTTGTTGTTCGCCTCGATGCGGTAGTCGCTGGTGGTCATGGTTTGCACTCCGCGGGACTGGATGTTGAGATCCTCACGGAGACCGAAGTAGCGGAAGCCCGCCAGGAGGGTGAATCCCTCAATGGTTTGGCGATAGTTCGCCTCAGCATTATGGAGGTACGAGCTGTAATTGACCTTGAACAGGTCCGAGAACACAAAGTCCACGGTCGAGTTCTGGAGTGTTCCCGCCAGTCCCATCGGATTCACACTGGTGACGGTTTCTGCCGTGCTGAAGTCGTTCAGACCCCAGTAAATGAGATCCACGCCCGATACCTGATCGAAATTGAATCCGAGCTGGAACAGAGCTCCCGGCTGGAACTGCCCGTTCAGGTCGATGTCCCCCGTGCTCAACAGGGTGGAGGAACCGGGGGGCAGATCCACAATCAGCGGGCTATCAGCGATGTCCGCCGAGCGACTGAGCCACTGGACGCCGGCTTTGAACGTCATCCCGTAGTCGGGCGAGTCATACCAGCTTACCGAGCCGGTCTGCTCTTCAAAGTGCCCGGAGGTCTCATTGGGGATGTAGGGCTCGAAGAGGCCCCCCCCGGCGGGGGATTGTCCACGGTGAGCCTCGCCGCCCCAGGAAACCGAGCCAACACCGGCGACAGTGCCCGCCAAAACCAGAGAGAGCAGCTTGCGACGCATGCGAGATCCTCCGCACGTGAACATCCCCATCGATTCACTTCGGCCCGACCAGGGGATCCTTCCCCCGGTGCCGTGAGCCGGTTGAATCGACGACTGACCCTCTTTATCGGAAAATCAGGGTGTCTCAATACAGTGAATACTCTGGAAATTTCCGGGATACTGCGCATTTCAGGCAAGGCTGGAAGAAGTCGTAAAAAAGTCATGACCTGACTGCATCAGGGCTGGCGACAAGGTGTGAGCAGCGGTCCCTTTGCCAGAACGGGGTGCGATTGCCATCAGCCCGGGAACAGACCGAGCCGGCCTGAAATGCACTCGGCCCCGGAGAACGGGATTCTCCGGGGCCGGGCAAGCGTTTCTGAATCGACAACACTCGGATTAACTATCCGCGCGGGTAGGTCTGAATGTCAGCAAACAGGGCGTTCAGGGCGTTGAAATCGAAGTTCTCCCAGGTCACGCCATTCGACCAGACAATCTTGCCACCCTGTCGCCGACCAATGAGCCCCATCAACGATCCCGACTTGCCTCGGATGGTATTGAGAGACAACAACTGCAGTCCGATCGTCTCGGTCCCGGTTGTCGCCTGAATGAGGCTGTTGGTCGCGGTGATGGAGACCGCTTGGGCAGGGCTGGTTCCAGCCCGGGTTCCCTGAATCAACAGGGCCTTCGACCAGATTTCGCCATCCGACCAGATGATCTGGCCGTTCGAGATGGTCCCCGTCCGGCCCAATCCCAGATCCTGCACGCGGGTTGGGGTGAGGAATTTACCCAGGTTGGTGTTCCCGAACCGGTCGACAAACCGCAGAGTCGTGCTTCCATCCTGAATCACACCCACGATCTGCGAACCAATCGAACTGGTGTAGTTGAGAGCCAAATCCAGCTTGGTCCACTTCTCTCCGTTGGCGAAGGTGATCACTCCATCGCCGAACGTCGCGGTACCACCGAGTCCCGTGGCGGCGAGGGTGGTCGGGGAAACCACGGCTCCCGAGGACGAAACACCGGCGGCATTCACAAAGGTCAGGGTGCTTCCCGACTGGGCGACCGACACCAGCTTGCCGACATTGCTGGTCGTCGGGCTGCTGAGTACAGCCCATTGTCCACCCAGCGAAATCCGCAACCAGATCTGGCCATTCGAAAAGGTGAGTCGACCCTGGTCTGCGACTGTCATGTCGACTGTCGCGGTTGTGCCATATGTGTCGGCCTGCACCCGGTCGCGGGCGATGAATCGCCCTGCGGAGCCGATCCCATTCTCGTTCACAAAAGTCAGGTTGGCTCCGTCCTGGGTGATCCGGGCCAGTCGTCCATTGATAGTCCAGATGCCTCCCAGACTGTACTCTGAGCCCCAAGCCCGAACCTGAACGGTGACAGGGACATTCGGGTCAGCCGATTCGAGCAGGCCATCTGTTGCTTTGACGCTGAAGGCCTGGATCGCAGTTCCCGTCACACCCACGGCGGGCGTCCAGATCAGACTTTCTCCGGCGTCGAGCACATCGCCGACAACCGCCGCCCGCGTGATCCCCCCGGTGATAATCTGCAGGGTGCCGGTGGTGTTGATGCTCTTGATCACGAACCCGATCGCGTCGTTGTTCGGATCGCTCGCATCGGACAGACTGCTGAGACGGTCGTAGGTGATCGTCAGCGGGGTCTGTTCCTCGGCCAGCACGATGTTGTTGACCCGGGTCAGCGTCGGGGCGAGGTTGACCAGGTTGACATTGACCTGCACGGGATCGAGCGAGGTGAGGGTGTTGTCGAGGTCGACGGCGGTCAGATCAAACGCCGCCTGGGTGTCGGTGGCTCCCGGCAGGCTCCACAAGAGGGAATCACCGGGCAGAATCACATCGCCCACCCCCAGTGCCACGCCACCTCGTGTGAGCGTTCCCTGATCGATATTGTCGATCCGCAATCCGATGGTGTGGCCCGGTTCGGCCTGCAGATTGGAATTGCCCACCAGATCGGCATAGGTGATGGTGCTGGGAACATACCGTGGGCGGACGAGGGTGCTGATCGAGGTCAAACGCGGGGCCAGTTCGTTCAGCACCTGGATGGGCACTGTGACAGGCGGGGCCGAAACCACGACCGACGGGACGATCGACGGGAAGTTGGCCGCGTTGTACGCGTCATAGGCAACGACCTGAAACGCGTTCACCGGATCGCCGAACACATTGTTGGGAGCGGTGTAAATCAGCACGTCCCCGGAACTCACAATCGTGCCGACCGGAGCGGTCTGCGTGACTGTGGGCGTGGCGGCCTTGCGAATCTGCAGGGTTGCTCCCGAGGGAATCGAGGCGATCTGGAACTGGATGGCATGACCATCGACGTTCGTGGCATTCGACGCGTTTTTCAACATGTCGAACGGAATCTTGAACTGGGAATTCTTCCCCGCGAGCGACAGCTTGCTGATGGAGGTCAGCAGCGGGGCATCGGGAACCGCGTTGGTATTGATCGAGACCAGCACGGGGGGAGACGAATCATTGGTGCCGTCATTGGCCACCACCCGGAACGCCGCCAGTGGCCCGCCATTGAGCCCATTGTTGAGATTCGCGGGCGGGGTCCAGAACAGGCAGACCGAGTCATCGAGAATGCTTTGTCCGGGGATGACCGGAGTTGCCGAGGCCTGGGTCGCGCCAATCGTCAACGTTCCGGCGACCACCTGGGTCACGCGGAAGCGGATGAGATCGTTGTTGAGGTCGGCAGCATTCGAGGCGGCCAACAACTGGCTGCGGGTCAGTTTGTAGACGGTATCTTCCGTCGCCGAGGGGAGAGTGGCGGGATTGATCACCGTCAGTGTCGGCGCGACATCCACGAGGTCGACGTTGACCGTGACCGCCGCCGGCGAGAAGGCCAGAGCGGGGGCAATCACCGCGTTTTGGGGATCATACCCCCGCACGGTGAACGCCGCGTTGGGACCGGTGTCTCCCGGGCGCGGAGTCCAGGTGAGGACATCCCCGGCGGCCAGAATGGTCACTCCGGGAACAACCGGGGTGGAAACCCCGGTACCCGCCTTGACGATGGTCAGTCCATTTCCGAAGACCTGCTCGATGCGGAACTGGGGATCGTGCCCCGAGACCACGCGCAGGTCCGAGGCGGCCAGCAGTTCTGCATGGCTGATGGACTTGGGGATGTTTTTGAGGCCGCTCAGCGTGGCCACCGTGGTCAGGTTGGGAGGCGCATTCCCGATGATCCGGAAGACGGTGGATCCATCGGTCTGGTTGGCCTGCAGCGAATTCCCCGCGAGATCCTTCACCGCATCCTTGGGGATGGTGATGGTGTAGGTGCTCTGGGGCGCGAAGACCGAGCTCGACTGGAAGAAGACCTGCCGGGTGTTGCGGTTGTAGACGAACTGGTAATCGGAACCGCTGACGAGGGCCACGCCATCCTGCCGCAGCACGAAGGCGGCATCAACGACCGTGGAGTGATCGATGCCCACTCCCAGATCAGACAACTGCAGCACGAACTGCGTGAGTGGTGCGGGGGATGCGATGAAGACCACATCGGGATTCGGATCTCCATCCACGCCGACACCATTGTCGAGCGGGGTGGTCAGGCGGGCCTTGGGCTTCGAGAAGTCACCCCGTTCGATCGCTCCGCGATCGAGGAAGATGTTCGAACCCAGTCCCGAGGCATTGGGAACCGCGGCATCGTCCACCCGCAGCTGACCGAAGCGGTCGTTCGCGGGAGCGATGATGGGCGAGACGAGAATGGCCAGGGGAGACTTGACCGAGCTCATCGCCGACCGCTCGCTGAGCGAGTTGCGGGAGCTGTCGATCGCCGGGCTGAGCGGAGCCAGGTAGAAGTTGTCTGCCGCGGGACTGACAAACAGCGGCTGCAGCGGCGTCAGGGCAATCGAGTTGGTGGCACTGATCCCGGCGAGATTGGTGGTGTTCCGCTGGAACACCGTGGTGTCGACCACCGTCCTGGCCGCGGAACCCGCATCGACCGAGATGCCGGTGACCGAATTCGACACGATGTTGTTCATGATGGTGGGGCCGGCATTGTCGGCGACGGAAATGCCGACTCCGCGAGCCGTGGATCCGCCGTACAGCGTGTTGTTCACAATGCGGCCGAACGGCACCGATCCCAACGGACTGCCCGTTCCCGATCCCTCAAACCGGATCCCTCCCCCGGCATAATTCGAGATCACATTGTTCGAGATGTTGACGCCCGGCAACAGCCTTTGGGAATTGAGCGTGGGGGTGTTGATCGGGGCACTGGGAATGGCCTGGCCAGTGGCCGTTGAACGAGCCCCCTGATCGACCACAATCCCGAACTGGCTGACGTTCGAGACACTGTTGGCATAGATCTGGATCTGGCCCTGGTCCCGAATGGTGTTCTGATCACCGTTGCGGTTGAAGCTCGATGCCAGAATCGAATTGCCGGTTCGAACCACCGACACGACGTTGATCAACTCCACGAAGGTCGATCCCGAGGTGTTGGTGCCGCTGTTGCCCGTATCTGCCAGCTGTGCCAGGGAGGTTGACAGTCCGGCCGTCTTGGCGGCGTTGATGGCATCGCGAACCTTGGTCGCGATCGAGGCGGCAGTATCGCTGTTGGTGAAGCTGATCCGGCGATTCGCCGTATTCGAGGTGCCGTTGTTGTCGAACTCGTAGGTGATGGATTTGATTCCATCCGAGACCGTGAAGGTCGCTCCATCCGACAACTGGTTACCAGCTCGTCCCGTGATCCTCCAGCCAGCCACCATTCTCTGGTTCGAATCAAACTGGCTGGGAATGACAATGTCTCCCGCAAGCTTGATGGGGTTGCTGCCGTATTCCTCTCCGCGGCGGATTTCAAGCTGATAGGCCCCAGTCAGGACCTGTTGCGGGGCCATCGGATCGGGATTGGTCGGTACTCCGAAGAAACTGGTGTTTCCCGAGGGACCGGTGACCATCTCCCCCCGTTCGGCCAACCCGACGAGGATGTCATCGATATAGAATCCCTCGCCAAGATTGTTTTGACCCCGCGCCGCATTGTTCAAGCCGACACCATAGGCATCACCTGGCAAGGCGGATGTCGGCGTGGTGCGACTTCCCGCCAATGTGCGACCGGCGGTGCTGAAATCAAACCGCAGTTTGAGGCTCGCCTGGCCGACGAAGTCAGCGAGGTCGACCCGCGCCTGGCGCCAACCGCCGGTGTTGTCGTGCAGCAACTGGATCCGCTGGTTGGCGTCG
Source organism: Planctomycetaceae bacterium (assembly GCA_046339535.1). Lineage (GTDB taxonomy): Bacteria > Planctomycetota > Planctomycetia > Planctomycetales > Planctomycetaceae > UBA10511. Next base: position 3,690 of record JBKDUK010000421.1, on the reverse strand, counting down.
GCTGTGTTGAGCGCCCGGGACGACGACAGGAACGTGGGGAGTTCCGCATCGGGCATCATGGCATTGCTCGACAACTGCTGGTTGTTCGTAGCCAGCATCTGCCAACTGGTGCCATTGTTGGTGGAGATGTAGACCCGGGCGCTGTCCCGCATGGAGGGACTTGTGGCACTTCCTGTGGCGTCTTCGGTCTGGAGGAAGTAGTTGAAGTACAGTGTGGGCTTGTCGGTGGCCGAGTAGCCCGCGAGGCTGAAACTGTTGTTCGACACCAGCGAGCCAGCCGCCCCGCCCGGAAGGTTGAAGTTGTTGCCGATTGAGGTGTTCGCGAAGTTCGACGTCAGGTCCTGCTGGAACTGAGCCGAGCGAACTCCGTATTGACCCCCAAACCCGGGAATCGCCGCGTAGGCCGAACCAGCATTTTCGAGACCGAAGTAGAAGCTGGTTCCGCCTGCCTCCTGATCCGGGAAATTATCGCGAGACTTGTCAAACGACGGATTGACACCATGCCCGGCATCGCTCGCCCGGGTGTCGGTGGGGTGCCAGAGATTGAAGTCCAGCGGAGAGAAGGTGATCTGCCGGGCTCCCGTGTTCACCCGCGACACTGGCGTTCCCGTGGGTGAGGTCAGGACGGTCTGCTCGTTCCCGAAGACATCGAAGCAAATCAACTGACCAGTCGCAGTCGTCGCGAAGAGGAAATTCCTGAGGGTGCCATTTTGCAGGTTCTGCGGAGCCTCGCTCAGTCCCGTGAACTCCACGGAGAAGTCCTTGATGACGGTGGCCACCCCACCCGTGATAACGAAGAACCGGCCCCCCGAGCTCACTCCGAACAGTTGCCCATTGACAACCGCCAATCCGGAAGTGATTCCAGACACGTTACCGAGGGTGCCCAGGTAGTCATCCGGGAAATTCTGCACCGCTCCCGTGTCGGGGTTGGCGCGATAGAGCCGCGACCGATTCAGCACGGAAATGATATTCCCGTCTGCGTCGGAAATGGTGTCCTGCACGGCGAGAAACGCCGTGTATCCGCTGCTGGAATTCCCACCGAAAGCGAACGAATTGATCGTGTCTGAAGTGAGTCCCCAGGGTTCCGGGGGATCGGCATCCGGGTCGAAATTGGGAATACCATCATTCCCGGCGGTCGCCAGAATCGCCCCCGTGGCGGGATCAATTCGCACGAACTCACCGACCATGTCCGCGGCCCCAGCCACGCTGCGATAGCCGTAAAGCACACCATCGGAACGCATCTTGATGGCACCGTCGAATCCACCGAGACCATACAACGGGGTTCCGGTCGCGGGATTGAAGGTTCCGAGATTCCCCCCCGCCGCGCTGAACAGCACCACATCCTGGAGGGTGTAGGGACGGACGGAGACGGCCAGATCGGCCGCGGTCGCGATCGGAAACAACGCGGGAGCCACAGGATCGAGCTGGCTGGAACCACCCGGCAGACCGGGAATACCAGTCTGGTGGCCGATGAAGCCGATGTGGTCTTCGACAATGCGGCGCACCGAATTCACCGGCTCGAGCCGCACCAGTCCATTCGCTCCGAACCCGACGAACTGACCATTCAATGCCTGCGGCAATTGACTGTTCGACGAGACCGCGACGGTATAGGTGTATCCCACACCGGTCGCCGCCCCCGTGGGCATCTGCACCGACCCAATGTAGGGATCGAGCTTGCCCACCGTCCCCCGGGACATGTCGGTCAGCCCATTTCCCTGGGTCGGACCGGCCTGGTCGTCGGCCACGTTGGAATCGCGGCCAATCAGGATCAGGTTTCCGTCTTCGTCGAAGACCGACATCACGGTGTCGGCGCGGGTCAGGCCGTCGGCGTAGTCGATGTCGAAGATGGTCGACCACGTCTTGTCTCCCGCGTTCACCCCTCCGATCGCCTGGATCAGGTCGTACTCGATGGTAAAGCGGTACCAGTCAACCTGCGTGGCCCCAGCCAGCGAACCCGAGACGCTCAGCGTGTTCATGTCGCTGGTCAGCAGGTTGCCCAGCGGGTTGGGATTGCCGAAGCTCGAAGAACCGGACGCGTTTTCGCCCGCTTCCCCTCCCAGCGCCGACCGGCCAGGCAGGCCCAGCACCTCCACCCCATTGGTCGCGTAACGAATGTCGGCATACCGGATCGTCGAGCCTGGGGCCTCATACACCTGCCGCATTCTCAGCTGCAGGTTGTAGATTCCCGAAGTCAGGGCACCATTGCTGCGAACCCGCACGAAGTAGGTGTTGATTGTGGCCGAGCCGGGCAGCACCACCCGCATTCCGGCATCCCGCGGATTGAGGGTGTAGTAGTCTCCACCCAGCAGGGGATCCTTGATGAGTCCGCGGGGGGTTGCTGAGCCGGCCAAGTCGGCGGGATTGAGTGAATCGTTCGAAGACGCCAGCACCACGCCGTTCGCGTCGACCAGTTCCACGACCGTGTCGAGCGACTGTGAGGTGCGGGAGATGTCGATCCAGACCTCGGTGCCGCGGTTGGCGCTGAAGCTGTAGACGTCCACATCGGCGGCGGTCGCCAGCACCCCCTGCACCTGGTAACCGTAGGGCTGGTAGTCGTTCCCCCCCTTCTTCTCCATGGCATTGTCGGAGGCAACGGGTGCCGCCAGGCTGCCCAGGAATTGCGCGGTGGGCGGGGTGCCGTTCTGCTCCTGGGTGGTCAGCTCCGATTCCAGGGCCACGGCGACATTGCGGTCATTGCTGTAGCGATCGAGACGGACGCTGCGCCAGGAACCGGGCTGGGGCGGAGTCAGCGCGCCGTCATTGTCGGTATCAGTCTGGGGCAGTCCGTTGGGGAGGAAGCCCGCCCCCACGGTGTCGTCATTGAGAGATGTGAAGACCACCGGGTACGACGCCGATCCAATGACCTGCAGTGTGCCTCCGATCCGATCCTCGATATCCAGAGGAATGCCGGTCACGGTAAAGCCCGCGTTGGGGCCCGCCAGCTTGATCACCAGGCTCGATTCATTCCCTGACTGCAGGCGGATTCCGCCAAAGGTGTGCCGGTTGATGTCCTCGATGATCTCATCCCGAACCACATGCACGATGTCGGCGTCATCCCAGATCACTTCGGTAGTCACCGTCTCGCCCCGCACATCCATACCGTTGATGGCGTTGTTCCCCAGGCGATTCCCGGCAATCAGCGGGCCAAAGTTGTTCTTGTACTGGGTCTGGGTATTGATGAACCCGGTCTGTCGACCCCAATCATTCACCTCGCGGGAATTCAACGCATTGACGTTGAAGCTCATCGCGGTGCCGAGATTGTCGACGAACGTGTTGTTGACGATTACTGGCTGGGCACCGCGGACGAAGACGGTTGTATTGGCATTGGTCAACCGGCCATCGCGGTCGCCCGAGCCGCCGCCACCTGCGTTGTTGGCCAACAGCGAATTGGCGACACGAACGTCGGCCTGCTGCACTTCGATGACGTTGAACGAGGCGAAATCCCCCGCCACGGCCGAGATCCCGCCGCCCCACTTGACCACCGCCTGATCGATCGACCCCGACGAATTCGGGGCGAAATACAACCCCGACCAGTCGCCCGGGGCCACGGGTGCGTCGCTGTCGGCCCCGGTGTCGAAGGTTCCCCCCGCTCCGTACATGTCATCCCGCACCGAGGTCAACACCACGGGGCGGGCGCTGGTTCCCTCCGCCAGCAGTTGCGAACCGCCAATCTGGGCCTCGATCCGCGCT
>JBKDUK010000420.1:0-13680 GCA_046339535.1 Planctomycetaceae bacterium | reverse complement strand
GGCCATCTCGCGGCAGCATCCCGACGATGTGGGTGGGGCTCCAGCCGATCAGCAGGGGACCCGAGGGGGCCTCGACCAATACGGGAATCGCATACCCGGCCGGGTCGTCTCCCGAGCGCCAGACTTCCTTGCCGGTCTGCTTGTCGAAGGCGACCCAGCAGGCGTTGGGGGTGCCGCCGGGATGCACAATCACGAGTTGGCCGAGGATCAATGGAGAGGCGGCCAGACCCCAGGTGGGAATCCGCGCCCCGTGCGAGTCCCGCAGTTCGTATTTCCACAGCAGCTTGCCCGTTTCGAGTTCGAGGCAGGCGAAATGGCCGAGCGCCCCCAGCACATACACCCGGTTGCCGTCGATCACCGGCATGGCGCGGGGCCCGTTGCCATAGTCGAGCTTGCCATATTCGACAGGTGTTTCGTACAGCCATTGTTCGCGGCCGGTCGCGGCATCGCAGCAGAGCAGCCGTTCGCGTTCCGTCGGCTCGGTCTGGCGATCCATCACCAGCACACGATCTCCCACCGCGGCCACCCCGCCATAACCGCCCCCCAGGGGCCGCTGCCAGAGCCGTTTCAGACCTTCCGTCGGCCACTGTTCGCGCAGCTTCGGCCCACGCCACGTCTCATTCCCCCGCGGCCCCCCCCACCGCGGCCAATCCTCAGCTCGAACGGTTCCCGCCAACGCACTCATCCAGAGTGCCATTGGCAAGAGCAGCAGGGGGGCGTGTGGAAGGCGGAAGCGGAAGGTGATGGGCATGGTCTCTGGAATCGTGCGATGTTGCCAAACTGGTCAGGTGAGGCCGCACTTCCCGTCAGGAACCTCCCGCGACCGGACAGCCCGGACGCGGCCAGACTTGCCGACGGTGGTGCTCCCCGTGAAGCGGGTTTCAATTGGTCTATCACAACAGGGCGGGGGAAGGGAATAGTCTCGAGAGAATCAGACCCACAAGGGGAATCGAGCGCGGCCAGGCAACGAGTCCCGATGATGGCGAGGCACCGTCAACGAACTGGCCGTCGCCTTCAACCCGGACGAAGGCACTGCTATCCGCTTCCGCCGCGAGACAGCAAAAAGGGGTGGAGCCAATTGAGTCGATCGTACCCAAGAGTTGGGAATATGTGCCTGTCCCCTTCTGCGTCCTCGGTTTTTGTTTGATGCTGATTGGGCCGGGGGGATTGGACGGGGTCACCCGGGGCCCGATAGCATCGGGAACAGAGGGGTTCGTTACGGGCCGGGAAGGTGTCGCGTTCCCGCTCGCTGGGGGTGCGTGTCCCCGGAAATCCTGAACCCCGCCAGTGCCTGCCGACCCTGACCGCTGCCGCGATCCGCCTTTTCGCACCGACTGCCAAACCGATGAAACCCGAGCCAACGTCTGTGTCTGTGGCCTGCCCTCCGAACTGCGACGTCGCGGACCAGCCACGGCGGCGGTCGGGGATCGGGACGGAACTGAATTCTGGGAGGCGAACAACGAGTGGGGCCTGGAAAGCCGTGTTGGCCGGCCAAAGGTTGGGGGGCGCCCGTGCGATGCTCCCCCTGCTGCTGCTGCTGCTGCTGCTGCTGCTGGCGGGCGTTGCCTCGGGGCTGGTGCTGGGGGGGAACCTGCTGCGGGGTCAGGAAACGTCGGCACTGGCGGCGGAACGCTGGCAGGACTGGAAGCACTCGGGTTCGCTGTGGCTGTTGACCACCCCCGACGGGGCCGGGCTGCCTGCGGAGGCGCGGGTCGAGCAGTTTCCCGTTTTGATCCGACTGCAGCGGGATTGGTTCGACTTCACCCAGGCGCATCCGCAGGGGAACGATCTGCGGATCACCTCGGCCGGCGGCGAACCGTTGGCGTTCGAGATCGAAGAGTGGAATGCCGAGGCGGGGTTCGCGTCCGTCTGGGTCCGCGTTCCTGAGATCCGCGGCAATGCCCGCCAGGAACTGCGCCTGTATTGGGGTCACCCCACCGCGCAACGGTTCTCGGCGGGAGGACGCGTCTTCAACGAATCCAACGGCTATCTCAGTGTCTGGCACATGACGGATCCGGTCGAGGACACGGTTGGCTCACTCACATGTACCGACACCGGCACCACGGCAGCGCCCGGCATGATCGGGGCCGCCCGGCATTTTGCCCAAAACAAAGGGATCTTCGGAGGAGAGAACATCACCAACTATCCCACCGGTTCCAGCTCGCACAGCACCGAGGCCTGGTTTCGGGCGGAGGCTCCGAATGGACGCCTCGTCGGCTGGGGGAACGAACAGGGCCAGGGGAAAGTGGTGATGCAATTCCAGAGCCCGCCGCACATCCGCATGGACTGCTACTTCTCGGGAGGCGATGTGCGCAGCGAGAGCCCGCTTCCCCTGAAAGAATGGGTGCAGGTGGTCCATACCTACGAGAAGGGGGTCTCTCAGGTCTACGTGAATGGGGTGCTGGATGGCATCCACAAGACCAATGGAGCCCCTCTGGCCATCAAGAGCCCCGCCCGTCTGTTTCTGGGAGGCTGGTATCATCATTACGACTACCAGGGAGATCTTGATGAAGTGCGCATCTCACGCGTCGTTCGTTCGGCCGACTGGATTCGCCTGCAATACGAAAACCAGAAGCCGAATCAGACCCTGGTCGGTCCCCTGGTTCAGCCCGGAAATGACTTCACCCTCTCCGAATCGACCCTGACGGTCAACGAAGGGACGACTCATACGATCCAGGCGACGGTAGGGGGAGCCCAGAAACTGTTCTGGATTCTGCAGCGCGGGGGAACAGAAACCGTCGTCGCCACCGACCGGTTCGCGTTCGACTTCCCGGCGGGACGAGTGCGGGAGACGGAACAGGCGGTCTTGAAGCTCAAGGCGATCTGTGCCGATGGAGTGAAGTCCCGGGAGATTCCAATCACCATCCGCGATACGATTCCCGAGCCGCAATTCCGCCTGAATTCTTCCTCCGAGTGGGATGGGCGGACTCCCCTCAATGTGGTGGCCGAGATCGAGAACCTGACTGCCCTGCGATCACAGCAGGCGGATGAACTGCACGTGAAGTGGAGTCTCGACGGCGTGGCCGTCAGTCGGGAAGAGCACCTGGGACAACGGGTGCTGAAGCGGGCCCAGGGAAGCGGCGTCGTCAACGTGACAGCCCAGATCGACAACGGCGGGGCTGCCGTGGTCGAGACGATTCCCATCCAGGTCCGCGAACCGGCGGGGGACGATCCCTGGGTGTCCCGGCCACTGGCGGACGAGGAACAGCCCGAAGACAACCAGTTCTTCCCGCGTGAAGGGAATTCCCGCGATGCAACACGGCGGGGCCGGCTGGTCTATGCCGGGAGACTGGAAGAACCTGCCGACCAGGTCTTCGTCCGGCTCTTCGCCGATGACAGGCTGGTCGCAACGCAGACCGTCGAGCCCTCACCGGAGAGGCGGTATTCGATCGTGATGCCGCTGCAGCCGGGGTTGATCAAATACCGGACCGAATTCGGACGGCGGGTGGGGAATGCCGAGACGGTCCTGCACACTGCCAGCAATCTGGTCTGCGGCGACGCCTTCGTGATCATCGGTCAGTCGAATGCGGTGGCGACCGATTTTGGTGAACGGGATCCGCTCGAGCCGAGCGACTGGGTGCGGACCTATGGTGCGACGGCGGGGGATCCCAACGGATCCCGCCTGAAAGTGTGGGGGAATGCCGTCGCCCGCAGTCCGGGGGGAAAACTGGAGAGTGGGTATTGGGGGATGGAGCTGGGACGGCGCCTGGTGGAACGCGAGCAGATTCCGGTCTGTCTGATCAATGGGGCGGTGGGGGGAACGCGGATTGATCAGCACCAGCGCAATCCGGAGGAGCCGACCGATGTGTCGACCATTTACGGCCGCCTGTTGTGGCGCGTGCGGCAGGCGAAGCTGACCCACGGCATCCGGGCCATCCTCTGGCACCAGGGAGAGACTGACCAGGGGGCGGATGGGCCGACGGGGGGCTATGGCTACGAGACATATCGCCAATTCTTCATCGACCTGGCGGCAAGCTGGAAGGAAGACTACCCCAATGTACAGCGGTATTGCGTGTTCCAGATCTGGCCGAAGTCGTGTGCGATGGGGATCCGCGGTTCCGACAATCGCCTGCGGGAAGTGCAGCGGAATCTGCCGCGATGGTTCTCACGGCTGAGCGTGATGTCGACCCTGGGGGTCAAACCCCCCGGAGGCTGCCACTTCCCGGCGGAGGGATATGCGGAGTTCGCCCGGCTGTTGGAGCCGGTGTTGGCCCAGGAACTGTATCAGCGGCCGTTCGCCCAACCGGTGACGCCGCCGAACCTGAAACGGGCCCGGTTCGGGAATGCTGAGCGGAGCGAGGTAGTGCTGGAATTCGACATGCCGGTGGTTTGGTCAGACCGGCTGGTGTCGCAGTTTCACTTCGAAGGGGGTACGCCGCGGGTGGCGGGTGGTTCGGCCGAAGGGAACACGCTACGGCTGCTTTTGATGGAACCGACCACATCGAAGTGGGTGACCTATCTGGACAGCGCGAACTGGAATCCCGACAACCTGCTCTACGGCACCAACGGTCTGGCGGCCCTGACGTTTTGTGAAGTGCCGCTGGAGGGGGCAGAGCCGCCACGGTGAGGTCGCGGCGGGGGAATCTGGTTCTGCCCTCCCCGCATCATCCCGACAGCGGCGGCGGGGGCGGGGGTGGGGGGTCGGGTGGTTTCAGCCGGCTCGCGATGGCCGTGTCGAGGAACAGCTGCGAGGTGTGATACAGCAGCATCGGGAAGATCGCAAAGGGATAGGGGGCCGCTACGGCGTGCGTGGCCACATACACTCCGATCGGCAGTGTTTTCTGGCTGCCGGCGAAGGCCACGGCTGTGGCTTCAGGTCGGGCGAATCCCAGGACTCGGGAGGTGAACCAGCCGACGGTCAGCACGGTGAGGTGAATGCCCGCCACACTCGCGAGGGCAATGAGGACCCCGGCCAAGGTGACCGGTTCGGCAACGGTGATCGCGGCAGCCGTCGGGTCAAGCGGCGCGACGAGTTCCCCCGAGACCGCCGGCGGCCCCGCGGGCGCCTGCAGTTGCCGCAGCTTCATTCCCGCCTGCAATGCCGCGGTGAAGACCATCACTTCGATCAGCACCTGGGCGGCGGTGCTGATCTCGGTTTTGTAACGGGTCGCGAAGGCCTTGAGCGGGCCGCTCAGCCGCAGCGCCTGGCCGAGCAGGGTGGGGGCCAGCACCGCCTGGACCAGTTCCCACATCATCCGGGTGATGTCGAACTCGACAGTGGTCGAGGTGGTCCAGCGCAGCCAGAGGGGGGTCAGCAGAAAGCAGAGCATGTTGGTCGCGAGGGTGACCAGGAGCGAGACGGCGTCGTTCCCTCCTCCCTTGCGGGTCATCACCGAGGCGGCGGCCGTTGTGCAGGGGACCGTGGCGGCAATCATCAGCCCGAACCGCAAATCGGGGGATCGCTGAAACGGAACCAGCAGCCAGCCGAGCAGTGGAATCAATCCGTAGTTGAGCACAAACGCCAGCAGCACCGGTCCGGGACTGCGAACCGCCCCCCACAGCCTGCTGCTGTCGAGACTGAACGACATCAGGAACAGCACCGCCGCTGTGATCCAGCGCGGATTGAGCTGCCTGGCGTAGGGTTCAACGATCGGGCCGTAGCCCAGGCCCCCCACGCTCAAACCACTGAGGATCAGCAGGGCCAGAGTGGTCAGAAACCAGTGTTGTCTCCAGAAGTTGCGCATGCTGCTGAAATAGCCGCCGGGAGTCGGGAATGCAATTGCCCGCCCGCCGTTTTCTGACGCTCGCCGACACCCCCTGTGACCAGCCTCCCGTCCGCGGGCATTCCCCCTGGCCACGGCCGGCTTTGCCACACGGGTCGACTCCGCCGGTTGGTTTCGCCCGGGGGAACCGTGCGGTACGCTCGACGTTCCAAGGCTGTTTCCTCCACCAGACGCCCTGACTCGAGCCGCCGCATGCCCCCTGACTGTGTGAGACGCGTGTTCAAGATGCAGGTCAGCTCCCGGCTGGAAATGATTCTGGGGGCGGCACTGTGGATCGCGGGTGTCGCTTTTCCGGCAGTCGCCGACGAGCCCCCCGAGTTGGTGCTGCACTCCGGGAAGATCGTCACGGTCGATGCGCAGTTCTCGATCGCTCAAGCCCTCGCGGTCCGGGAAGGGAAGCTCGTCGCGGTGGGAAGCGACGAGGTGGTTCGCCGCCTGGCGGGACCGCGGACCCGGCAGATCGACCTGGCGGGGGCGACGGTGCTGCCTGGTCTGATCGACTCGCATGTGCACCCGGTGGCCGCCGCTCTGCATGAGTTCGACCACCCCATTCCCGAGATGGATACGATCGCCGATGTGCTGGCCTACATCGCCAGCCGGGCGGCGGTGGTGCCCGAGGGGGAATGGATCACACTGCGGCAGGTCTTCATCACCCGGCTGCGCGATCAGCGGTATCCCACCCGGCGCGAGCTCGACCAGGCGGCCCCCCGGCACCCGGTGATGTTCGCCACCGGACCCGATGCCGCCCTCAACTCGCTGGCGCTGCAGGAGAGTGGCCTGACGCGCGAGTCGCAGATTCCCGATGGGGGGCCGGGGCAGATTGAGAAGGATCCCCAGACGGGAGAACTGACCGGCATCCTGCGGAGCTGCACCCGGCTGGCAAAGCCGAGGGGAGGTGGCAAAAGTGCGAACTCCGCCGAGCAGCGTGACCGGCTGAAGCAACTGCTGGCGGATTACAACCGGGTCGGCCTGACCAGCATCACCGACAAGGACGCCAGTGAGTCGGAGTACGCCCTGTTTCGCGAGCTGCATCAGGCGCAGGAACTGACCTGCCGGGTTTACATCCATGCCTCGGTCGACGCCCAGCAGCCGGTGGAGGAACTCGCCCATCAATTTGCCCGCATTGCGCAGGATCCGGGACACCACTGGGATCCCTGGCTCTGGCGGCGGGGGGTGAAGTGCTATCTCGATGGGGGGATGCTGACGGGAAGTGCCTACCTGCGGCAGCCATGGGGGAAGTCGCGGATCTATTCGATCACCGACCCCGAATACCGCGGACTGCGGTACATCGATCCAGAGAAACTGGCGGAGCTGGTGCGGCTCTCGGTAAAGCACGACCTGCAATTCACGGCCCATTCGGTGGGAGATGGAGCGGTCCACACGCTGCTGGACGCCTATCGCACGGTGAATGACGAGTTACAACGGCAGGGGGAGGGGGCGAAATCGCAGGAGGCCCGGCCGGGAGATTCCCGCCCGGGGGCCGGTGCCGAGCGGAGTCGGGCACCAATTGCCGCCTGCCGGTTTTCGTTGACGCATGCGAATTTCCAAAGCCGCGAGGCGGTCGATGTGATGCGGGAACTGGGAATTGTCTGCGATCTGCAGCCCGCCTGGCTCTGGCTGGATGGGGCCACGCTGCGGGCGCAGTTTGGAGACAGTCGGCTGGAGTATTTCCAGCCGTACCGCAGCCTGTTTGATGCCGGGGTGATGGTGGGGGGCGGGAGCGATCACATGCAGAAGATCGGTTCCCTGCGGTCGGTAAACCCGTACAACCCGTTTCTGGGGATGTGGATCACCCTGGCCCGGCAACCGCGGAGGGGAGGTGAGCCATTGCATCCCGGGCAGAAGCTGACCCGTCCCGAAGCGATCCGGCTCTACACAATCCAGAACGCCTGGCTGACGTTTGAGGAACGGCTGAAGGGCTCTCTCGAGCCGGGGAAGTTCGCCGACTTCATCATCATCGACCGTGACATCCTCACCTGCCCGGAGGAGCAGATAGCCGAAATCGAGGTGCGGCAGACGTGGGTGGGGGGAAAGCGGGTGTGGGGTGGGGAATAAAATGACATTCTCCGGCGTGACGCCGTGACGAAGTCCGTTCAGGGACCTTCGTTTCTGGCAGTGTGGGTGGTACAGTCAGTCGCGTTGCCTGTCGATTTTGTCTCTTGGGCAAGGTCCCCTGTTCGAAGTCTGATGATGAAAGCAATTCTCGTTCGTCTGGCTGCGCCCGTCCTGGTGTGGATGGGGGCGTTGTCGGTGGTCCCCCTGGTCCTGGTTGTCCCCGTGCAGGCATCGCAGACAGAGCCGGCGGGGCAGAAGGTGGCCTATACGGCGCACTCTGGCTATTTCCGCCGGAATGACTCGGGCCTTGAAGACCCCCTGCACGCGCTGGTGATCACCGACCAGAAGCGGTTCGACCAGATCTTCGGGGTGGCCTTCGTGATGGGGGCGAAGCCCAGGGTGCTGCCCGAGAAGGCGTTTGACACGCTGGTGGTGTGTGCCCTGATCCGCCAGGGGAACAAGGTCTGGACGTATACCGTGACCGGTGTGACCCAGCAGGAGGGGGTGCTGACCATCCAGTACAAGGCGACCGCCGCCGATGGGGGCACCGCCACGTTTGCCTCACCGCTGATTGTCTCGGTTCCCAAGGGAGATTACCGCCAGGTGCGGTTTGTCGAGAATGACAAGCTGGTTGCCGAGCCGAAGTTTCCCGCGAAAGAAACGGCGAAGTAGTCCGCGGGGCGACGGCCATTCCGTCGGAGTTATCTGGGAAGAAGGCCGGTTGCTGGCATCGCTTTGGCGATGAGCCGGCAACCGGCCATCATCTCGGGTACCGTGGTTTTCCGTGGCAAGGGAGCCGGTTCCGCCAGACCGGTTGGAGGGAACTCTCACCCGGGGGGATTCAGTCCGCCAAACTGACGCACCGCCTCATAGACAATCGTGTTCACGGTGCTCGCGAGGTTGAGGCTGCGGACCAGTTCATGCATCGGCAGCTTGAGGTTGTTCGTCGGTTCGCGGGCGAGAATGGAGGCCGGCAGTCCCCGCGATTCCGAGCCAAACACCAGGACGTCGCCGGGGCTGTATGAGACATCCCACGCCAGCCGGGTGGCGGTTTTGGTCAGATACCAGAAGGTGCGTCCTTCCAGTCGACGGGTCAGTTCGGCCCAGTCTTCCACCGCCTCCCAGTTGAGGTGCTGCCAATAGTCCATCCCGGCCCGGCGGAGGTGTTTTTCGTCGAGGCGAAAACCCAACGGGCGGACCAGCCAGAGCTTGGCCCCCACGGCCACGCAGGTGCGCCCGATGTTCCCCGTGTTCTGGGGAATGTCGGGCTGATGCAAGACGACATGCAGCAACGGTTCGGACGGGCTCATTGCAACCAACCCCAGATCCAGTTCAGAAACAGCATCGCAATCAGTGTGCTCGCAAGAACATGGGGAAACGTTCGACCCAGGGGAGCGCCCGTGGGGTGTCGCAGTGCCCACAGACGATAGGGGATCTGGCCAAAAGTCAGCAGGGCCAGCACCCACCCCATGCGGTTGTACTTCCACGAGCGGGCGAATTCGCCATGGGCCAGGGAAATGAAACTGCGTGTCAGGCCGCAGCCCGGGCAGGGAATTCCGAGGGCGGTCCGCGACATGCAGGTTTCCGGGGCAGGCCAGTCCGGCAGAAACCAGAACGCGACCTTCTGATCGGATCGAATCACGAGCAGAGCCGACAGCACAATCACCCCCACGGCGATCGCCAGCATGGTTTGATGGGTGCGACGAAGCGCCCGGGAGGGGCGGTCTTCATCGAACCACAGCACCGGTTCGGGGCGCTCCGCCTCGCTCACGCGTCCCCTCCCAGCATGGGGATTTGCAGGATCGTCTGGCATTGCCGGCACCGCACCCGTTTCCCCGCCAGGGTCGCCACCAACTTGTACTTTTGCCCGCACTGGGGACATTGCACCGCCAGTTGCGGCGCTTCGGGTTCCACGGAACCACGGGAGGAATCTGCGCCGGCACCGGGCTCGTGGGGATGAGCCGGGTCGGCTGCGGCGGACCGAGCCGTGTCGCTCAAGCCGGCTGGCTGATTCCGGGGGACTGTTGGCCGTTGGGGAGCGGCAGGATCGTCCCAGATCGGCTCCTCGCCCCGGTCGGACCGGGCTGTCGTGGACGCTTCGAGATCGACCAGCAGGCTGACGGGGTCCAGAGGAAGTTCGTCGCGGTGTTGCTCGGCCCACCGTGCCGCCTCGCCATTCAGCGGGCTTTTCACGTTGTAGCTCTGCCAGGCCAGCATTTCGCCGATGCGTGTCACCAATCCCCAGATCGGTTCCCCCGCGCTCCAGTGGTCTCCCACACAGATCGCGTGCGGCGCGATGTTGGGGTGAAAGACGGGGGTCAGCATCCGGCACTGCGGGGCCATGCGCGGGTAGTCACGCGGCAGCACGATCTCGACCTGGTGCTTGCTGGCCTCCCGGAGTTCCTCCCCCACCTGTCGCAGGCTGCGGATCCGGTATTCGATCACGTACCGCTCGGGGGGATCGCCGTCGGCCGAGACGAGAGACAGCCGGGGATGGCGGTCGAGATAGGTGGTCAGTTTCTGGTGGTCGGCGGCCAGACGCCGCAGGCGGATCGTACTCATGGTGCGGCAGCGGCCCCGGCGGCAGGGCGCAGGAAAGGGACCCGAAACGAAAGAAAGGTCTTGAAGTCGATGGCGAAGCTCAGTCCGTCCGCCACCCGTTTGTCGATGGTGGCGGTGTTGATGCCAATCAGACGGCCGGCGGCGTCGTACAGTCCCCCGCCGCTGTTTCCCGAATTGATGGCGGTGCTGGTCTGTACCAGCCGGATCTGGCGGTTTCCTTTGGGCTGCGTCCGGAATTGCGAGACGGTTCCCTGGGTATGGGTCCAGCCGAGCCCCTGGGGGTTCCCGACGGCGAAGACTTCATCACCGATGCGGGGTTCGGTGCTCGATTCCCAATCGGCTTCGGCGGGACGGGCGGGGGCGTCGGCGACGGGGACGACGTTCGTCTGCACCACGGCCAGATCGATGCCATCGGGAGCGGTCCAGATGACCTGTCCCGGCTGCAGCGGTTGCCCCACCAGCTTGACTTCGATCGTGCCGCGCATGGTCCCCGGGGGGGCCACGGTGTTGGTCCGGTCCGAGTAATCGGGATCGACCACATGCCGGTTGGTCAGCACCCAGGCCGACTGCGGATCGAGCTGCAGGATCACCCCCGAGCCCATCCCTTCTTCCCGCAGAATTCCGCCGCTGCGCACGCGGATGAGCACATTGGCGAGCATGGCCCGCCGCAGGGGGGGATCGAGTTGGGTGAGGGCGGCGAGATCGACTTCCAGGTCATCGTTCGAATCGGCCGGAGCACCCCCCGGGCCGGGAGAGAGCCACATCACCAGCGCCGCCCCCCACAGCAGCACGTCGAAGACCCCCAGCACCACCCCCATCGCGGCGAAGCCGATCCCGCGCTCGCGGCTCGTGCGCAGCCGGGCAACCGCCAACACCCCCAGTGCGATCGCCACCACACCCGTGATGATTCCCACACAGACCGTTCCCGCCAGTCCGGTCAAAAACGAGGCAACAGCCAGGCGGTTGAGTGGTTTTGGCTCTTGGGGACCAGTGGGCCGACCTCCGGAGGACGAGGGGGGCGCCCCCTCACGGGAGTGGCGACGCGGCCGTTCGGTCGGGGTTCGGCGGGGGCGTTCGGGAATCGCCTGCAGCAGGTCTTCGTTGGAGATGGTCAGGACGACATCATCATCTCCCAGCGAGTCATTCGGCAGATCTCGCGCGGGGTTGGAAGAGGTCGCCCCGACTGGTTCCGACGCCGACCAGGGGGGATCCGCAACGATGGGTTCGGTTGGGGCGAACCCCCCCACGTGGTCGGGGCAATCGGCCGCGCTGCAGCCGGCGTGGGCCTGCCAGCACCGCGCGTGGTGACGGCGGCCGCAGGCGGGGCAGTCGACCGTTTGCTGACCGGCCTGCAGGCTCAGCCGGCAGCGCGGGCAACTCGGCGGTGCGGCAGCGGGCGCAGGCTCGATGGGCATGGGAAACAGACTGTCAAAACAGGGGAGGGGGCGAACCCCTTACGAGACCACCGAGTAGGCCACAAAGCCCACCATCAACAAAGTATACACGCCCGAGATCGCCAGGGCAGCGTAACCGAGCACGACATAAACAGGACCGGCGGCGCGAATGGCTGGCCCCTGAAATCCCAGCAGACAGCCTGCGGCAATCAGCACTAGCGGAGCGAGACAGCCGGGAACACTGAGCGCAAACGTCAGCGGAATGATCCACCTCATCTGCTCGGCGGACGACTTTTGCCGTTTGCGACGTCGCAGCTCACTGGCCGACAGCGGGTCGGCCGTGTCAAACTCGGACCGGCAGAACCGGCACCGCAGGGCCGACGACTTGATCAATTCGCCGCAATTCGGACAACGTTTCTCGTCCCCCCAACCCCCCGTCTGGCTGGCGCCGCGGGGGCCATCGGCTGGGTCGGCCTTGGGGAGGGCCGGGGCCTGACGGCAGCCGTAGGTGGCACACCCCCCAATCTCGGCCCAGCACTCGAGGTGATGGGTTTGCTGGCAATCCGGGCAGATCACCAGAGGTTCGTCCCCGGTCACATCACACTGGCAGGTCGGGCAAAGCACTTCCTTGGCCGCGTCTCGCAGCCGCACAGTAGGGATCGCCTCGGCATCAATCGAGAGGGGAATCGCCAGCTTGCAGGCGGGGCAGCGGAACGACCGACTGGTCTTGTCCCGGGGCAGCCGCACCTTCGCACCGCAATCGCAGGTGATGATTTCTGACATCTTTGGCAATCCCCCGACAGGGACCAGACCGGGTTTGACAACGGGATCGCTACATCCCCTGCAGCGCGGCCGACAGAATGATCTGGAGGACGTTCCACAACAGCCCCATGGCCAGGGAAATTCCAATCATTTTCCCCCCCTTCGGCTTGCCCTGGATGAGATACACAATGCCCATGATGCACCCGATCCCGCTGCAGAGAATGCACAACAGCCAGTCGGATGTTTCGAGATCCGATTCGGCCGCGGCCCGCCGGGGTTTCTTTTTCGCGGGGCGGCCTCCCGACAGCGACTCGCCGCAATAGCGGCACTTGCGGGCGGTGCTCTTGATCTGTTCTCCGCACATGGGGCAGGGAATCTCATCACCGCCGTCGCGTGCGGTCGAGAGCGAGTCTCCAGCGGGGGCTTCCCAGTCCTCCTCCACGGGGCCTCTTCCGAAGACCTCTTCCGCTTCCAGCACGTCCGATTGGGACTCGGGGACGGTGACCGACATCTGGCAACCGGGGCATTTCGCCTTTTTGCCCGAAGTTCCGTCGGGGGCCGTGAGACGTTTGCCACAGGCGGGGCAGTCAAACTTGATCGACATGGCGTCCTCTTCTCGCTTTTACTCAGTGTCTCGCAGACTGAATTCCAACACGGTCTGGCCCAGCCCAATCGTGTCCCCCGACTGCAGCCACGTCCGCCCGGTCACCCGGCGGTCGTTCACCCAGGTACCGTCGGGAGAATCGCAGTCTTCGATTTCGAATCGCCCCCCCCGGTTGTGGATGATCGCATGCCGGGGCTCGATCGCGGGGTCCTTGAACAGATAGATCTCGCACCGTGGGGAACTCCCCAGCACGGTCGAGTCGCGATTCAGGACGAACTGTTTGCCAGCCCCAGGGCCCTGCTTCATCAGAAGCCAGGCGTTCTTGGTCCAACCCTCGATCAGCCCCACGAACAATCCCACCATCAGACCGATCAGGGTGAACCCAACGCAGCGGCTGAGATCCGCTTCGCCAGCCGCCGTCGGCAGAAAGATGGAGAGGGGATCAAACAGCAGCCCCGCCCGCAGGCCCCCCAACGCACCGCCCAGGGCGCCATTGAGCACCATCTTTCCCTGACGCAGCGCCAATCCCTGACCAATCCCCGCGGGAATCCCGAACAACGACCAGGACGTCGCGCGACCC
>JBKDUK010000419.1:0-5930 GCA_046339535.1 Planctomycetaceae bacterium | reverse complement strand
AACTGGGCAAGCCGCGGTATACCCCGGTCGAATGCCGGCAACTGCGGCTCACCTATGGCCGCCCCTTCCGCGTCTGGCTGCGACTGGTCAAGGAGCAGCCGATTGAAGAAGAGGTGTACCTCGGCGACATCCCCATCATGCTGGGCGGCGGCGAGTTCATCATCAATGGGGCCGAACGGGTGGTGGTGAGCCAGCTGCACCGGTCTCCCGGTGTGGACTTTGTGTCGAGTGCTGAGCCTGGGGAGCGGAAGACCTATTCGTGCCGGATTATTCCCGAGCGCGGCAGCTGGATCGAGCTGAACATCAGCAAGCGGGAGGCCCTGGGGGTCCGCATTGACCAGAGCGGCAAGTTCTCGGCTGTGACCCTGCTGCGGGCGATGAATCCCGAGTTCACCAGCGATGCCGCGGTGATCCGGTGCTTCTATCCGACCAAGAGCGTCAAGATCGCCGAGGCCGATTTCACCAAGCGGGTGACCAACAAGTACGCTGCTGACGATCTGGTCTACCCGGCCAAGTCTCCCCGGTC
Organism: Planctomycetaceae bacterium; assembly: GCA_046339535.1. Lineage (GTDB taxonomy): Bacteria > Planctomycetota > Planctomycetia > Planctomycetales > Planctomycetaceae > UBA10511. The sequence continues at coordinate 5,404 of JBKDUK010000419.1, read as the reverse complement.
GGGGGAGATCATTGCCGAAGCCGGGCAGCAGATCACGGCCGACCTGGTTGAAGAACTGAAGAAGTCGGGCCTGACGAAGATCGAGATCATCGAGCAGATGACCGATCCGTTGATCCTCAACAGCATCGCGGAGGACACGACGCACAGCCACCAGGAGGCATTGCTGCGGATTTACGCCCGTCTCCGGCCAGGCAATCCCCCGCAGCTCGAGAAGGCGATCGAGCTGTTCCACGAGAAGTTCTTCGATGTGAACCGCTACCGTCTGGGGCGGGTCGGCCGCTTCCGCATCAACCGGAAGTTCGAGCAGGATGTGCCCGATGACGTCATGACACTGCGGGCCGAAGACTTCATCAACGCGATCAAATACATCCTCAAGCTCCGCGGCAACGACCCTTCCGTCAGCGTCGACGACATCGACAATCTCGGCAATCGTCGGCTGCGCACGATCGATGAGCTGGCCGCCGATGAAATCCGCAAGGGCTTCCTGAAGCTGCGGCGGACGGTGCAGGAGCGGATGAGTGTCAAGGACGCCCCGGAGATGAGCCCGCGCACGCTGGTCAATCCGAAAAGCGTCTCGGCCGCGATCGAGTATTTCTTCGGCAGATCCGAACTGTCGCAGGTGGTCGATCAGACCAACCCGCTCTCGACCCTGACGCACGAACGGCGATTGTCGGCCCTCGGTCCGGGCGGTCTCAACCGGAAGCGGGCGGGCTTCGAAGTCCGTGACGTGCACATCTCGCACTACGGACGCATCTGTCCCATCGAGACTCCCGAAGGAACGAACATCGGGTTGATCTCGTCGCTGTCGATTTTTGCGAAGGTCGACGATTACGGCTTCCTGATCACGCCTTACCGCGTCATCAAGAATGGCAAGGTCACCGAGGAGATTCGCTGGCTGCGGGCCGATGAGGAATCGAATGCCCACCTGGCCCCGGCGGACACGCGTGTGGAAGGGGGCAAGCTGGCGGAAGAGCGGGTCCTGGTGCGGTATCGCGGGGACTTTGTGCATGTGGACGCCAAACTCGTGGAATTCATGGACGTGGCTCCCTGCCAGATGGTGGGGGTCTCGGCCGGTCTGATTCCGTTCCTCGAGCACGACGACGCCAACCGGGCGTTGATGGGCTCGAACATGCAACGGCAGGCTGTTCCGTTGCTGGTGACCGAACCTCCGGTCGTCGGTACCGGCATGGAACGTGCTGTGGCCGAGAATTCGGGCATGTTGGTCCGGGCCGAGAAGTCGGGCACGGTGAACTACGTCGACGCGACCCGCATCGAGATCGATGGACGGGTCTACCCGATGCAGAAATACACCGGGCTGAATGAGCGGACCTGCCTCAACCAACGCCCCACGGTTCGTCCGGGCCAGAAGGTCAAGAAGGGGCAGGTGCTGTGCGACACCGCCGCGACCCGCGACGGCGAACTGGCTCTGGGCCGGAATGTGCTGGTCGCCTTCATGTCCTGGGAGGGTTACAACTTCGAGGACGCGATCATCCTGTCGGAGCGGCTCGTCAAGGAAGATGTCTACACGTCGATTCATATCGACGAGTTCGACGTCGAGATCCGCGAGACGAAGCTCGGCAAGGAAGAGTTCACGCGGGACATTCCGAACGTTTCCGAAAAGGCGCTGCGGCACCTGGGAGACGACGGGATTGTGCAGATTGGAACCCGGGTCTCTCCGGGTGACATCCTGGTGGGGAAAGTCTCTCCCAAGGCGAAGACCGAACTGACCCCTGAAGAGAAGCTGTTGGCGGCGATCTTCGGGCGGGCCGGCGAGGACGTGAAGAACGAATCGCTCGAAGTTCCGTCGGGCATCGAAGGGATCGTCATCGAAACCCAGAAGTTCTCGCGGCGGATGAGTCTGCCGGAGGGGGAACGGCGGAAGTTCGAGGCCGAACTGAAGACTCGCGAGGAAGAGGGGAACAAGCTGATCGCCGAGGCGTTCCAGAAGTTCCTGCCGCTGTTCGAAAAGGTCTACGAGAAGAAGGTCCAGGACGACGACGGAAGGTCTCTGAAGGACGCCGACGAGAAGACTCTGGCGACCTTTGCCTGCAACTTCCGGGAGTGGTTCGACAAGCTGCAGCTGCAGAGTCCGCAGAAGCGCGCCGATTGCCTGGCGTGCATCCGCGAAAACTTCGGCGGCGTGGAGGGGGCGATCGACCAGCGCGACCGTGTGTTGAACACGATGAAGCGTGGCGATGAACTGCCTTCAGGTGTGCTGCAGATGGTGAAGGTGTATGTGGCGTCGAAGCGGGTGATCTCGGTCGGCGACAAGATGGCTGGTCGCCACGGGAACAAGGGGGTGATCTCGAAGGTTCTGCCGATCGAGGACATGCCCTTCCTGGCGGATGGCACCCCGGTCGACATCATCCTAAACCCGCTGGGGGTTCCCAGCCGCATGAATGTGGGTCAGAGTCTGGAAACCCACCTGGGCTGGGCGATGACCAACCTCGGCTACCGGGCGGTCTGCCCGGTGTTCGACGGGGCGACCGAAGAGGAGATTGCCGAGCAGTTGAAGGAAGCGGGTTTGCCGACCGATGGCAAGACCCAGCTGTTCGACGGCCGGACAGGCGAGGCGATGGAGCAGAAGGTGACAGTGGGCACGATCTACATGCTCAAGCTGCACCACCTGGTGGACGACAAGGTCCACGCCCGGGCGACCGGTCCGTACTCGCTCATCACCCAGCAGCCGCTGGGCGGCAAGGCGCGATTCGGCGGTCAGCGGTTCGGCGAAATGGAGGTGTGGGCTCTGGAAGCGTACGGTGCCGCCTACATTCTGCAGGAGCTGCTGACGGTCAAGAGCGACGACGTCGAAGGCCGGACCAAGATCTACGAATCGATGGTCAAGGGTGAGAACACCCTGGAGGCGGGCACCCCCGCCAGCTTTGACGTGTTGAACAATGAGATTCGCGGGTTGGCTCTCAATCTGCAGCTGGAGAAGAAGCAAGGCTGATTGGACCGGCATCCCCCGCGCGGGGGAGCCACCGGAGCGTCCCGCCGGGGGGCGCGTCCCGGAATACGCCGGCCCACCGGCTTCCCGGATTCATTCCTGTCCCCCAAGGAGTGGTCTAGATGAGTACCGCCGCTGAAACTGCCTACGATCGCGTCAATGACTATGGTGCCGTGAAGATTGGCCTGGCCAGTCCCCACGACATCCGCAGCTGGTCATTTGGTGAAGTCAAAAAACCCGAAACGATCAACTACCGAACGTACCGTCCCGAGCGGGACGGATTGTTCTGCGAGCGAATCTTCGGTCCCGAGAAGGACTGGGAGTGTGCCTGCGGCAAGTACCGCGGCATGAAGTACAAGGGGATGATCTGCGACCGCTGCGGTGTCAAAGTGACCCACAGCCGGGTGCGCCGCAAGCGCATGGGACACATCGAACTGGCGGCACCGGTGGTGCATATCTGGTTCTTCAAGACGATGCCCAGCCGGTTGGGTGCGTTGCTCAACATGAAGTCGTCGAGCCTGGAAAAGGTGATCTACTTCCAGGACTACGTGGTGGTCGATCCGGGGGATACCCCGCTGAAGCCCAATCAGTTGCTGACCGAAGACGAAGCGCGGGACGCCAAGCGGAAGTTCGGCGACGAGTCGTTCGAGATCGAGATGGGGGCGGACGCGATCAAGAAGCTGCTCTCCCGGCTCGAGCTGAAGTCGCTCTCCGAGAAGCTGCGCGAAGATCTCAAGACCACCAACAGCCAGCAGAAGCAGAAAGAGCTGATCAAGCGGCTGAAGATTGTCGAAGCTCTGCGGGACAGCGAAAACCGTCCGGAGTGGATGGTGCTCGACGTGATTCCGGTCATCCCTCCCGACCTGCGTCCGCTGGTGCTGCTCGACTCGGGCAACTTCGCGACGAGCGACCTGAACGATCTGTACCGCCGCATCATCAACCGGAACAACCGGCTGAAGAAGCTGGTGGATCTCAACGCTCCCGAGGTGATCATCCGCAATGAAAAGCGGATGCTGCAGCAGTCGGTCGACGCCCTGTTCGACAACAATCGCTGCAAGCGTCCTGTGCTGGGTTCGTCGAACCGGCCCCTCAAGTCGTTGACCGACATGATCAAGGGGAAGCAGGGACGATTCCGCGAGAACCTGCTGGGCAAACGCGTCGACTACTCGGCGCGGTCGGTGATCGTGGTCGGTCCCGAACTCAAGCTTCACCAGTGCGGTCTCCCCAAAAAGATCGCCCTCGAACTGTACCAGCCGTTCATCATCCGCCAACTCAAGGACCGGGGCTTCGCCGACACCATCAAGAGCGCGAAGCGCATGCTGGAGCGGAAGGAAGACGAGGTCTGGGACATCCTGGAGCAGGTGATCCGCAACCACCCCGTGCTGTTGAACCGGGCCCCCACGCTGCACCGCATGGGGATCCAGGCGTTCGAGCCGACGCTGGTGGAAGGGAACGCGATCCGCATCCATCCGCTGGTGTGCAAGGGGTTCAACGCCGACTTCGACGGCGACCAGATGGCGGTCCACCTGCCTCTCTCGATTGAGGCGCAGGTCGAGGCGCACACTCTGATGCTGTCGACCAACAACATCTTCAGCCCGGCCAACGGAGCCCCCATTATCAGTCCTTCGCAGGACATCGTGATGGGTTGCTACTACGTGACTCTGTCGAAGCCGGGCCGGTTCGGTGAAGGACTGAAGTTCGCGACCCCCGCTGAGGTCCATCTGGCCTACGCCCAGGGGAAGGTGCACACGCATGCCCGCATCAAGGTGCGACTGCCGCGCGACAAGCGGGTCAAGGGGGAAGGTGCCGAGCAGCACCGTCCCGGGAAGTTGCTCGACACCACCGTGGGCCGGGTGATCTTCAACGACATCCTCAACCCTTCGATGTCGTTCTACAACCTGACGATGCGGAACAAGGACCTCGCCAACGTCATTTCCGACTCGTATCTCGAGCTGGGACGGCGGGAAACGATCGCCCTGCTGGACCGCATGAAGGAAATCGGTTTCCAGTTCTCGACCCGCAGCGGGCTGTCGTTCGGTGCCAGCGACCTGAAGACCCCTCCCAACAAGGAGAAGGTGATTGGGACGGCCGAGCAGGCGGTGCTGCAGAAGCAGCGGCTGTTTGAGCGGGGCATCATCACCGACCGCGAGCGGTACTACCAGGTTCTGGAAACCTGGACCCACGTCCGTGAGCAGATCACCGTGGCGATGATGCAGGAACTGGAGCACGACACCCGCGATGAGGGGGCGTATGTGAACCCGGTGTTCCTGATGGCGAATTCCGGTGCCCGAGGTGGTGTCGAACAGATCCGCCAGTTGGCCGGGATGCGTGGGCTGATGGCCAAGCCGAACGGCGAAATCATCGAGACCCCCATCAAGGCGAACTTCCGCGAGGGGCTGTCGGTGCTCGAGTACTTCAGCTCGACGCACGGGGCCCGCAAGGGGTTGGCCGACACCG
>JBKDUK010000418.1:0-10954 GCA_046339535.1 Planctomycetaceae bacterium | reverse complement strand
TCCCGCCATGCAGAAGCTCTTCATTCTCGCCTTCGGTCTGGTCGTCGCTGCCGCTCTCAACGGCTGCTGCTGCTTCCCCTGCTGCGGTGGTGGCGGCAACTCGTGTGGTTATGGCGGCGGCGGCTGCAGCACCGGCGCCTGCGGCGTGCAGGGGGCGTACTATGCTCCCGCGCCCTGTGGCGGTTCGTGCGGCATCTGATTCTCCCCGCAGCGACCTGCTCGTCTGCTGAACCGGGTCCGCTGCACCCGGTTCCCCTCGCGCGGCCAACGGCTCTCTGCCACCTCGTCCCCTTCGCCGTTCTGTCCTCTGACCGCCGGTTTTGAAGGAACACCCAGTCCACCCTGCGCGCCAATTGCCGCGGGATCAGACCGTGTTGCCAGAAAGTGTCACCCCATTGGGGGTGATGATTTTTTCCGTGCGGAGACGGCGTGGACCTCCTGCGGAGAGGATCGGAGAAGGCTTCCGGACGTGGCGCGTCCTGTTGCGCCGTGATCGACGCGAAGCAGCCGGCACATGACTGCGCCGGGAACGATGCCGCGCGCGGCGGCCTACTGATTCAACCCGTAGACGAGGATGTTCACCGCCAGCCGGACGGCATCTTCGTGCACGTACCCCGTGCAGGCGACGGACGACTGCCGTTCGAGCGCGCAGCTGATGTCGTACTTGCTGTAGACCACGACGTAGCGGTTGTTGATGGCGATTCCTTCCAGGAACGGCTCGACCGTCTTGACGCCGGGCTCGACCGCTCCCGCCGCCCCCCCCAGATCTCCATCCCGTCGCCGAACGGTTTTCAGCTGGTGTCCCGACCGGCTCAGGAAGATCTCATGCCCGACCGGGATCCGTTCGAGTTCCTGCCCCGGGTAGATCTGCTTCATCAGCCGGCGAAAGCTCTGGTCGAAGGCGGGCGCACCGCAACAGGCGTCGGCGAAGAAGAACCCGCCGTTGTCGAGGAACTTGCGCAGCTTTTCGATCTCGTTCTTCGTGAGCTGAAAATCCTGCCGACCGTGCATATAGAGCAGCGGATACTGAAACAGGTTGCGGTCGACCAGGGTGATATCGCCCGTCTTGGTCGAGACCGGCAGAAAAGCCGCTGAGCGGGCCGCCTGCATGATCCGCCGCAAGGCCTGCGGGGCCGCATCCCAGTCCCCCGTGTAGCGGATCTTCTTCAGTTCCACGAGATCGCGCTCGGCCGTGCTCGCCGCCTCCCCCGTGGGGGCCGCCGTCTCCCGCTCCAGCTTGTTCAGAATCTCCCGGCCGGTCACATAGGCGACCACATTGACCCCCACCTGATTCGCCCGGGTGATCATCGACGTCAATTCGGCCGGCCGCTTGGGGACCTGGAAGCTGGTCCATTTGTCCCACAGGCACGAGACATCGTGCGGGGAATAGATAATGCTGGTCCGGCACCCCACATCCAGCCCCCACAGTTCGACGGTGGGCTGTTTGGTCTGCTTGTCGATCAGATCGTACTCGGCGCGAAACACCGGATGCTCGGCCTTCAACAGCTGCAGCTTGGCCTCGGAGGGGGGCTGGATCTGCCGCACCAGCTCGCGGAACGATTCGTCAAACGCGCCGCTCTGGCAGTTGTTCACCGCCAGCAAAAAGCCCCCCTGCGCGAGGTACTGCCGCAGCAGGTCCACCTCGCGTTCCGAGAGGTTGAGCGCCTGGGTTCCCGCCAGGTAGCAGATGGGAGACTGCAGCAGATCTCCCAGGGTGGCCCGCCCCACATCGACCGTCTGCCAGTTCAACAGCTTGGGCCACTTGGGCAGCCCGGTGATGTGCTGGGTGAGGTTCCGCACATCGTCGGGATGCCGGTTCCAGTCGCGCGAATCGATCTGCTTCGTCCGGGCATTCCGCGGACCGAACTCGAGCTTGTTGAACAGCACGGGAGCCAGCCCCTTCGAGAGGAAGATCAGCGAGAGGCTGGTTCCCACCACCTCGTCGTTCTCTCCCTCCTGACCGCCGCGCCAGGCCCCACTCACCCGGTTCTGCTGGCCGACCAGGAACTCGGCTCCCTCACGGTACCAGTCAAACTGCTCTCCCCGGCTGTTGACAAAAAACCGCCGTCCACTGAACCGCCCGGCCCGCTCAAGGCCATAGAGGTAATACAACACCCAGCCATTGGCGGGTGCCCGCCCCGACGTCGGGTTGAACCGCACCGTGAAGTTGTTCCCCATCCAGCGGAGTGCCTTCTCGAGCACGGCGGGATCCTCGGGGGCGTCGCAACACTTGGGGGTCCCATCGCGGTTGACGTGATTCTCTTCGGCCTTCAGCATCGCCTCGGTGATGACCACCGTCGCCAGACCCGCGACCGTCATACTGCCGGTGCTGCTGCCTCCCCGCTCGCCGGTGTAGTCCCAGCCCCCATCGGGGTTCTGGGCCGCGAGGAAGTGCCCACGCGCTTTGCGCCACACCTCGAGGCTCACCGGAACCCCCATCTCCTGCGCCTCGCGCAGACCCAGCACGGCGAACTGGGCGTTGCTGCGGTCACCTGCCGCGTTGAACAACCCCCGGGGATTCGGCCCGTAGGTCCACGAGCCATTCGCCAGTTGCCCGCTCTCCAACACCCGCACCAGCGTGGCCACCCGCGCCACGTCGGTCTTGCCATCTTTCGCGGCAGCGAACGCCTGGATCTTGAGGGAGACCTCGTAGGTCAGATCCGACTGATTGCTGCGCAGCCAGTCGAGCCCCCGCTGGATCGGTGCGTCCTGGGCGGTCATGCCGGTGTTGAGCAGCGCCAGCAGCACAAGGCTCGTCACCCCCACCTGCTGCCCCACCCGCTCGCCCCGCCAGGCCCCATCCGGTTCCTGCTTGCGCAGCAGGAACTTCCGCGCGAGGTCGATGGAGTTCAACACCGGTTGCCGCAAGGGGTCATCGGCCCGCGCGCTGCGTGCCGGGCCATACGCCACTGCCAGAGTCAGCCCCGCGACCAAAGCCCAGGTCCACACCCGTGTGCCGAGGGAAGCCCCCCTGCGAATCCCCGGCGGGCCGGCCAACGGCTGCGTTATCTGCGGTTTTGAATCACGCATTCCCGGGCTTCCGGCAGGCCACTGCGGCACCATCTCATCCTTGTCCGTGTCATCCTTGTCCATTCGCTCACTCCATCATACCGCCGTATTTCGGGGGGTGAAAGCAGCCTGTGCAGGAGGTCTGGCCAGTTTTCCAGAGGCCGACCCGGGATCAGAGCCGGTCCTCACTCGGCCCCCCCCAACCCCTTTTGCACGGCCGTGTGTGCCGTGCTGACGCGAGCCGGTCAGAGCGATTCCACGATGTCGGGACTGACTGCCCCGGAGCCCGGTGTTTCCGGGTCCGGTGTTTTCGGGTCGGGCGGATCCCCCCGATCGCGCCGCGCGAACATCCACAGTTCATTGACTCCCAGCCCCCAGGCGGTCAGCAGATAGACTCCCCCCCCCACCAGCACGGGCAAGGCGACCGAGAGCAGATCGCCCCCGACGCGGCCCCACACCGGCCGTCCCGGCAGCCGGCCTTCCAGCACCCCGCGCCAGTCGGGCTGCACCAGCTGCACTCCCTGACACACCGCGTACATCACCAGCGCCGCGAGACCAGCCCGCAGGGCGGTCGAACCGAGTTGCCGCCAGTCGAACCGCCCCAACCGCCGCTGCAGTGAGACAATCAACAGCGAGAGCTGGCCCATCGCGGTCAGGGCCGTGCTGCTGGCCAGGCCCCGTTCCGCCAGCCCCCAGATCAGCGTGAGGTTCAGCACGGTGTCGCTCAGCACCGCCAGCATGCCAATCTGCAGGGGAACCCGCCGGTCGCCCAGGGCGTAACACCCGCGGAACAACACGGGAATGCCGCAGTAGGCCCAGACCCCCATGCTGTAGGCCCCGATCATGCCAGCCGTCCGCGCGGTGTTTTCGGCGGTGAACCGCCCATGCTGCAGCAACAGCCGGGTGAGGGGCTCGGCCACCGCCATCAGTCCCAGACTGGCCGGGATGCCAATCACCAGCACCAGCCGCAGGGCGAGAGTCAAATCGTCACGCAGGCGGCCCAGTTCGCGTCGCGCGGCGTGCCGGGCCAGCAAGGGAAACAGCACTGTCCCCAAGGCCACCCCAAACACCCCGAGGGGAAACTGGTAAATCCGCTCGGCGAAGTACAGAGCCGAGACGGTCCCCGCCCGCAGGGGATATTCGTGCCCGGGCCACCAGGGGATCTCGGCACTCCCCTCTTCGGGGCGCGAAAAGAGCCAGGCGATGCCGCTGTCGAGCACCGAGTTGATCTGGGTGATCGACAGCGCGATGGTCACCGGCAGAATCGCCCGGCCGATCGACTTCACTTCGGGCCACACCGGCTGCCAATCCCAACTCCAGCGAAAGCCCCGGCGATAGAGCTCGGGGATCTGCGTCGAGAGTTGCAGCACACCGGCGACCAGCACCGCTCCCGCCAGCACATACGCCTGCGTCGGCTGGTCACCCCCCGCCACCTTCCCCGCCACCCAGACACCAGTCAGCCAGCAGAGGTTCAACACGATCGGCACAACCGAGGCCCAGCCGAACCGGCCGAGGGCATGCAGCACGGCCGAGACCTGCGCGGCGAGGCAGATCAGGACTGAATAGGGGAGCATCATGGCGGTCAGCCCCACCAGCAGGCCCGACTGGCCATCGCGCAGGTGCCAGGCGGCCAGTCCCAATTCGGCCAACAGCACCAACCCCGTCAACACCACCGCCAGCAGGCTGAAGACCGCACTCGCCAGTTGCCAGGCGGGACGGCGGTCGGAGGGGTCGCTCGCTTCGTACACCCGGGTGAAGGCGGGCAGGAACGCTGCCGAAAGGGCCCCCTCGCCAAACAGTTGTCGGGCGAGATTCGGCACCCGGAACGAGAACGCGAAAACATCCATCACCGGCCCGAGGCCGAAGAGACTGGCGGTGGCGGTGTCGCGCACGGCCCCCAGCATGCGGCTCAGCAGAGTGGACGACATCACCAGCCGCAACCCATGCATCAGCCGGGTGACAGGCAGCCGGGATTCTTCGGCATCGGCAGAACCGTCTCCCCCGGAAAGGGGGGTAGCCGGACTGGAGAGAGTCGACTCCCGCTCGGCACGATCGGGCGGTCCAGCGGGATTCCCGGAGCTCTCGCCCGCCGGGTTTTCAGCGCGATCGGGAGACCGGAAATCGGCAGAGCGAGGGGAAGAATTCAAAGCGGTGGGTCAATTCCCGGACCGCAAAGTGCGGGGCGGGGCGAATTGCGGCGGCGACAGCGGGGGAGGCTCGAGCTGGGCCAGGTTGAGATGCAGATGCGTCAGAATGTGGATCACCCGGTCCATGGGAAGTTCGAACTCGCGGGCGTCGTCAATGAGGTTGAGGTTTTCGTGTCCCTGCCAGGCCCGTTCGATGATCCATTCAATCGTGGTCTGGTCTTCCGTCTCGGCCAGCCGGTTGAGCAGGTTGAAGTCGGCGTCGGGGAACTCGGTCCAGCGGCGACGTCCCGCGAGATGTTCGAGTCGGGCGACGCGACAGTAAAGAGGCCAGTAGCGGCGGAACCAGTCAACCAGGGCCTCTTCGCCAAGGTCGTAACCCCGGTTCTGGCTCTCGATCCACTTGTGCCGTGCGGCTTCCTGCCAGCACTCGACGTACAGACTCACATCCATGGCGACAGCCAAAGACCTGACCCGGCCCCAGGGGAGAAACACGCAACAGATCAACCCACCGGGCGCTGGCGGGCCGCCTGTCCGACTGCGGTCTGCGAACACCGCCTGTCGACTCTCTGAGTGTACCGTGCGGTCGACCGAGGGGCAACTTTTTTCGGGGAAAGCCTGAGGCCCAATCCCGTAAAAACCGGTGCCGTCCCCGAATTGCCTGCCGTTGACAACCCACGTTCCGACCCTGCCTGGAGCCATTCCCTCGGGCGGGCGGCGGCTCGGTATGAGCCGGTTGCTGCCGTGGACGGGCATCTTGCCCGGATCCCGGTGTCACTCCAAACAGTGGGCCAGGCTCCGGCTGGTTACCGGGTGGGACGGGGGGGAGCCGGCTTGGGGGCGGCCAGGCGGAAGAACAGCCGTTCGAGGATGATCCGGTCGGGAAGCGCGGTGCCCGATCCCTTGAGATCCATGTCGGCTTCCAGCAGCCAGCCGTTGATCCGCTCGCAGCGGGGGCGTCCCACCCGGTTGACGTAGGCGGTCATGCCACCCAGCGAGAAGGGTTTGACCCCGGCGGCGGCCAACGCCTCCCCCACTCCCTGTCCCTGGCTGATGAGGTCCTGCGCCCGGCCCACCGGCCGGAACACAAACGCCAGCCCTCCCAGCAGCTTCAGCGGTGCCTCCCCTGAGATCAGCAGCTTGTCGAGCAGATCCATCGCTTGGGCGAAATTCCCGTCCCTCAGGGCGTCGGTCATCTTCCAGGTGGTCTCGGCCTTCCAGCCCCCCACCAGCTTTTCGACCGAGACGGTGGTGATGGTCTCGGCCTGTCCCGCGTAGGCGGTCAACTTGGCAAGTTCCTGGTCGAGCAGTCCAAACTCGGTGCCGATCAGCTCCACGAGCAACGGACCCGCCCCCCGCTCGAGAGTCTTCTGGTAGTGCGCCCTGGCCCGCTCGGTGACCCAGGCGATCATCGCGGGAGGCTTGAGCTGGTTGCACTCGAGGATGAGCCCCACCTTGGCCACCTTCTTGGCGAGATTGGTCGTCGAGGGGAACGACTTCACATCGAGCACCAGCACCGACTTCTTCGCCGGCTTGTCGACGTACTTCTCGAAGTGCGCCCGCTGCTCGCTGACGAACTCGTCGGCATCATCGACCACCACCACCTGCGCGGGAGACCACATCGAATTGGTCAGCAGGGCGTCGGCCACCGTCTTCCATTCGAGATTCCCCCCGCCGTAATGCGAGACCGACAGATCGTCTCCCTGGGGACCGAGAACCGTGCGGGTGATCTCCTGCAGCGCCTCGAGTTTGAGGAACCGTTCGGTGCCGGCGAGGGCCACCACCGGCCCCAGTTTGTGCGACCCCGGTGCCCGCAGGTACTCGGTTGCATGCATGATTGTTCTTGACCCCCGGAGACCAGTTTCCGTACAACCCCCGCCCCGCGTCTCTTCCCCAAATTGTCGGCAGCAGACATGTTCCTCGCAAGCGCTCCCGTGATCACGCTGCGCTGCCCCGGCGAAGCGTACGACATCCCGCTGGCGGTGCATCGCGCGCGGTTGGCGGCCGGGTATGCCAAGTGTCGACATTGCCCGCATCATCCCGCGGCGGCCGGCCAGAACCGGCCCGGTTCCGCCGTGCCGGCCGAGGGGGTCGGCGACCCGGATGAGTCTCCACTGGCTCCCGCGGTCGCAGCGCTGTTTGAGCCCGAAGGGATTCGCGGCGTCTATCTCAACCAGCTCGACCGGCAGTTGGCGGGAGAACTGGCGGCCGCCTTCGCCCAGGAACTGATCCGCGAGTTGCCCGAGGTTTCGCAGGACGATGGGGTCGCCCCCGAAATGTCGGCCGCGTCGCTCCCCGAGTCGGGGGAAGGGGTGCGGGTGCTGCAGGCGGGTGTTTCCGGACCGACCGTGGTGCTGGCGCAGGATGAACGCCCCAGCAGCCCCGATCTCGCGCGGGGAGTCTGCCTGGCCCTGCGGCGGATGGGGTTGCAGGTGGTCGATCTGGGAATCGCGACACGCGGGGAACTGGGCTGGGCGATTGGGCACTTGCAGGCGGTGGGGGGGGTGTTGGTGACGGGCGCCGGGAAAGGTCCGGAATGGACCGGTCTCGATTTGGCGGGAGCGGGCGGGGCCGCGTGGTCGCAGCCCGGCCGTCTGGCGGATGTGCTGCGCACGTGGCAGACGGGCGTGGTCCGCGGAGGGCGGCGCTCGGGAGGCCTGCGCAGCAGCCGGTTGCGCAGCGAGTACCTGGCCCAGTATCAACCCGGGTGCCATGCGCTGCGTCCGCTGCGCATCGCCTGGAGTTGTGCCGCGCGACTCCCCACACGGCTCGTGCGGCAGTTGCTGCAACCGACCGCCTGCCGGTTGCTGGAAGTGGAGACAGCCGTGCGGACCCGGCCGTTGCACGAACTGGCCGAGCGCGATCTGCAGCCCCTCGTTGAGTGCATTCAGCGGGAACGGGCCCACCTGGGACTGTGGGTCGATGAACTGGCCCAACAGGTGTGGTTGGTGGATGAACGGGGGGTGTTGGTCCCCAGTGACCGCCATGCCCGCTGGTTGCGGCAGAGTGAACCCGGCACCGGACCAGCGACGGATGCGGTGCCGCGACTTCCCTCGCGCGAGGCGGCGGGGCGCGCCTTGCGACAAACTGAGGTCACACAGGTGGAAGGTCCGGCAGGATTCCATGGATTCAGCACTCCCTGGGTTGGCTGTGATGCTCTCGGAACGATCGTGCGCACCCTGCACGCCTTGAGCCAATCGGACCGCGCGGTGAGTGCCTGGATGACCGGCTGAGGATTCCCGACGATGGTTCCTCACAAGCGGGTCTCGCGCGTGTGTCCGCAGACAATCTGGCGGATCACGGAGTGGCTCGGCCCCCCCTGCGCCCGACCTGCGGAACCCGCCGGACGACCCCGGAGAGGGGGTCTCAACGTCCGCCGCCCGCATCCATTTTTGAGGCCTTCCGAGCGAACAACCACCGGTGGCGGCGTCAAGAGGGTGTGTTTGAATAGATCGCGAGGGATCGCTGCAACTCTCTTTCTGAAATGGACTTGCAAACAAATCAACAAACTCTGTTGGATTGGAACACGAGAGATTTTTATACATATGACCAGGTGAACGCAAGCTAAGAAAGTGGGTTGACCGGAGGGGGGGAGGATGTGTACGCTCATTTACATCATTGCAGCGTGCCTCCTGAACCGGGCTTCTGACAGTGATGTGCAGCTCCCAGCACGGGTCTTCGGATCGGGCTGAGGTTTCACAACGACCCCTCGGGATCTCACGGTCCCGAGGGGTCGTGTCATTGGGTGACCGTGGTCTGGTGACTGGTCTGACACACATCTCCGAGGTGCACGGCCGACTGCCCCGTCGGAATTCGCGGCGGACTCCGCGGGGTTCTGTTCCCCATGCCCGAGTCCCCGGGCGGCCGCGGGCGCCGGCTCGCTCCGTTCGCGCTGCTGTGGCAGACAGTAATGCGTGGGCGGGTGGCGGTGGCGCGGGGCACGCACCCAGTCCGGGGTCGGTTCGGGAACTTGGGGGTCGTGGCATTGCAGCGACGGTCGGGCTAGACTGGCTCTTTCGCATGGCCACACACAGGAACACAGCTGTCTGCCGATGAGTGAGAAACTGGTTCGGGTTGGATTGATTGGGGCGGGAGCCAACACGAAGCTCCGTCATATCCCGGGATTTCGCGCGGTCAGCGGGGTCGAATTGGTGGGGGTCGCCAACCGCACCCCGGCTTCGTCCCAGAAGGTGGCCCAGGAATTCGGCATTCCCAAGGTGTATCCCGATTGGCGGGCGGCCATTGCCGATCCGCAGATCGACGCCGTCTGCATTGGCACCTGGCCCAACCTGCACTGCGAGATCACGTGTGCGGCACTGCACGCCGGGAAACACGTGCTGACCGAGGCCCGCATGGCCCGCAACTCGGCCGAAGCGCATCAGATGCTGGCGGCGGCCCAACTGCACCCCGGACTGATCACGCAGGTGGTTCCCAGCCCGTTCGGACTGGTGCAGGACAAGTTCGTGCGGTCGCTGATTGACGCCGGTTATATTGGTGAGCTGCGGGAACTGGTGGTGATTGGGGCGGACGATTCGTTCTGGGACTACACCGAACTGCTGCACTGGCGACAGGAATCGGAGATCAGCGGGGTCAACGCGATGACCCTGGGGATCCTGCATGAAACCGCCTCGCGCTGGGTCCCCGCCACGACGCGCGTCTTCGCCCAGACCAAGATCTTCGAGACCACCCGCCCCAGCCGGGAGGGGAAAGGAAACGTCGATGTCTCCATTCCCGACAGCATCCAGATTCTGACGCAGCTCGCGGGGGGAGCGCGGGGGTTGTACCACTTCAGCGGAGTCAATCTCTTCGGACCCGGGAAGCAGATTCATCTTTACGGCGACCGGGGGACCATCAAGTACCGCGCCACCGCCGACGAAGAGATTGTCGAATGCGCCCGGGCGGGGGAACCCGCCCTGAAACGGCTGGAGATTCCCGCCGAACAGCGCGGGGGCTGGCGGGTCGAGGCCGAGTTCATCTCGGCCATCCGCGGACTCGAGCGGGTCACCCGGACCGACTTCGCCACCGGAGTCCGCTATATGGAGTTCACCGAGGCGGTGGCCCGCAGTGCCGCCCTCAACCAACCGGTCGACCTGCCCCTCAAGGCGCTCGGGTAGGGTCCCGCGGTCCCGCACCGTCCCCTTCCCCGCCCCCAACGGTCCGCGCCGGACCCGACGGGCTCGCCCGGCACACACACGACCCGCCCCACATTCCCGGCCCTCCTTCCCCATTCCGGGCCGGTTTTCGCAACGACGGAAAGTCACCACGACATGAAGATCCTGATCGTCGGCCAGGGAGGCCGTGAGCACGCCCTCGCCTGGAAAATCCGCCAAAGCCCCTTGGTCAAGCAGATCTTCTGCGCTCCGGGAAATGCCGGGACCGCGCTCGAAGCGGTCAATGTCGACATTGCCGCGACCAACATCGAAGGGCTGGTCCAGTTCGCCAAGAAAGAAAAGATCGACCTGACGGTGATCGGTCCCGAGGCGCCGCTGGTGGCGGGCCTGGCCGACATTCTCGACAAGGAAGGGCTGCGGGTCTTCGGTCCCAGCCGGCAGGCGGCCGAACTGGAAGGAAGCAAGGTCTTCGCGAAGGACCTGCTGCGGACGGCGGCCATTCCCACCGCCGAGGCGCAGGTCTTCTCGAACGCCCAGGCGGCCGAGGCGTATGTCGAGGGACGGGAAGAAACCCGGCTGGTGGTGAAGGCCGACGGTCTCGCGTCGGGCAAGGGGGTTTCGGTCTGCCAGAACAAAGAAGAAGCCCTGCAGGCGCTGCGGCGGATCATGCGGGCCCGCGAGTTCGGCGAT
>JBKDUK010000417.1:0-2052 GCA_046339535.1 Planctomycetaceae bacterium | reverse complement strand
CAGCTTTGGCCGAACGTGTTCCGGCCATACAGGTCGCGCGTCTCGCTCGATTCCTTGGTGAGGTCGAACGCGTCGCGGGCCTTCCCCGAGAGGACCAGCCCCAGGGCCTTGCCGTAGTACTCGTTGATGGCCGTCTTCGCGACCGCCTTGTCGAGCGTCGGCATGCCCGCGTTGATGCTGTCGCGCAGCCGGGATCGCCGTTCCAGCCGCGACGACGAAATCTCTTCACGCAGCTTCAGGTCGTCGACGTTGATGCGGTCCATCTTGTTCATGTCCATGTCGTCCCCCGAGGGGAACAGCATGTACGGGTCATAGGCCCGGCCCAGGAACCCGCCGGTCCCCCCCTTGCCGATCACGTTGCTTTCCTGCAGCGGGCGGGGCAGCATCACGAACGGCAGCATCGCCGCCTCGGGAGGCTTGTGCCGGATGATGTTCGAACCGAGCGTCGGGAAGTCGGCGGGGCTGGGGGGTTCGAGCTGACCCGAGGGGCTCACCTTGTCGGCGGTGTAGCCGGTGTGCAGCTGATAGATCGCGGCGGTGTGGTTGAACAGCCCGATGGGGGTGTAGCTCATCGAGCGGATCATCGTGAACTTGTCGTTCACCGTCGCCAGCTTGGGGAGCACCTCGGTGAAGTTCACGCCGGGCAGCTTGGTGTCAATCGGCTTGAACACGCTGCGCACGTTGTCGGGCACATCGGTCTTGGGATCCCACAGATCGAGGTGACTCGGCCCCCCCTGCAGGTAGACGAGAATCACATTCTTGGCCTTGCCGAAGCCGAGACCACCGGCCGATCCCCCCTCTTTCGCCCGGGCTTCGCCCGCCAGCACGTTCCCCAGGGTGACCCCCAGCATGGTCGACCCACCCACGCTCAGCAGCGAGCGCCGCGAGAGGGTTCGATCGCAATTGTCGATGCCAAGTTGCCCGGGAATCACCAGCATGAGAGCGCCTCGTTTGAAAACTTCGGTGCAGGGGGGAACCAGCCGTCGCCCGAATCATCGGATCGCCGGGCCAACCAACATCACAACCGCTCCGCCAACACGCCGCGTCGACGACAGACCCTGTCGTCCACCTGCGATCGTCCACGTGCGGTCATCGCAGGCTCCTCCCGCGAACGCATCAACACTCTTTAAGATGATACTGGCCCATTCAAAAGGGTGTCAATTGCGGGGTTGGAGACTCGTCGCCCCAGTGGATTCGAACCCGTGCCATCGGCGGAATGCTGCGAACTCCCGAACTCAACGGTGGCGAACTCAGCGGCGGCCGACCGAATCACACCCATGTATACATATGATATTTTAGAAGTGGTTTTTTGTCAACTTCTTATAGGGTTTACGTTCACACGCCCAGGCGGGGTTCGGTGGAACAACTGGAAGGACGTGTCAGTTGGCAGCACTCTCGCGGGGTGAGTCGGCGGCGGGTGGGGGCAAATTCAGCGGAACTTTGGCGGGATTCGGTTTCCAGCCGTACTTGCGGCGGTACTCGGTGGGAGACAGGGGGGGATCATCGGGACCCGCTTTGGGATGGGTCAGACGGACGAACACTTCCGAGTTTGGTGCAGCCGAAAAATGCCTGGTCTGTTCATTCACGAAGATCCAGTCATCCACAGTATCTCCAGTTCGGTAGAGGGTGGCCAAGAGGCGGTTCTCGAGGAAATCCCAGAGTTGGAAACTCGCATCTTGCGCAACCACCACATGCCGCTCATCAGGCCATAGCGCTCCCCAGCGATATGTGGTTCCGTGAATGGGATTCAATCTCCTGTTGCGATCGGGGGGTGCCCGCCAGACCAACGCCGGGGGATCAGCCTGGAGATCCCAGATCTCCCGCGTCATGAGCAGGTAGCGGCCCGAGACGGAAACATCGACACAGTGTGGATCCCAGCGAAACTCCTGAGAGGTGGCGTGGACCGGGACCGAGCGACGACCGGTTGGCAGATGCACGACCGCGGCCAGATGGCGGCCGAAGTGGTTGTCGGTTTTCACCCCGGCCAGCCATGTTCCATTTGCCGAAAATCCAATTCGTTCCGAGGGAAAGTCGGCGGCGAGTGTGGGGAAT
>JBKDUK010000416.1:0-90833 GCA_046339535.1 Planctomycetaceae bacterium | reverse complement strand
GAGCGGTTTCGACCGTTCGATCTTCAGCGAAACCTTCCGGAAACCATTCGACACGGCCCTGCTGGCCGAACGGATTCGCACCCTGGTCAGCCGCCGCAAGCAGTTGGCCTAGTGATCGGGGGTCTTTCGTTCGCGGCAGTTCACTTCCGGCACCAGTTCAGCGAAGCCAGGGACGGCCCGCCCCGGAAGTTTGGTCCCTCCGACTGCCCGTCGAACGCGGGATGACCGCTGTTTTCGCCGACCGGCCCGCTCAGAACTCTGAGCCGGGCCGGTTCGCTTTTTCATCCGGATCCCTCATCGAAGGGCCCGCCGCCTGGAACCAACCGGACCGGCAAGTGGCAGGCCAGTGAGGTTGCTCGGTATCTTCGCGTCTGATTGTCCCGGCGCGGTGCTGTCCCGAGGCCTGGCCGGGAGATCGTCCAAAGCGACCCCCTGTTTACTTCGCTCATGGCTTCGCACCCGGCAGAGTCGCTGCATAAATCAGACCGGTCGCTGTGGAGCCGGAAATGGCCCTGGTGGTTGCTGGGACTGGCGGCCTCCGTAGCCGTCTCCCTGCAGCTCGATCCGGCAGGTGATCATCCGGGAGGCTGGTCGGGGCCGGGCATCACAACCGACGAACCGCTGAACGTCGCCCAAGGGGTGCTGCTCGCGGATCGGGTCTTCAACCTCGACCTGACAGGTTTCCGTCGAGTGGATGCGGCACTGCCCGACTACCCTCCGCTGGGCCGCGTCGCTCTGGGGTTGGGTCATGAGATCGCCTGGATGCTCTGGCCCCCGGCTGAGACCGGGGCCGCCTACTCCATCGCCTGTGCGCGGATCATGCCCGCGTTGTTGTTTGGGGTGACGGTGGCCTTGGTCGGTTGGACGGCAGCTCGCCGGTGGGGGCCCGCGGCGGGAATCTGGGCTGGGTTCTCTCTGGTCCTGATGCCCCGCAGTTTCGGACATGCGCATTTGGCTTCCCTCGAGACTGCCATCAACCTGGGATATCTCGTGACCCTGTTGGCGGCCCTCGGGGCGTGGGATGCCCTTGGCCGATCAAACCAGCGACTGGCCCCGGGGAACGAAACATGGTGGTGGTCGGCCCGACTGGTCCGTTCGGCCCTGTGGACCGGGCTGGCGCTGGGGGGAGCGTGGCTGATCAAGATCCAGGCGATCTTTCTGTTGCCCGTGCTGGCGATCTGGGGTTTGTTCTGGCTGCGCGGCCGGGCCGTCCTCTGGGGGCTGATGGTGGGAGGAATCGCGGCCCTGGTCTTCGTCGCGGGTTGGCCCTGGCTGTGGGACGATCCCCTCGGGAATGCCCGGCTCTACCTCGGCAAGACCACCGCCCGGGCGACGATCAAGGCGTGGTATGTGGGGCAGCCCTGGGCCGATCGGGACCTTCCTTGGCACTACCCGTGGGTTCTGTGGGGCACCACGGTCCCGCTGGGGTTACATCTCGTAGGGATCTGGGGAGTGATTCAGTCCGCGCGGGATTGGCGGAAGGCGGCGGCAGAATCTCTGTTTCTGTTGGGCCTGGCCATTCCCCTGATCGTTTTCAGTCTTCCCGGGATCGCGGTCTACGACGGCGAACGTCTGTTCTCGATCATCTTTCCCCTCTGGGCCTTGCTGATTGGACGCGGAGCGGGAGCAGTGGCCGTGTGCTGGCACTCCAAGGGGCGAAATCGGGCGGTGGTTGAGTTCGTCAGTCTGCTGCTGTTAGTGACCCAGGGGTGGGGATTGTGGGCGCTGTCCCCGGCCTGGCTCTCGTATTACAACGCGGTGGCAGGGGGCCTGAAGGGGGCTGTCACGCTGGGATTGCCCCCCAGCTACTGGGGGGACGGATTGACTCGCGACCTGTGGCGGGAAATCGACCAACATGTACCGTCTGGAGGCACTCTGGCCTTGGCCCCCACGCTCTACGAGTCTCAGGCCGGGGAGTTCCAGAAACAATTGCCGGTTGGCCGACAGCAGCGTTGGACGTTGGTTCCCTTCGGGACCCGGGAGGCAGAACAGGCAGAGTATGTGCTGCTGATCAACCGGCCGGAATACCTGCCCCCGGAGTATCGGAATCTGACAACGGCCGATTTCGTAGTCAGCACGACCCGGGAGGGGGTCTGGCTGTCGGGATTGAAACGGCTGGACTCCTCCCCCCCTCAGCCGTGAATAACGACCATCTTTTCTTCGGTCATTTCACGGATGGCGTAGTGCGGTCCTTCTTTTCCCAGACCGCTGTCTTTCAGACCCCCGTAGGGCATCAGGTCGGCCCGCCACTGGGTTCCCCAGTTGATATGCAGATTGCCGCTGTCCACTTCCCGGGCGAACCGTAGGGCACGCGCGATATCGCGAGTGAAGAGTGAAGCCGCCAGGCCGTAGGGGCTGTCGTTCGCGAGGCGGATCGCCTCATCGAAACTGTCGACCCGAGTCACCGCGACGGCGGGCCCAAACAGCTCCTCACAACTGATGCGCAGGCCAGGGGCGACGTCAGCGAGGATCGTGGGTTCGAAGAGGGTCCCCTCCCGCTTTCCGCCGGTGACCAACCGGGCCCCGCCGGAGACCGCTTCCTGGACCCATGCTTCCACACGACAGGCATCCTGTTCGCGAATCATCGGCCCCATCCGGGTGGCCGGGTCGAGTGGATTGCCAGTCCGCAGCTCTCTGACCCGGGGGGTCAGTGCATCGAGAAATTCGCCGTAGGCCTGGGGAGTGGCCAAAATCCTCTGGGTCGAGATACACACCTGACCGGCATTGGAGTAACCCGACACGGCGACGAGGGATGCGGCCTGTTCAATGTCGGCATCGTCGAGCAGGATCACCGGACTGTTGCTGCCGAGTTCCATCGTGACCCGCTTGACCCCCGCCATACGGCAGATGGCGTCGCCGATGGCATAGCTGCCGGTGAAGCTGATCTTGCGGATGCGGCGGTCAGTACACAGCGCCTTGCCCAATTCGCCGCCTCCCCCCGTGACACAGGCGATCGCCTGGGGCGGGAGCCCGGCTTCCAGCAGGATTTCCACCAGTGTGAGGGCCGACAACGGAGTGTCGCTGGCCGGCTTGATGCAGACGGCGTTCCCCGCGGCAAGGGCAGGTCCTACCTTGTGGGCAACCAGATTCAACGGGAAGTTGAACGGGGTGATGGCCGCCACAATCCCACAGGGAACCCGCAGGGTGAACCCGAGTTTTCCCTTCCCTCCCGGTGCGGCGTCGAGGGGAATGACTTCGCTGCTGATACGGCGGGCTTCATCGGCCGACACATCGATCGTTTCGCGGGCCCGGCTCGCTTCGAAGGTTCCCTCGGCCAGGGTCTTGCCCTCTTCCTGGCTGATGGTGCGTCCCAACTCGGGTTCACGTCCCTGCATGAGCACCGCCGCCCGGCGCAGGATCGCCGAGCGGTCATACGCCGGCATGTCACGCATCAGCCGGGCCCCTTCGACCAGCCCGGTGACCGCCAGGTTCACATCGTCGGGAGTCCCGTGAGGCACCGTGTCGATCACCTCGCCGTTGTACGGATTGCGGACTTCGATCGACCGGGGTCGGTCTTGCCACTGGCCTGCGAGAAACATCTTCATCGGAGCGACGCCTTGGCACTGCGGAGAGGAGGCAACGGGAACAGCCCGCGGTTTGCAGCTTAGCCGGTCTTCCGCCAGGTCAACAGGGGCAGGCTGTGAGTCTGGCCACGAGGGATCGGCGGCAGAGACAGCCTTGGTTCCAGGCGGTTCCGCAGATTGATGCGGGTTTGATCCTGTGATGAGGATCAGACGCCCGCGTTGTCATTCTGATTCCCCCGGATGAGGCCGCCGACCGCGTGGGCCAGTCTGGCTGTCATGGAGATGGCAATCCGGTATCTTGCGGGCCGGCATTTCCTTCCCCGCATTGATTCCGCCATGCACTGGATTCGACTCGGACTGCTTACACTGCTGCTGACGGTGGTTTCCCGGGAGGCTCAAGCCGGGGGAGAATCACCTCTTCCTCCCGGAGAAGAAGTCGGTACGTTTGTACTCGACGATCCCGGGTTGGAAGTGCAGCTTGTGGCCAGTGAGCCGGCGGTACGCAGCCCGGTGGCACTGGCGTGGGATGCCTCGCAACGGCTGTATGTGGCCGAGATGATTGGTTATCCCGAGACTCCCGGACTGGGGCGAATCACCCGGCTCGAAGATCGTGACCGTGACGGACGCTACGAGCACGTCCAGGCGTTTGCCGGGGGATTCGACTTTCCCGCTTCGGTCATGCCCGTCGAGGCGGGGGTGCTGGTTGCCGATGCTCCGCATATCTGGTTGCTGCGCGACACCAATGCGGATGGCGAGGCAGATGAACGCCAGATTGTCTGGACAGGTTTTCGACCCGGATCCCAGCAGTTGCGAGCGAATGCTCTGCATTGGGGCCCCGACAACTGGATCCACGGTGCGAATGGCCGCAACGATGGAGAGGTGACTCGTCCCGAGGGGGGCGGAGCGATCTCCATCCGGTCGCGCGATTTCCGCTTTCGACTGCAGCCGGCCGCGTTTGAAGCCGTGGTCGGACAAAGCCAGTTTGGCCAGGTCCATGATGATTGGGGCCGGCGGTTTCTTTCCTGGAACACCATTCCCGTTCGACAGCAATTGCTTCCGGGCTGGTTTCTCGAGGCGTGTCCCGACCTGGCGTCGCTGGCGATTGTCGACGTCGCCGAGCCCGGAGATTCCGGTGAAATCTTTCCTCTCAGTCCGCCCCCGCGACAGTTCAACGCCGAGCGGGCGAGCTTTTACAACGCCCTGTGCGGCCTGACGATTTTGCACAGCCCTTTTCTGGGGAGCGACTACGAGGGGAATGCGTTTGTGGGAGAGTCCCTGAGCAACCTCGTGATTCGCCGAAAGCTCGATGCGACCGGCGTTGTCGCCAGGACGCAACGGCCCAATCCCAAAAGTGACTTTCTGGCCTCCAGCGACTCGTGGTTTCATCCCGTGTTTCTGGCGACTGGACCCGATGGGGCGTTGTATCTCTGCGATTTCTACCGTCCTTTGGTCGAGCATCCGATTTATGTGGTCTCTGAACAGGCACGCCGTGAGATCGACTGGCGGCAGGGAGCTGAGCATGGCCGCATCTGGCGCGTTTCCCGCCGGGGAGAGCGACAGACGCGCCAGCCCCCCGTGCCTCCGGCGGATTTGTCTTCGTCGGAACTGGTCGCCCGACTCGAACATCCTGTCGGCTGGCAGCGGGATACGGCCCGGCGTGTGCTGGTTGAGCGCAGACTGCACCGTCTCGCAGGTGACGTGCGCCGTGTCTGGTCGTCGGCGGCCACCGCGCAGGGACGACTGCAGGCCATGTGGACGCTGGAGGGATTGGGGGAGCTGAAAGTGGCTGACCTGCAGAGCGCTCTGTCCGATGAATCAGATCTGGTCCGGTGCCAGGGAATTGCCCTTTCCGGGTCACTGCTGCCGCAGGATGAGACACTGCGGCAGACGTGTCGGAATCTGGCCGGTCAGGGTTCGTCGTTGATCCGCTTCCAGTTGGCGTTGTCTTCGGTGAAGTGGCAGGACGAGGAGCGCGGAGAACTGCTGAAGTCGCTCATTCGTCTGGCTCCGGGAGAGTCTCCGCTGACCGAGGTGGTGCTGGCGGTCGCGGCACGAACGCCCGGCCAAATGCTGGATGTGGTGGGTCAACTGGTTCGTGATGAGCCGCAGGCGTGGCTGAGTCCCGATGACGGACGAAGCCGATTCCTGCGTGGAGTGGGACGCCGGCTTGGAGTGGATCCGCTGGACGAACACGATGCAGAGGGGCTCGAAAATCTGTTGCAGCTGGCACGCGACCGAAGTGAACCCGCGGGTGTGGGTTGGATTCTCGCGGGGATGTCGGAAAGTGGAGTTCCGCTGGGAAAGTCTCTGAAAGCAACGTTGGCCTGGAAGGACCCGGCCCTGGTCGACTGGGCCCGCCGGATGGTGCTGGAAAAGCTGGATTCGGAGGTGAAGCCAGCCGATCCAGCGATGTGGGCCGCCCCGTTGGGACTGCTCGTCTGGGGCGAGCCTGATGCGACGCTCCGTGATTTGATGCGTCTGGTGAAACGGGGACAACCGGCAGAAGTGCAGTCGCTGGCCGCCTTTGTCATCGGGGAAGTGGCGACGCCGTCCTCGGTTGAGGAACTGCTTGGGGTGTGGACCGAGGCGGGAACGCCTGCCCGTCGGGAGTTGTTGCGGGGGGCCGCCCGCTCACTTGCTCTGGGGCAAATGGTGTTGGAGGGATGGCGGGAGGGAATGATTTCGCCGGCCGATTTCCCGGCCGACATTTTGGTGACACTGGTGCAGTCGGACTCCGTCGATTTGCGGGGGCTTGCCCGGGAAGTCGCTCGGGCGGTGAACACCGATCGACGACAGGTGGTGGACGCTCATCAGGAGGCCCTCTCCCATCGGGGAAACGCCCTGGCAGGGGCCCGGTTGTTCCGACAGCATTGTCTGGTCTGTCACCAGGTCCAACGGGAGGGGGGGGCGGTGGGGCCGGATCTGTCAGGAATCGGGGGTCGGCCGCGCGAGGCGGTGCTGGTTGACCTGCTCGATCCCAATCGCCAGGTGAACCCCAACTTTGTCGTCCAGTCGGTGGAATTGAAATCGGGAGTGGTGGTATCGGGGCTGATTATGGCCGAGACCGCACAAACCCTGGTCCTCAAGCGGGCGGATGGAAGTACGGAGCAGATTCCCGTGGCCGGCATCGTGGAGGTCCGCAGCACTGGTCAATCGTTGATGCCCGAAGGATTTGAACAGAAGCTTCCCGGGACATCTCTCGCAGACCTGCTGGAGTTCCTGGGGAACCCCAGTCGGGACCTGCTGCGCCAAGCGGGCCGGGAAGAGTCCCGGGAAGAATGACACGTTGTCCTTGAATTCCGGAGGGGAAATGCGATTCAATTCGGAAGCGTCTGGTTCGGCGACAGCGGACGCCCGCGCGGTGACTGTGCCTGGAACTCGGGATGGAACGGGTGGCGTCATGCCAAATGCGCGTCGTGGCTGGGGTTGGGCCCTCGCTGGTGTCGGCCTGCTGAGTGTGTTCACCGCCGTTGGGCGTGGGGATGACCAGCGGGGATCTTCCGCCAATCCGCACTTCCACCGGGAAGAGATCCCGGAAGTTCCCCAGACCCAGGCGGGCATTACGCCGGCCCAGAGGCGAATGGGTGAGGACTGGCCCGAGTTTCTGGGGCCCCGGGGAACGGGGATCTCGGGAGAGACGGGACTCTTGCCGGAATGGGCCGCGAAGGGGCCGCCGGTGTTGTGGAAAAAGAAGGTGGGTGAAGGCTACGCCGCCCCGTCGATCCGGGGCGACCGGCTGGTGTTCTTTCATCGCATCGAGGACGAAGAGCGAATCGACTGTTTTGTTCCCGAGACCGGGGCGGAGGTCTGGAGTCACTCGTACCCAACCAGTTTCAGTGATCCCTACGGATACAATGGCGGTCCCCGCTGTTCTCCGCTGCTGACCGCTGAGCACTGCTTCACCTATGGAGCCGAGGGGAAGCTCACGTGCCTCGATCTTGCGTCCGGAAAACAGATCTGGCAGCGTGATACGCAGAAAGACTTCCGGATTCCCCGCGGTTTTTTTGGCGTCGGTTCGACTCCCGTTCTGGATGGCGACCGGTTGTTTGTGATGGTGGGCGGGCACCCCAAGTCGGGGATGGTCGCCTTCGATCGGAAGACCGGGAAAACACTCTGGGAAAACGTTGGCCCGGAAACATTTCCCAATGCCCCCATGCGGATCGAGCGCGACCGGCCTCCCGCCAAGCTGGCCAGTTACTCGTCTCCATTGCTGGCCACGATTCACGGCCGCAAACATCTACTCTGTTTCATGCGGCCGGGACTGGTCTCGCTCGAACCCGAGACGGGCGAGGTCAACTTCGCCACCTGGTTCCGGTCGCCAATTCATGATTCGGTCAATGCGGCCCGACCGGTGGTGACCGGCGACCAGATTTTTCTCTCGGCGGCATATGAGACCGGTGCCTTGATGCTGAAGGTCCAGCCCGATGGCAAGGGAGCGGAAGAAGTCTGGAAAGACCTTGACGCAATGCAAACGCACTGGTCCACCACCATCGAGCATCACGGTTTTCTGTACGGCTTCAGCGGACGGCACGAACCGGGCTCGAACCTGCGATGCCTGCGGGCGAGTGATGGTGAGCTGATGTGGCGAACCCGCGATGTGAACGAAGACGAAGAACCCGACCCGAAGGCAGGCCTGGGGGTCAGTGTTCCCAGGTACTATGGCCGCGGCTCAGCTATCCTCGCAGATGGTCGGCTGATCGTGATGGGAGAACGGGGAACCCTGGCCCTCGTCGATCTGAATCCCAAAGAGTTTCGGGAGATCAGCCGGGTGAAATTTCCCGAGATGGGCTATCCGTGCTGGACGGCACCCGTGCTCTCACGCCGGCGGTTGTTCATCACCGGGGCCCGTCAGTTCCGGGGGCTGGGTGGGTTCACCGATTATGAGTACCACCTGATTGCGCTCGACCTGGCTGCGGAATGAATGCCCCGGCGGCACTCTGGCCCCCACCTTGAAAATGAAGAGGATGTTCCGATGTTGTCGCGTGTGCTGGAACCGGAAGTGATGGACACGGCCGAGGAGGCACTCGACTACGACACGATGGATCATTCGTTCGTGAATGGTCTGTTTGCCGATCAGTTCGCCCAGTTGCTGCAGAACAGCACCGACCGGCCTGCGGGGCGCTGCCGGGTTTTGGATGTGGGAACGGGGACGGCCCAAATCCCGATTGAGATTGTCCGGCGCCGGCCCGATGTCGACATCGTGGCGATTGACCTGTCCCGCGAGATGCTGAAATTGGGGCAGCGCAATCTGGAGCGGGCAGGAGTGACCGCGGCCATTCGCCTGGAACTGGTGGATGCCAAGCGACTTCCGTATGCATCGGCGAGTTACGACGCCGTCATTTCGAACAGCATCATTCACCACATCCCGGAGCCGCTGCATTCTCTGCGCGAGATGGTGCGGGTATTGCGACCCGGCGGTGCCTTGTTTGTGCGGGACCTGATGCGTCCGACTGATCAGGCGATCCTGGAATGCCTGGTCGAGCAACATGCCGCCGGTGCCAATCCGCACCAGCGGCGGTTGTTCGCCGAGTCGTTGCGGGCCGCCCTGACCGTCGATGAAGTGGCCCACCTGTTACAGCAGGTGGGCCTGCCGTCCTCCTGGGTGACGGCTACCAGCGACCGGCACTGGACGATCTGTTCGCACTGAGACTCCCGAAAGCCATGATCAACCCCCGAAGTAGTCAGGCGGGAAACCCTTCGGTGAATGACAGGTGACTGAGAACCAGATCAGGGTTTGAGATTGCGGTCGAGGAATTCCCACATTCCGCGGACCGAATCCTCGAGTTTCTTGCCTCCCCAGCCATGTCCGTCCCCCAGCATCAGTTCGACGCGTCCAGGGATACCGGCGTTGGTGAGGGCTTCGGCCATGAACCAGGCCTGTTCTCCCGGGACCAGCGGGTCCTTGGTTCCCTGCATCAACAGCATGGGGGCGTCGCCGGCGTTCACATAGGTGATGGGCGAGGCCTTCTTGTAGGCTTCGGGCATTTCCTCCCGGGGTCCTCCCAGGAAGTTCTTGAGAATGCCTTGAGACACTTCGGGTAGTGTGGCGGACAGATCTGTCGGGCCGACGAAGTCGACCACCACCTGTACCTTGCTCGACTGATCGTGCCAACCCCCTTCGCCCTCCAGGCCATCAGCGGGATCCATCGTTCCCAGCATCATGGCCAGGTGGGCACCGGCTGAGAATCCGACTGCACCGATCCGGTCGGGACGGATCTTGAGGTCCTTGGCGTGGGCTCGCAGCCAGCGGATCGCGCACTTCACATCTTCCACCTGAGCCGGGAAGCGATGCTTGGGGGCCAAACGATAGCCGATGGTGGCCGAGGCATAACCCTTTTGAGCCGCCTCGATGGCCTGTGCCGTATGGTCTTCTTTCTTGCCCCCCGACCAGCCGCCACCATGGATGAACACCACGACGGGAAACGGACCATTGCCTGTGGCGGGACGAGCGAAATGGAGGGTCAACGGCTCTCCGCCACCGGTGCCATACTGCACATTCTGCTGCAGCAGATAGGAGGGTTGGGGGGCGGCCCCCACCAGGGGCGAGGCAGCCGCGTCGCGCGGCTTGTTGGTACGGGTGAACTGACCTCCGCGGACCTTCATCGCGAGACTGTAGACCTGCTTGTCGCACGTCATGTAGAGCGTCTTGCCGTCTGGTCCGCCAAACGCCACGTTTGAACAGAACTCGGGAATGGGGATGAGGCCCAGGGAGACCCCATCGCGATCGACCACCCAGACCCCGCCGCTGCCCGAGAGGTAGAGGTTGCCCCGTTCGTCGATGGTGAAACCGTCGGGAGCCGTCCGCTTGTCAGCGGCGACGGGAGGATCGAAAAAGAGCCGGCCGGCACCGACGGTGCCGTCGGCCTGAATGGGATACCGTCGCCAGTTCATCGGACCATCGTCGGCCACGTACAGCCAGCGCCCGTCGTTCGAAACCTTGAGTCCATTGGGGACCTGCATGTCCTCAATGATCTTGCGTGAGGTGCCGTTGGCTGTCAGCAGGTGCACGGCACTGGTTTTGTTCTTCCCGTCGAAATCGGGATCGGTGAAGTAGATGTCTCCGTTGGGAGCCTGGGCGACATCGTTGGGCTGGTGCAGCGCGGTGTTGAACAGCAGCACCTGGGTGTCGGTCGGTCCATTCGGACCGATGGCGTAACTGAGGATGCGATGACCAAACGCCTGGGCACCGATCAATCGTCCATCGTTTCCGAGGGCCATACCGTTGACTCCCTCGGTTTTGTCGGCCCAGACAGTCACCTTGCCGGGCTCGTCGAGACAAAGAATCTGGGTATCGGCCTTTTCTTTTCCAAACGCCGTGAAATACAGCTTGCCGGTCACTCCGTCCCAGACCGGGCCTTCGAAAAAACGAGGATCGCTGTAGACCGATACCAGTTTCGCATTCGTGGCCACGGTCGAGGGCCAGCCAGTTTCCTGGGCCTGCAGTGGTGCCAGGCAGACGGCCAGGGATACTTGCCAGACCACCAGTGAGAGACACAGTCGTTTCTTCATGGCGCGAAGCTCCGTGCGACGGGCGACATCGAAAGTTCCAGACTGCCAGACGATAACCCCGCGATTTGCGAATGAAAAGGAGTCCGAGATCCGTCATCGTCTCTGCCGGCAACCGAAGCGGGCTCGGTCGCATTCCCGGGGGCATCAAGCTGCCGAGCGGTGCATCGCGATCTGGCAGTCAGCGAATGATTGGGGCACGGCGGGACTTCCCTGTGGAGCCGGAACTCAAATGCCAATCAAACTCACCCGGCCCGGGGCGTTACCGGGCGCATCACCAACAGCGCGAGAGGGGGCAGACAGACACGGATGCTGTGGGGCTGGCCATGCAGGGGGATCGGTTCAGAATAGACCCCTCCCAGATTGCCCAGATTGCTTCCCCCGTAGATGGCGGCATCGCTGTTGAACAGTTCGGTGAAATAGCCGTTGGCAGGAACTCCGAGACGATAGCCATCGCGTGGGACTGGGGTGCAGTTCATCGCAACAATCAGGAAATCCCTGGGATTTCTTCCGAGTCTGAGCCAGGCGAACACGCTATTGGCCGAGTCGTCGCACGAAATCCACCGGAATCCTTCGGATTGCATGTCGAGCTCATGCAGGGGGAACGACTCGCGGTAAATGCGGTTGAGATCCCCCACGAGCCGGCGGACACCATCATGGGAGGCATGCCCGCAGAGCGCCCAGTCGATCTCCTGGTCATGGTTCCACTCGGTCCACTGGCCCAGTTCGCCTCCCATGAACAGCAGCTTCTTGCCAGGGGTGGTGTACTGGTACGCGTACAACAGGCGCAGGTTGGCGAACCGCTGCCAATAATCTCCCGGCATCTGCGACACCAGTGAACGCTTGCCGTGCACCACTTCGTCATGGGAGAGGGGCAGGACGAAGTTCTCTGTGAAGGCATAGACCATCCGGAACGACAACTCATTCTGGTGGTACTGACGGTGTATGGGATCGCGCCGCAGGTAGCGCAGGGTGTCATTCATCCACCCCATGTCCCATTTCATGGTGAACCCGAGGCCCCCCGTATAGACCGGACGTGAAACGCCTCCCCAGGCGGTCGATTCCTCGGCGATGGTGACCACGCCGGGAAATTCGCCGTGGACGATGGTGTTGAGATCCTGCAGGAATTGGACCGCCTCGAGGTTTTCCCGGCCGCCGTAGGGGTTGGGAATCCACTCTCCCGGTTTGCGGGAGTAGTCGAGATACAGCATCGAGGCGACGGCATCGACTCGCAGCCCATCGACGTGATAGACATCGAGCCAGAATCGCGCGCTCGAGAGCAGGAAGTTGCGGACTTCAGTCCGTCCGTAGTTGAAGACCAGTGTGCCCCAGTCGGGGTGCGATCCCTGGCGGGGATCTTCATGTTCGTAGAGACACGTCCCGTCGAATCGCTCCAGGCCGTGCGCGTCGCTGGGGAAATGGGCGGGAACCCAGTCGACCAGCACCCCGATGCCATTCCGATGGCAGTGATCGACGAAATACATGAAATCGTGGGGAGTTCCAAAGCGGCTGGTGGGTGCGAAGTAGCCGGTGGTCTGGTAACCCCACGATCCGTCGAACGGATACTCGGTGATCGGCAGCAATTGCAGGTGGGTGTAGCCCATTTGATGGGCGTAGTCGACCAGCATGTGGGCCAGTTCGCGATAGTTGAAAAATGCCCGGCCATCGCGGGGACGCCGCCATGAGCCAAGTTGCACTTCGTAAATCGAGACGGGTTGTTCCAGCCAATTGGTCCGTTCCCGTCGCCGCAGCCAGTCGAGGTCGTGCCAGTCGTAGCCCGAAAGCTCGTAGACAATCGAGGCGGACTTGGGACGCAATTCGGCGTGGAAGGCGACAGGATCAGACTTCTGCTCGATCTGACCAGACTGCTCCTGCAGCGAATACTTGTAGGCCATCCCGTGGCACAACCCCGGGACGAAGCCCGACCAGATCCCGGCATCGGAGGAACCCAGCTGATGCCGCCCGTGTTCCCATCCATTCGCGTCGAACACGACCGAAACCTCGCGGGCGTTGGGAGCCCAGACAGCGCAGCGGCTGCCGGCGACACCATCGACCGAATCGGGATGGGCACCCAGCAGCGAATACATCAGACAGTGGGTTCCAGACTGCATGGAAGCGAGGTCGTTCGGGCTGACACGATATCCGGAGGCCATGGTCTGGCCCTTCACCGGAGTGGATGGTGAGGCACTGGAGCGGGCCATCAGAGGTTAGGCAAACAAATCGCGGGCGGCCTGGCCCTTGCCGTCTTCTGTCGCGTAGAAAGGTCGGCGTTCCACCTCGAACGAGGTGGCCGGGCTGATTCCCATCGCGGTGAAGATGGTCGCATGCAGGTCCCGCACTGAGATCGGATTCTTGATGGCGATGCAGGGGCGCTCCGGAGCGGTTTCCCCATACAGGAACCCCCGCTTGATTCCCCCGCCAAACATCAGCACGCAGGAGGCTCCGGTGAAATGCCGGTGCATGCCATAGTGCTTCAGTTCCCGCAGGACATCGGTGGGGGCCGTGGCCTGGTCTTTCGCCGTAGATCCGGGGACCCCCTCGATAATCATGTCGCGGCTGAATTCGCTGGCCAGCACGACAAGGGTCCGGTCGAGCAGCCCCCGTGATTCCAGATCACGGATCAGCGTCGCGATGGGGCGGTCGATCTCGTGGTGCAGCCGGTCCACCGTCTCATGTCCATTGGCATGGGTATCCCAATGGACAAAGGGAATGTACTCGGTGGTGACCTCGACATACCGGGCTCCCGCCTCGACCAGCCGTCGGGCCAGCAGACATCCCTGGCCAAACCGGCCGGTGTTGTAGCGATCAAAGCTTTCTTTGGGCTCCCGGGAAATGTCGAAGGCCTCCCGATCCGCGGAGCCCAGCAGGCGGTGGGCGTTCTCGAGAGAACGGAGCAGCGAGTCTTGCCGGAATTCGCTGGCGTCGGTTCGCTTGAGAAGTTCCTTGTAGAGTCTCTCGCGCTTCGAGAAGCGCATCGGGTCCATCCCACGAGGGGGTTTGACCGCCCGGGCCGCCTCTTCCGGAAAAGGCAGGTTCATCGGGCCATGGTCGCTGCAGAAAAAGCCGGCCTGGGTGAAAGCCTTGATCTCTTCGTTTTCGCCAATCCCTTCGAGCCTCTGGCCAATGTTGATGAACGCCGGGATCACCGGGTTGCGGGGGCCCAGGACCCGCGACATCCACGCCCCAATATGGGGTGCCGCCACCGTCTGGGGAGGAACATATCCAGTATGCCAGTGATACTGGTGACGCGAATGCAGAATGCTTCCCAGGTCGGGCAGCACATGCGAGCGAATCAGGGTGCCCCGGTCGAGCACCTGACCGATTTCTTCCAACCCCTCGCAGATTTTGATGTTGTCGACCGCAGTGTCGATCGAGCGGAACGTGCTCATCACCTTCTCGACTGGCGTGCCGATCTCGAACGGATGATAGCGTTTCGGGTCAAAGGTCTCGGGAGCGGCCATGCCCCCGGCCATCCAGAGCACGATACAGGCG
This sequence comes from Planctomycetaceae bacterium, assembly GCA_046339535.1. GTDB lineage: Bacteria > Planctomycetota > Planctomycetia > Planctomycetales > Planctomycetaceae > UBA10511. The sequence continues at coordinate 76,311 of JBKDUK010000416.1, read as the reverse complement.
TCGGCTGTAGCTGGGGGGGCCTTGTCCGAACCATCTTCGGCGGTCAGCAAGCGGGGGGCTGCCCCCGCCCAGGCGGCTGCCGAAGCGGCGGAGAGTTGCTGCAAAAACAGACGGCGAGCCTGCTGCTCATTCCGGGACGGGATTCCCTTTTCGGGGCAATCGGGGTGGAACATCTCAGAATCCTCCGAACGTGTCCTGGGGGACAGTCCTTTAACCATCTTGAAACGGGTGTGAAAACGACTTTCGGCCTGTGTGCCATCTGGCAGAAGGGAGATCCGTCGTTCAGGCGGACTGAGACGATGGCGACACTCTCGTCAGCGAACGTGGAGAAACTCGGGTTGCAGCACCAATGACCACAACAGATCTTCCACGTCGGGGGCCTGCGGGTTCTTCCCCAGGAACTGGAGCGCGGCTTCCCGGGTGTGGTCACTGGGGGGATGGGACGTGCCAAAGGTGTACAACCAGTCGACCAGTTCGGCCGGACGTTCGGCGAAACGCCTGGCAAGACGCTGTGCGCCCGCCTCGAGCATTGCTTTCAGGGCATCGCCATTGGCCAGTTCCAGGGCCTCCAGCGTGGTGAACTGAGTGGGCCGGCTGGTCACAATTTGATCTCGGTTGGGCCTTCCCAAAGCCCGCATCAGTTCATCCGCCTTGACCAGAGCGGCCCGAACCCGGGCCCGTTGTGGGTCGAGCGCCTCTTCCAACGCTTGCGACGGCGCATCGCCGATCCTGCCCGACCAGACGGTGGGTTCGGCCAAGGTAACGGCTGGTGCCCAATCTTGCGGGTCGGCAGAGAATTCTCCCTCGCCATCGGGAACCCTCCGCGTCCAGCGCCAGTCGGGCCCCGTGGTGATGGTGATCAACGGCTGGCCGGGAATGCGGATCTGTCCCACCACCAGCAGTCCGGCGGGATTGGGGCCTTCGCCCCCGTTTTTGGCCACAATGCGAAGCGTGTTGTCTCCCGCCCGCAAGAAATCGACTGGTGAGACGACTTCGACAGTCTCCCAGTTTGCATCGGCGGCAATGCGGCGACCGTTGACGAACAGGACATAGTCATTGTCGCAGGTCAGGGCGATTGCGGCGTCCTGGGGTAGAACGGGCAGTTTGAATGACACTTCGAAAGTGGCCGTCTCTCCGCCGGGAGAGGCCGACTGTTTCTGATCGTTTGTCCAGATCCACCGGGCCTGTGGCCGGGAGCCCGGATTGCCAGGGGCCACCCGCCGGGTCACAACCGCGTCGGCCTTGGCAGGATGACTGCCGGTCAGTTGCCAGACGGCGTCGACGAACTGCTCCGCCGTCATTCGTCGGGGAATCGGGCTGAGGTCCTGCCAATTCTCACCCTCGGGGGAGCTGTCGGCAGGGATCTCCTGCTGGTAGGTGGCCGAGGTGGCGATCAATCGCAAGGTGTGCTTCAGATCGTATCCGTGCTGGCTGAAGTCCCAGGCGAGGTAATCGAGAAGATTCGAATCGCGGGGCTCGGTGTTCAGGGCATCGACGGGATGGACCAGTCCCAGCCCCATCAGTCGGTGCCAGAGGCGGTTGACAATCGACCGGCTCAGGCGTCCATTTTGCGGGTGGGTCAGCAGGTTCGCGAGTTGCCGGAGCCGCTCAGCTTTAGGGGCCTGCGGGTCGACCTGTCCGAGCTCGGGGAACAACCAGACAGGCTGGGCCACTTCACCCGTTGGCTTGTCGCAGCGAAAGACCGGGAGCGGGGCATCGGCATAAATCGCTGCAAGCCCATAGGCTTCTTGCAGTTTCCAGCGGTCGATGAAACTGTCGTGACACGAGGCGCACTTGAGGTTGATGCCCAGAAATGCCTGGGAAATGCTCTGCGCAAACTGGATTTCATTGGTTTGACTGGCTGAAACCTCACCCCGCCAGCGAATCCCCTGGATGAATCCCTCCGATTCCGGAGTGGGGGAAATCAGTTCCCTGACCATTGTGTCGTAAGGCTTGTTGGCGACCAGCGAGGTATGCAGCCAGGAGGTGATTTGCTTCCGGCCACCGGTGATAAACCCGGTTCCGGTGTAATCATTTCGCAGAATATCGTTCCAGAACGTCAGCCAATGGTCGGCATAAGCGATCGAGTTGTCGAGCAGACTGTCGATCAACTGCTGACGACGGGTTTGGGGAGGATGATCCAGAAAATCCTTCAGTTGCTCCGGGGTGGGGAGTAAACCGGTCAGGTCCAGCGAGACACGCCGGGCAAACTCGCGATCGGAAATACCGGCGCGGGGAGCGGGTTGGTTCGGATGGGCGTCGACCAGTCGATCAATTGGATGGTCGCGGCCCGGTTTGGCTTCGGGAAGCTTCACCTCGCGAGGCAGCAGAGGGGCTTCATAGTTGCTTTTCGCAAAGGCGAATCCATCATCCCAAGGGAGCCCGGAGTCGATCCAACGACGGATCAGTGAAACTTCGGCATCGGTCAGCCGTGGCCCTTCCGGAGGCATTTGCAGGTCGGAATCCCGCGAGGTGATCCGCTCGACAAGAGGACTTTTTGAAGAGTCGCCGACCGCGACAGACACACCCGATTCACCCCCCTGAATGAGGCTGCGGCGCGTATCAAATGAAAAACCTCCCTGTTTTCGTGCACCGGTATGACACTTGGCGCAGTGTTTTCTCAGAAGGGGGACGATTTCATGGGTGAAATCGAGAGGTTTGTCCGGGGCGGCCAAAGCCGAGACACCGAAAAACCAACAACCGAGAAAGCCGGCCAGAGCGGTAACGAAAGTCGAGTGAGACATGCTGCAGACGTTCGAGTGATGGGAACCGAACCGTTTTGGTTCGAAGCCCCCTGCCAGCAGGAGACAACTCGATCTTCGCAGGGAACAGTTCCCCGGTCTAGCTTGGCTTCACACTGTCGGCAAATCGAACCAGTTGCTGCAGGCTGCAGCAAAAATGATCCATCGGCAACTGTTCCCGGATCTCGGGAGCCAGGCCATTCCCCCCAATCACCAGGAATCCCCTCACATCCTTGATCGCTTCGTAGAGCGAGCGGACCCCGGGCACAATCTCGTCAGGGGTCTCGACATGAGAAATACTCAGCCAAAACAGACGCGGACGATTCTCCGCAATGGCCTTGCAGAACGAGGAAAAGGGGACAGAATTCCCCAAAGAGCGGGAGTTCCAGCCCGCCGATTGCAGCACAAGTTCGACCATTGTGGTCGGGATCACATAATGGTCCCCGGGAATGGTGCCCCCCAGGGCCAGGAGCCCCGGATCACCGGGGGGAGTTCCGAGGCGGAATTCGAACAGAACCCGGGTCATGATTTCGCAGGCTTGCCGCTCGCGGTAAATCTCCAGTTCGCCGCAGGCCCATTGCTGCCCAATCCGTGCGAAGGCCGGGGCAACGACCTCGTCAAAAATGACCGCCAGCGGCTTTCCCGACAGCCACAGGTCGAACAGGATTTGCCGCGACCGGTCTGCGTCTCCAGCCGTCAAGGCCTGAAGAATCACATCCAACGCACGATCTTGAACCCACCGGGATTGACCAGACGTTGCGGGAAGCCCCAATACCTCTGGAGCCACCAACGGTTGTTTGGTCTCCCTGAGATAAGAGATGACGGCAGCGATCGGAATCCGACGGTGACCCCCCGCAGTTTTGACGGACGGAATGATTCCCCGGTCGCACCAGCGTTTGACCGATGATTCACTGACATCAATCGCCCTGGCGACTTGCTTCGGCGTCACAAGTTCCTGCACGATGGAATCTCGGCGAGATGTATTGAAAAAAGCGATCGATGATTCCCTCCGAATCATTCACAAATCGCTCAAAATGGTATGATTCGAACGACTGATTTCAAGGCCAGTCTTCTTAAGATCCATTCTGGCATGTATTTGCGGCGAATTTCTGGAAATGAACGATTTGCACGTTTTTCTGCTTGCAAAATCGTTAAGGAGGGGTCAATAATCCGGTGCACGAATTGAACGATTTTGTTCGTCGGAATTCCGATGGAACACAGTGTCTCTCGCCTCAAGGATCAACGATCATGAAGTCTCGTTCGATTTCCCGCTCCCAGGGTTCCACGACGGCTAAGGGCGCTTCCAAGACGGGCGGAGCCGGCAAGTCCGGCACCCCCCGGTCCAGTGTGGCCCGATCCAAGGCTCAATTTTCGGACCCCACCCTGCCGGCTCGGGCAGAGAAACTGCTCCGTCGCGAGATTGCCTTCATTCACAACCGGGCGTTCTCCCGCATGGATGTTGAGAAGGCGAAGGCGGAGTTCCATTCGATGTCGCCGAATGGAGCGGGTCGGACGCGGCAAGCTCCTGCTGATGTTCCGGCCTATTTTCAGGAACTTTATGCCACCCCACTGCTGACTGCAGATGAGGAAAAAGCTCTGTTCCGCCTGATGAATCTGTTCAAATTCAGGGCCAATTCACTGCGCTCGGAGATCAATCCTGAAGCTCCGGCTTCGAATCTGGTGTCTGAGGCTGAGGGCTGGATCGCTCTGGCAGGCCAAGTTCGGGATCGGATCATCCGTGCAAACCTGCGGCTCGTCGTTTCGATTGCCCGACGGTTCGCGAATGACCTCTGTTCGTTTGATGACCTCGTCAGTGACGGCAATGTTGCTTTGCTGAATGCGGTTGAGAAATTTGACTACGGTCGCGGTTTCAGGTTCAGCACCTACGCGACCCATGCCGTCCAACGCGACTTCTTCCGAATCATCCGGAAGCGGCGGAATGAGAGCGCTCGTTGCACACTGGGGATCTCTGAGATGCTCGCCAACTCTCCGGATGACTCGGATCCGGTGAGCGTTGAAACCGACAAACTGCGGCAGGCAAGCCAGGTTCGCGAGTTGATGTCGCAGCAACTCAGCGAGCGTGAACAACTGGTGGTGGCACTTCGGTTTGGACTGCAGCCGGGAAGTGAGCCCGCCACGTTGCAGGTGGTGGCGGACGCACTTCAGGTCAGCAAGGAACGGGTGCGTCAGATTGAACTGAAGGCCATTGAGAAGATGCAGCGGGGAGCGACCATCACCCGTTGGCAGACCGCGGGCTGAGGGTGGTTGTTGAGCGGGTTGGACCCTGTGCCCACGATCTTCGACTGGAGTGGAACTTGCGGATTGCGATTGTCGGCACAGGGATTTCCGGATTGACCGCGGCCCATTATTTGAGGCGGCGACATGAAGTGACGATGTTTGATGGGGCCGATTATGTGGGAGGACATACCCACACGGTCGATGTGGAGTTTGAGGGTGAACAATCAACAATCGATACCGGTTTTATCGTCTTCAACGATTGGACCTATCCAAATTTTATCCGGCTGTTGAATGAGTTGGGGGTGTCCTGGCAGGACACGAATATGAGCTTCAGTGTCCGTTGTGACCGCTCCGGATGGGAGTACAATGGCGGAACGTTGGGTGGGATGTTTGTGCAAAAGCGCAATCTGTTTCGCCCGGCCTTCTGGAGGATGATCCAAGACATCCTGAGGTTCAATCGTGATTCGCCCGGGATTTTGGCCGATCCGGACAATGCCGAGACGGTTGGGGCCTATTTGCACCGAATGGGATACGGTGTTTCTTTCGCCGATCGATATCTCATTCCCATGGGGGCCTCGATTTGGACCTGTCCTCCGGGAGTGTTCGCGGAGTTTCCCATCCGCTTCATCGTTGAATTCTACAAGAATCATGGACTTCTGAGCGTCACTCAGCGTCCCACGTGGCGAACGATCGTGGGAGGTTCCCGAGAGTACGTCCGCCGCCTGACGGAGCCATTTCAGTCTGCGATTCGGCTCCAGACTCCCGTAAGCCGGGTGATGCGAGGTGAGGAATCCGTCACCTTGCATTCCTCGGAAGGGAATCTGGGAACGTTTGATCACGTGGTCTTTGCGTGCCACAGTGACCAGGCACTGAGAATGCTGGATCAACCGAGCGCGACGGAGCGGGAAGTGCTCGCTGAGTTTCCCTACCACGTCAACGATGTGGTTTTGCACACGGACGTGGAGGTCATGCCCCGAAGACGGGGCGCGTGGGCCGCCTGGAACTACCACATCGGTCTGGATACGGCTGCCGAAGCCACCCTGACCTACGACATGAATCTCCTGCAAAACCTGCGGAAGAGGCACCGTTACCTCGTCACGTTGAATTCGACTGCCAAGATCGATCCCAGACGGGTTCTGGGCCGCTACACTTACGCCCATCCGGTCTACACGACCCGACGAGCCGCCGCCCAGAAGCGGCACGGCGAGTTGCTCAACCAGAATCGCTCTTCTTTCTGCGGGGCCTACTGGGGGAACGGGTTTCATGAGGATGGCGTCAAGAGCGCGCTGGCTGTCTGCAGCGCCCTGCTCGGTGAGGAAGAAGCATGCACAGTTGTCTCTACGAAGGCTGGGTCAGACACTGTCGCTTCACTCCCGTTCGCCACGAATTCGGCTACCGGCTCTACATGACCTACCTCGACCTCGAGGAGGTCGATGAGGTCTTTCGGGGACGCTGGTTCTGGTCGACTCGAGGTTTTAATCTGGCGTGGTTCCGCCGGTCCGATCACCTGGGGGATCCCAATGTGTCCCTGGCCGATTCCGTTCGCGAACTTGTCCGGTCGCAGACCCATTCCTTACCCGACGGACCCATCCGCCTGCTGACCCAGGTTCGACACTTCGGGTACGTGATGAACCCGGTCAGTTTCTACTACTGCTTCGATCGGGAGGGAATCCGCGTCGAGACATTGGTGGCCGAGGTCCACAACACTCCCTGGGGAGAGCGGCATTGCTACGTGATTGATGTCCGCGACCAAGACCCGGAAGAGTTGACGAACAGGCACGCGAAACAGTTTCATGTGTCGCCGTTCATGCAGATGGACATGGACTACGTCTGGAGGCTGTCCGTGCCTGGAGATTTGCTGCGTGTCGGCATCCAGAACCGACGTGGTGAAGAGTTGTTGTTCGACGCGGCGTTGCGGCTGCAACGTCAGTCAATGTCTGGATGGAATCTTTCCCGGGTGCTGATGAGGTATCCCCTCATGACCGCCCAGGTCACAGCAGGAATCTATTGGCAGGCACTGCGGTTGTGGACCAAACGGGTGCCCTACGTCCCGCATCCCGGGGCGCTCTCGCACAAGGAATCGAAATCATGATTGCCAGCCCCTCATCCTCCTCCGCAGCCCCGACGCAGCGTCGCTCCCGCTGGAGTGATCGCCAGGCGCGACGGTTGGTCCTGGGTCAGATGGCAGCCTTGCGGGGGGGGCGGATTTTGCTGCACGAACCGTGCGGTACCCAGACCCTGGGAACACCCGATTCAGCCTTTCAGGATTCGATTGAGTGCGAGGTCACGATTCACAATCCGCGGGTGTATGGCCGCATGTTGTGGGGCGGCAGCCTGGGGGCAGGGGAGGGATACATCGACGGCGAATGGGAGGTGGATGATCTCACCAACCTGATCCGGCTGTTCGTGCGGAACGAATCGCTGTTGATGTCGATGGATACCGGCATGGCCCGCGTTGCAAACTGGGGAGCCCAGGCGTGGCATTGGCTGCGCAAGAACACTCCCGGGGGAAGCCGTCGGAATATTGCCGCCCACTACGATCTGGGCAATGACTTTTTTCGCTTGTTTCTCGACGAAACAATGATGTATTCCAGCGGGATTTTCCCGCATCCGGAGGCCTCGCTTCACGAGGCGTCCGTGGAAAAGATCGATCGTGTCTGCCGCAAACTGCGGCTCTCGTCCCGGGATCATTTGCTGGAGATTGTGACCGGGTGGGGAGGATTTGCCCTGCATGCGGCAGGAACGTATGGCTGCCGGATCACGACGACCACGATCTCGGAAGAGCAGCACTCGTTCGCCACCCGGAGAATCGCGGAAGCCGGGCTTGCGGATCGGGTTCGTGTCCTGAAGTGCGATTACCGACACCTCGAGGGGCAGTACGACAAGATCGCCTCGATTGAGATGATCGAGGCGGTCGGGCATCAATTCTTCGACACGTTCTTCCGCAAGTGTGGGGAGTTGCTCAAGCCCGATGGACTGATGCTGCTGCAGGGAATCGTCATGTTCGAGCAGCGATATCAGGCGTACCTGAAGTCCACCGACTTCATCCAGCGCTACGTCTTTCCAGGCGGATGTCTGCCCACCGTCTCCGCATTGACCGGGGCAGCTGCCCGAACCACGGATCTCTATCCTCTGCACATGGAGGATTTCGCCGAGCACTACGCCCGGACTCTGCGTTGCTGGCGGGAACGGTTTGAGACGCGTCTGGAAGAGGTTCGCGGTCTTGGGTTCGACGAGCGGTTCATCCGCATCTGGACCTATTACTTCTGCTATTGCGAGGCGGCGTTTCAGGAGCGGTACATCGGTCTCTCGCAGTTGATGCTGGCCAAAGCGGGCTGGCGGGGCGATCCGATCGATGTTGGCCGACCTGTGGAACCGGCCACAGTCCGGCCCCAACGACGGTTCCAGATCTCGGAGCGCGACTGATGGAGTTGGTTTTTGCCTTGCTGCTGGGTTGGGTGGGCATGAGCATCGCCATGTCCGCCCTGTGGTGGTATCAGTTGCGGCGGGGTGATGCCGGGATTGTCGATGTGGCCTGGGGGCTGGGAGTTGGATTGCTTGGTACCCTGTTCTGCTGGCTGTCGGAGCACGGGAACCCCAACCGCCGGCTGCTGCTCGCGAGTCTGGTATTGATCTGGTCACTCAGGCTCTCGGCACACATCGCGGCCCGGCTGCGTCGGATGCCCGAGGATGGCCGCTATCAGAGTTTGCGGGAAGAGTGGGGACCCAACGCCCAGCGTAAGCTGTTTGGCTTTTTTCAGCTGCAGGCATTGTGGAGTGTGCTTTTCGCCCTCCCCATTCTGTTCGCCGCCTCGAACCCGAGCCCATTCCCAGGGCCCACCGATTGGGCGGGAATCACGCTCTGGCTGCTGGCCGTGGCGGGCGAGGCGGTCGCAGACTGGCAACTGCAGCGGTTTCGGATGAATCCCGCCAATCGGGGGCAGGTCTGTCGGACGGGCTTCTGGTACTACACCCGGCACCCCAATTACTTTTTTGAGTGGCTCCATTGGTGGGTTTACCCCCTGCTGGCTGTGGGGGCTCCGGGGGGAGGATTCGCCCTCGCTGGACCGCTGGTCATGTATTGGTTTCTGACCCGGGTGACCGGGATCCCTCCCACCGAGGCCCAGGCCCTGCGCTCACGGGGCGCTGCCTACCGGGAATACCAGGCGACCACAAACAGTTTTTTCCCCTGGTTTCCCAGGGAGAAGCGGGCGATCTGATGAGCATCACTTCCTGGGGAGCGTTGCAGGCGGAACGGGGACGACTGCCCGACTGGATGACTCGGATGGGAATCCGCAAGCTGCTGGCGGCCCGCCTGGCCGAACCTGACAACCTCGAATGCGAGCGCAACCAGGAGTCGATTGAGAGGTTCGTGGAACGGCTACGCCAAAGTCCTGTGGCACTCGTTCCCGAGAAGGCCAATGAACAGCATTACGAGGTCCCGCCCGGGTTCTTTCAGCAAGTGCTGGGGAAGCACCGCAAATACAGCTGCTGCCTTTGGGATCAGGGAGTCCAAACGCTAGACCAGGCGGAGGAGCGGGCGCTCGAGGTCACCTGTGCACGAGCGGAACTGTTTGATGGGGCCCGCATTCTCGAGTTGGGATGTGGCTGGGGCTCGTTGACCTTGTGGATGGCCGCCCGATATCCGCAGGCGAAGATCACCGCAGTTTCGAATTCCACGCCGCAACGCCTTGAAATCGAGAAGCTGGCCAGGGGGCGGGGCCTGTCCAACGTCACGGTGCTGACCGCCGACATGAACCACTTCCAGCCGGAAGGAGAGTTCGACCGGGTGGTCTCTGTCGAGATGTTCGAACATATGCGGAATTATGAAGAGCTCCTGCGCCGGATCAGTACGTGGCTGCGGTCCGGGGGATGTCTCTTCGTGCACATTTTTACGCACGATCGACTGGCTTACCCTTTCGAGACTGAGGGGCCCGACGACTGGATGGGGAAGTACTTCTTCACCGGGGGGATCATGCCCAGTGACGGACTGTTGCATCGTTTCCAGCGGGATTTGCAGCTTCGGCATCGCTGGCGGTGGAACGGCAGGCACTACGCGCAGACCTGCAACGCCTGGCTGGCCCTCCAGGACGCCCGGCGGTCGACGGTGATGCCGATTCTGGCCGAGGCCTACGGAGCCGACGCCGCCGAACTGTGGTTTCATCGCTGGCGGGTGTTCTTCATGGCGTGTGCCGAATTGTTTGACTACGCCCAGGGTGAAGAGTGGGGCGTCTCGCACTATCTGTTCGGCAAGCCCTGAGTGCTGTCGGAGGATCGGGGTTGTCTGCCCAGCCGATCGCCGGGTGACGGGAAACCGCCGCCGCCCGCCCCGCCGACCGGGGATTCCGGCCGGCGGGACTTGCGATCAATCCGACGACTGGCGCGATCCCACTCACGCGGAGGGAATCTCTTTGGTCTGAGGGGACGATCCACCATGCTGGAGGTTCACCAACGCTTCACGGGAGAGGTTGTCTGCCAGTTCGCGGAGTTGCTGTTGCTCGGGGCCGTCGACGAGCTGGAAGCCTGATTTCTCGGCAATCAGCAGGTTCAGCAACACCCCCACCAGGCCCGAGGCGGCGTTCGCTCCCGACCCGTCGGCGGTTCCCCCGGGGGCCATGAAGACCCGTTCGGGGACGAGCGGTTGCGTGGCCTCGGAGAGGTTCTTCGAGACACACGACAGGGCGAACAGCCGGGGATCGCCATAGGACGAGACCTTTTTCAGCAGGACCGCCGCTTCCGCGAGACCAATCTGCATGGCGCGTTGGGCTTCGCCGCGCCCGGCGAGGATGGTACTGCGGCTGTCGGCCTCGGCGATGAGGACCGTCTGGTCAGCCTGACGGCGGGCACGCTGCAGTTCGGCGTCGGCCATGACCACGGCCTGCTCGGCTTGTTTGCGGGCCCGGTTGAGTTCTCCTTCGGCGTGGACCGCGGCTTGTTCGGCCTGCTTCCGCGATTTGGCCAACTCGGCCGCCGCCTGGTTTTCGACAATCTCAATCTGGACCCGGGCATTGGTCAACTGCGTCTGCATGTTGGCCTGGGCTTGCGCCTCGTTCAACATCCGCAGTCGATCGGCGGCATCACGTTGACGGTCGTAGGTCTCGAGTTGCTCGATGGACAACTGCCGGGTGCGGAGTTGTTCGAGCAGTTGGTTGATTTTCGTGTCTCCCTCCTGGGCGTCGGGTTTGCCAATGAGCACATCGACGCACTCCATGTCGAACTCATGGAACTTGCGATGCAGTTCTTCCCGGGCTTCCCGTTGAATGGCATCCCGGTCATGGAGCAGTTCGAGCATGGTCTTCTTGTGGGCCACATCGCGAAAATAGGCACTCAGCATGGGGTCCAGAGTCTGCGTGATCAGCTTTTTGACATCTCCGAACCGCTGAATGACGTTGGGAGCGCGTTGGTAGTCGATGTGCACCACCACCGACAGCGGCAAACGGGGTTCGTAGGCGTCGCGGGTGACCAGGTCGATGGAACGAAGACTTTCGTCATACCGGTGTGTCTCGGACTTGCCGGTGATCCAGTGGAGGACGAAGTTGGTTGTCGGGACCAGCACAATGCTTCCCGCATACGTGTTGAAGGCGTATTTGCCCGGTCCAAGGGGCCTCTCCCAGACACCCCGCTCGCCTTCCGAGACCCGTTCTCCATGGCGGAAACTCACCCCCGAGAGATCTTTCCCGGCTTTGCCGTAATAGCTGACCACGACCCCGACATAGCCGATCGGCACCACCGTCTTGGGTATCTTTTGGACCGTGGCGAACCAGTGGTTGAGGAAATAGGAACCGTCAGTGAGCGGCTGATACTGTCGCCCCCGCCGACCGCCGGCAGCCAGGAAGGCTTCTGGGTCCTGAAAGTTGTTGTGGTAATGTTCCTCACCCGGTGTGGTTGCGACCGGCGGGGCGATGATGGCGCCAGGTTCGAGCGAGGGGCCGTCATGCACCGTAACAATCGCAATGCTGTCGACCTCGTGGACCTGTTCGGGATGCAGGGGATCGGCGGCGGTCATGGTGTCGCCCACCACCACCGGCTGAAAGGCCCGCATCGACTTCAGCAGTTCGGCCCATTGCTGGACCTGGCTGAACTCGGTGTCGAGGATTCCACTGCGCAGAGCATGCACCTTTTCTTCGGTAATGACCACAAACAGTGCGGGATTGATGGCGTAGACTCCTTCCCGCAGGATCGCCCGTTGCCGTCCGCGCTGTCCGCACGGAGTCCGCTCTCCGGGCGTACCGGTCAGGAAGCGACGCGCATCCTGAAAGTGGTTGCACTCCACAACGCGAGCCAAGGTCTGCCCTGCGGGAAGCGCTTCGCCGTCGCGGGCGTAGACCTAACCAATCCGTCCCTGGCGGATCGTCACCAGAGGATGGAAGTGGATGCGATACTGCCAGCGGGGGTAATGGAAATGCAGCCCACCACGGAGCAGTTCGGCCTCGAAGCCGGCTTCACCATCGAGGGCCAGAATCCCTCCCTGCTGGACGGATCCCGCGTTTGACCAGAGTTTCTCAACAACTCCCACGCGATGGTTGGGAATGTACCGCACACACAAAAACAGGTAGCCCAACGCGAAGATGAGCAGACACCAGATCCACCCGCTGAGATTCCAGCTGGAGAAGAGAGCCGATACAGAAGCCGACGGGACAAACAAAGCCAGGAACATGGCCATGCCTTTCCGGCGACACTGCGGTACCGCAGTTGGGCGAACCCCGGCTCAGGGCGCAGCGAGACGCCCGGAGGGAGCTCGCAGTGCCAGGGAGCAGAGGAATGCCGCCAGAGACCACCCGCAGGGGTCTAACTGTGCGAAACCAGATCGGCGCCGGGGAAGCCGGCGCGACGCAGTGCAGAACCGCTGTGAAGCCAAAACTGACCAACAGGGCACTGCGTCGTGGAGAATTGCAGACGAAATGCCCATTCAATCTGAACCACCACCATGGTGGTTCGAGCCTGCGAGGTTAGCTGACGGGCTCGGGCTTGAATGACACCCGGACTGGCCTCTGGCGCGGATTTCTCCCCCCGCCTGGTGGCCAATCTTCGCCCCAGAACTCTCCCCAAGGGAGAATTCGTTGGGTCCCCCGCTCCCGGATTCAGCTCCGGGACTCGGCTGCTCTCCAGATTTTACCAAGACAGCCCGCGATTTTGTGGATCAATTTGTTTTGATTTGTCGTAACTCCATTTGTCTGTGGTGGTTGGGCATGCATTCCGGGCCTGGACTCTGGGGCAGAGGGGCAGGTCGCCGGATTCATTGTGCTCCCGAACACCCCGAATTGCTGGGACGGGAACGGCTGCGAAACGCTACCACCCGGGTCGAACCCCAGAGTTTCCCGGAGACTTTACCGCGGAGGAAGAGTGCGGCGGCGAATCGCGACGATGCGGTCGAGAACGTCGCCAACACCGTCGACTCCACGAGTGATTTGACCCAGATCGAGATCGTGATCTTCAATGGTTGCATACCCCTGCAGACACACCCCGGACGGAACCCGGCGGATCACCAGCGAGTCGAATGTCACTCCGGGAAGTTCTTGCAGAACCCTCTGAATCGCGCGTTCCAATTGGTGGTCGGGATCTGTGCCCGTAACGCAGTCGCAATCGCCCGCTGCTATGGTCAGCGAGAGAGCATCGATCTCGCACAAAGGGGTCGATTGCAGACCGGGAACCGGTTCTGTTCCGGTACGGTTTGGTTTTTGCATGTCGTGTCCTCGACTGGGTCGATCTTCCCTGGATGACTCTCGAACGCGCATTTCAAGATAACTTCCCGGTTGAATGTGTCCAGAAAAATCCGGGCAATTTTCGCGAGATCGGCCTACGGCGTTCCCGGCGCGAGGGACTTCCCTGATGAACGTCCATTCCCCCAAAACTGGAATGGCATCAGGAACTGTTCCCGGACCCGTGATGGAGGTTCCACACGAATCGGGCCATTTCGCCGCGACCGGTGCAGACCTGTTCCCAGGTTCGCCGGTTGATCCGCGTGTCTGTCGGTTATGCGGTGCGGTTCGAAGCTCACATCGCCCGCAGTACATCATGGGCTGTGGAAATCGCCCGTTCCAGATCGGCCTGAGAGTGGGCCGCCGAGACATACCACAGTCCGCGGCCAATCAGACGGATTCCCCGGGCATGCATTCCCGCGACAAACCGCGCATAGGCCCCCTTGTCGTAGGTGAGGGTCTCCCGGTAATCGCGGACTGCCGGCAGGGGACTGAAACCGGCATGGAACATCGGGCCCAGTCCCTGGATGAGCAGGGGTTGATTCGCCCGCCTCGAGGCCTCCGTCAGTCCAGCCATCAGGAACTCCCCCTTTCGCCGCAATTCTTCCGGAACCCGGTCACGCTCGAGGATCTGCAATGTCTTCAGCGCGGCAGCCACGCTGGGATTCCCCGAGTTCATCGTGCCGGCGTGAATTACCTTGCCATCGGCAATGAGCCGCATGAAGCGCTCTTGCCCGGCCAGCACACTGATTGGATACCCACTGGCCATGGCTTTGCCGAAGACCGCCAGATCGGGAGTGATGGCGAAATACTGTTGTGCACCGCCCAGTGCGGTTCGGAAGCCCGTGATGACCTCGTCGAAAATCAGCAACACGCCATGCCGGTCGCACAACTCTCGCAGTCCGCGCAGAAAACCGGGTTGGGGGGGGACGCAGCCGTTGTTGCACATCACCGGTTCGGTGATGACTGCGGCCAGTTCTCCGGCGTGCTCGGCGAACTCCCGCTCCACCAGTTCCAGATCGTTCCAGGGGAGCACCAGAAACTCGTCTCGGCTGTCCGCCGGCAATCCTTGCGACCAGGGGACCGGAGTGGGCTCGTCCCGGGGACCGAGGTCCGCGAGAGCACCACCCACGCTCCACGCGACACTGTCGAACCAACCGTGGTAGTGCCCTTCGAATCGCAGGAATTTGGGCCGCCCGGTCACCGCCCGGGCCAATCGCAGGGCGGCATGGTCCGCCTCGGACCCCGACAGACTGAACCGCAGGCGTTCCGCGCAGGGGATCAACCGCTGCAGCATCTCGGCCAATTCCAGTTCCTGCAGGTGCTGCCCGGCGAAGAGTTGGCCCTGCTGGCTGGCTTCAGCGACGGCGGAGAGCACCTCCGGCTGGGAATGTCCCAGGACCAGCGGCCCCTGGCTGAGGGTGAAATCGAGATACTCGTTGCCGTCCACATCCCACAGCCGGCTCCCCTCACCCCGGGAATAGAACAGGGGGTGGGGAGTCGAGAACTTCCGGAATTCGCTGGCCACACCTCCCGACAGGACCCGACAGGCACGCTCGTAGAGTTCCTTGGATTTTTCGTGGGTTGACATGGAGCGAAGCGGAGCAGGGGATGAGGAGGGAGGAAATTCGGCCTGGGCCGTCCAGAGGAGAGGGTCATCTTCTTGCCGATGATCCTCGATGGCAAGGGGGAGCCTGGATTCGGATCCCCTACCGGGGGAGGAAGCCGAACCGCAGGGCAAGACACCTTGCAGAGCGCGCGACGACTGACCAAACTGTCAGCACTGCGTGCGTCCCTCCCGGTCACTGTGACCGATGTCCCTTCCGCCGCGGCGGGTCGGCCGGCTCCCGGCCAGATCGGGCCGCTGAAAACACTCTGCGAGTCCCCCCATGATTCGCCGTCAATGCCCCCTGTGGTTGGGCATGATCCTGCTGGCTCTCGGCTCTGGGTCCCCCGCCTGGGGAGATCCGCAGGCCGGGCCCGTATTCGAGTCGCACATTCGTCCCCTGCTCAAGGCCCACTGCTGGCATTGCCATGGTGAGGCGGGTGAGACCAAAGGGGGGCTCGATCTGCGGCAGGTTCGCCGCATGATTCAAGGAGGCGATTCCGGTCCGGCGTTGCTTCGCGACCAACCGCTCGAGAGCCCGCTCTGGCAGCGCGTTGTCTCCGGGGAAATGCCTCCGGGCAACAAAAAGCTGTCCGCGGCCGAAATGGGGGTGCTCAAGAGCTGGTTGGAAAAGGGCGCACCGACCTCACGGACCGAACCCGAGAATCCTGAGACGAGTTCTTCGTTCACCGAGGAAGAACTGGGGTTCTGGTCATTTCGGCCGGTGGTGCGGCCGACCCTGCCCACGGTACGGCAGAGCGGCCTGGAAAACGAGGTCGATCTGTTCATTGCCGCGGGGTTGGAACAGCAGGGGTTGCCGCTGTCGCCTCCGGCCGATCGGGTGACTCTGATCCGTCGTTTGACCCTCGACCTCTGGGGACTGCCTCCCACTCCGGAGCAGATTGACGAATTTGTCTCGGATGCGAGTCCCGAAGCCTATTCCCGACTCGTCGAGCGGTTGCTGGCTTCGCCCCGCTATGGAGAACGCTGGGGGCGCCACTGGCTCGACGCCGCTGGCTATGCCGACAGTGATGGCTACAGCACCCGCGATCTGGAGCGAAAATATGCCTGGAAATACCGCGACTACGTCGTGGCCAGTCTCAACCACGATTTGCCCTGGAATGAATTTCTGGTCGAGCAGATTGCGGGTGACGAGTTGCTCGCTCCTCCCTACAGGAATCTGACGTCCGAACAGGCCGCACGCCTCATCGCGACTGGCTTTCTGCGGATGGGACCGGATGGAACCGGGGATGGCGAGGGAGAGGTCCAGACGGCGCGGCAGGAGGTGATCGCCGAAACGATCAAGATCGTGAGCACCTCTGTGCTGGGACTGACCGTGGGCTGCTCGCAGTGCCACGACCATCGCTACGATCCGATCCCGCAGGCCGACTATTACCGGATGCGGGCCATTTTTGAACCAGCCTTCGATGTGTCGAACTGGCGCAATCCCACAGCCCGGCTAGTCTCGTTGTGGCACGACGAGCACTTCGCCAAGGCGGCCGAGATCGACCAGAAAAAACAGGTGCTCAACGACGAGCGGACCAGAATTCTGGATGGAATTGTCTCGGAGGTGTTTGAGCGGGAGTTGCTCAAGGTTCCCGAGGAACGCCGGGCCGACGCCCGCGCCGCCAAAGGGGCCGCCTCGGATCAGCGGACTCCCGGGCAGCAGCAGTTGCTCAAGGACTTTCCGGCCCTCAACGTCGATCGGGGCAGTGTGTATCTCTACGAGCCGCAGAAGATCAATGAGCACAACAAGAAATACGACGATCTGACCGCCCAGTTGAATGCCCAGCGTCCCCCCGAGGATTTCGCGCATTGTCTGACCGAGGTTCCCGGGGCGGCGCCTGCGACGCGCATTTTCGCCCGGGGAGACTTCAACCAGCCCCGCGAGGAGGTCGCTCCCGCCGAGTTGTCGATTCTCTGCAGCAGTTCGCCGGCCCAGATTTCCGCCAAGGACCCCACACTGCCTACCAGCGGCCGACGGCTGGCCTGGGCCCGGCATCTGACGAGTGGACGGCATCCGCTGGTGGCCCGGGTTTTGGTGAACCGGGTCTGGCTGCATCATTTTGGAGCCGGCATTGTGGCAACTCCCGGCGACTTTGGGGCCTTGGGGGCCCGGCCCACTCATCCCGAGTTGCTGGATTGGCTGGCGGACCGGTTCGTGGCGTCGGGGTGGAGCCTCAAAGATCTGCACCGTCTGCTGGTCCACTCGGCCACCTATCGGCAGAGTTCACAGCGGACTCCCGAGCTTGAGCGGGTGGATCCCGAGAATCGTCTCTGGGGCCGGGCGGCGATCCGTCGGCTGGAGGCGGAAGTGGTGCGCGATTCCCTCCTCGCCATCTCGGGGCAACTCTCCAGCCGTATGGCGGGAGTCCCTGTTCCCGTGGCTCCCGATGAAGTCGGGCAAATCGTAGTGGCGGTCGATACCCGCGATTCGGCTGGTCGTCCGACTGGCAAAATGGTGTCGCTTGGCGAGGATGAGTTCCGGCGCAGCCTGTATGTGCAGGTCCGCCGGTCGATGCCCCTGTCGTTTCTGGAATCCTTCGATGTTCCCGACATGCGGCCGAATTGCACCCTGCGGAACAGCTCCACAGTCGCCCCGCAGGCTCTGCTGATGATGAACAGCGACTTCGTTTCGCAACGATCGACCGACCTCGCCCGGAGGGTCATGGTCTTGGCGGGCAACAGTCGAGCCGAGCAGGTACGACTGGTCTGGCGGCTGGCGACGGGGTTGACTCCCTCGGAACGCCAGTTGATTGAGGCGTGGGAATTCCTGGATGCCCAGACAGCTGCGTTCGCGGGGCTGCAGGTGGAGGGGGAAAAGCCCGAGCAGCGCCCCGACCCGGCATTGTCGGCACTCGCGAGTTACTGCCAGGCGATCCTCTGTTCGAACCGGGTGTTGTATGTCGAATGAGTCTTCGAAGACGGACGGATTGCGGGGCTCACGCCGACATTTTCTGTCCGAGCAGTCGTTGCGACTGGGAACTTTGGCGCTCGCCTGGGAGGCAACGCGCGCGGCGACTGCCGCCCCCCCCAAACCGGTCGATCTGCCCAGCCAGTTCGATCTGAAGCCGAAACAGCCCGCCGCTCCCCCCCAGGCGCAGGCGATGATTTCGTTCTTCATGCAGGGGGGGCCCAGTCATCTCGATCTGTTTGACAACAAGCCGGAGCTGCAGAAGCGTTCGGGCGAAAACTTCGGCGGCGAAATCAAGTACGACAACGCCGCGGAATCGAGCCCGAAGCTGTTTTATGGTCCCTGGAAATTCGCCCGACACGGGCAATGCGGCATGGAGTTGAGCGAACTGCTGCCAGGTCTGGCGGAAGTCTGCGACGACATCACCCTGATTCGTTCCATGCATACCGGGGTCAACAACCACGGACAGTCGATCTACGCCCTGAATGGTGGGCGTCCGACCGGAGGCCGGCCCGCGCTGGGGAGCTGGCTGACATTTGCGCTTGGGGCCGAAAACCAGACTCTGCCCGCCTACCTCGTATTGACCGATCCCGGGGGGTTGCCCGTGCTGGGTGTCGAGAATTGGCACAATGGTTGGCTTCCCTCGCTGTATCAGGGGACGGTCATTCGTCCCCAGGAGCCACGGATCCTCAATCTCGATCCTCCCCGCCGCTCCAACCTCGCCACACAGCAGCAATTCCTCAAGCTGCTCGATTCCGTCAACCGGGACCAGTTGTCACAGCGCCCGGGGGAACACGAACTGGCCGCCCGGATCGCAAGTTTTGAACTTGCCGCCCGGATGCAGACTTCGGCTCGTGAGGCGCTCGATTTCCAGCAGGAGACCGAAGCCACACAAAAACTCTATGGCTTGGACAATCCCAAGACCCGCGAGTTTGGCATTCGTTGCCTGCTGGCCCGTAGACTGGTCGAGCGCGGTGTGCGGTTTGTGGAAATCTGTACCGGGAACCAGACCTGGGATCACCACGGAGGCATTGTGACGGCCCTGCCCGACATCTGCTCTCGGACTGATCTCCCCGTCGCGGGGCTGATCAAAGATCTGAAGCAGCGAGGTCTGCTCGACCAGACGCTCGTGCACTGGGGGGGCGAGATGGGCCGGTTGCCAGTGATCCAAAACGAGAAGAACATTGGCCGCGATCACAATACCTACGGCTTCAGCATGTGGCTGGCGGGAGGGGGCATCAAGCGGGGGCTCACCTGGGGGACCACCGACGAATTTGGCCACAAGGCGGTCGAGAATGTCGTCAATCATTACGACTACCACGCCACGTTGTTCTATCTTTTCGGATTGGACGCGGCGAAGGTTGCATTTCCCCGTCCCACTGGCCTCGGCACCATTCTTGATGGACAGGCCGGTCAGATTGTCTCAGGCATTCTGGAGCGTCCTCCCGTGACGGCCTGACGAACCTGCGTTGCATCGGGCGATGCCGCGATCAGTGGTTGGACAGGGCCTGGAAGACGCGCTCGGCAGCCGCCTCGCCGCTCGCAATGGTGTCGGGGAGGCCCACCCCGTACAGAGCGTTCCCTCCCAGGGCCAGGCGGGGAAGTGTGGCGAGGTCTTGCTCGATCTGGGTGACGATGTCGAGGTGACCCACATGGTATTGGGGCATCGAGTTCATCCAGCGGGCCACGACCACCACCTCGGGACGCCATTTCACTCCCAGCAGGTCGGCCAGTTCTTCCCGGACCAGGTCGACGATCGCCTCGTCGGACAGACCCACGAATTGGGGCTGCATCGCTCCCCCGACGAAAGTTCTCAATTGGACCGAGCCCTCGGGGGCTCGATTCGGGAACTTTCGGCTGGTAAATGAGACGGCGAGAATTCGGCGGCGTTCGACCGCCGGGATGACCAGTCCAAACGCATCCAGGGGATGGGCCACGTCGGCCAGTCGATGTCCGCTGACGACGATGACAGTCGAGGCATACTCGATCTTTCCCAGGGCAGAAGCAGCCACAGGACGAACGGCTGTCAGCAGTTGCGCGGCGCGATGGGCGGGCGCGGCGAGCACCAGGCCGTCGCATTCCAGCGACTCACCCTTCGGTAAATCGAGTTGAAATCCCTCGGGTTGGACGCGGTGTCGAATGTTCAGAACCGGGCTCGCGGTCCTGATCTCGGCAGATTGGCGGACCCGCGCGGTGAGAGATTCCACCAGTTGGGAGATCCCCCAGCGAGGGGTGGCAAACAGACCATAGCGGGCTCCGCTGGCCGCGCGATCCTGAGGGAGCGTTTCGCGTCCCTCGGCTTGGAGTCCACGGATCAGGCTGCCGTAACGCGCCTCCATGTCGAGAAAGCGGGGCATGGTCGCCCGCAGGCTGAGACGTTCCGGATCGGAGGTATAGATCCCCCCAACCAGCGGTTGCACCAGCCTCTCCAGTGCTTCGGTTCCCAGCCGGCGACGCACGAAACTGGCGAGGCTTTCGTCCTGCACGGGCTGCCTCGGACGCGGAACGAACGGTTCGGCTGCGAGACGCAGCTTGCCGGCGAGAGAGAAAATTGGAGATTTCCAGACCGGCCACAGGGCGTTCGGAGCCAATAGTTGAAACCCCTCGGGCACAGCCACAGCGTGACCCCGTGACAGCACGAGGGACCGCCGGTAGCGGGCGTCGGTCGGAATCAGTTCACCGGCCAATCCAATCCGCTCGCAGAGTCGAATTGCTCCCGGTTTGTTGGTGATGAAAGAATCGGCACCGGTCTCGATTCGATAGCCGTCTGTCTCCCGTGTTCCCACCAGTCCGCCCAGCGAATCCTGCGCCTCCAGCAGCGTGATTCGCAACGGACGACCAGTCTGTTGGGTCAATTCACCCAGCCGGTGGGCAGCCGCCAGACCGGAAACACCCCCGCCCACGATGATGATGTGGGGGGAGAATTGAGGGCTGTGCTGAGAGTTGGCCATGGAGGGCAGCCCCGGCTGTCATGGGGCTCCTGGAGAGGTCGGATGGTCGGGGCGTTTCGGGTGGGGCCTGCGCCGGCGGGTCAGCGGCCGCTGATGATGAGCCGTTGAGTCGAAGCGGGTACGTCCAGACATTCGTTTTGGGTCAGGCCCGCCGCTTCGAACATGGACGCGTACTCTTCGAAGGTATAGGCATCCCCCTCGGCCGTCGTCCCCAGCATGGTCAGGGCGAATTCGGCCGGCATGGGGGGCGAGATGCGATCGGCGTTGGGGATGAATTCCAGCGTCAAAACCAGTCCGTCGGGAGCCAGGGCTCCCGCCAGCCGCTGGAGAAGTGCGACGTTTGTCTCGCGGGAAAAGTGATGCAGGAAATTCGTCACGAGGATGAGCTGGTAGGGCCCCTCCAGATCCACCTGCAGGGCATCTCCCGGATGCAGTGTGTGCCGGTCGGCCACTCCCGCGGCGATGGCGTTTTCGCGGGCCACCTGCAGCACCGGGGCCCAGTCGAGGGCGACGATCCGTGCGGCGGGATTCTCCCGGGCCACGGCAATTCCGAACAAACCGTGTCCTGCGGCGAGATCCAGAACCCGGATTGGTCCGGGGCGCAGCCGGGCAGCGAATGGCCCGAGGAAGGCGGCTGGGTTTCGCATCATGGGAACCATCGAGCGGGCGAAATCGACCCATCCTGCGAAGTTCGTTTCGACCGTTCCGGAACCCGGCAATGGTGTCCGGCCCCGACGAACGGTCTGGGCCATGTCGCGGAAGGCGTCGAGCAGCGGGCCCGAATGCAGAAAGTCGGTGACCGATCCAAAGTACGCTGGGGAATTGTGATCGAGGAACAAGGCGGCATCCGGAGCGGCCTCATAGTTCTCTGCCTGCTTCCGCAGAAACCCCTGGACAGTGAGATAATCGCACAAAATGCGAGTGGCCCGAGGGTCTCCGCCACAGGCGGCTGCAAGTGCCCCAGCCGTCGCCGCCCCCCGCCCCAGATGAGTGAACAGGTCGAGATCGATGGCCGCCTTGAGGGCTGCGCTGCGCTGAAAAGCGTTCAGTGTCTCGAGAATCCGGGCAGGTGTGGGGCCGTGTGGAGCGGGGTTCATGGGAGCAACCGCGGCTGATTGGAGTCGGGTGTGGGTGATCGCTCGTCGAGATTAACGGATGCCAGTGACAACCGGAACGCCGCAGTGGAACCGGGGCCGCAGGAACCGGGGCCCGTCGTTGTTCGCACTCCCAAGCCAACACGCCGCGGGTGCTGGGGGGAGTTGAGGATTTTTTGGGCGGCGAACATAATCGCGAGAGGGCCGCTTTACGCCCCGAAGCCGTCACTGAAACCTACTTGGTGAGTCGCAGATGAACCAGATTCCCCGTCGAGTGATCGTGAGTGTTTTGACCGGCGCGATGCTGCTGGGGGTCGGAGGGTTTGCCGTCGGCTGGTTCAAGTCCGATGAGACCACGGTCACCGAGGTGGCCCCGGGCGTCTGGTTTCGCAAGACCCGCTGGAAGCCAGACTTCATCGGCTGCAATCAGGGGTGGGTGATCTTCAACGACTTCGTTCTGGTCATCGATGCGAACTTCCCCAACCAGGCGGAGGAGATCATTCCGCTGATCCGGAAGACGACTGACAAGCCGATCCGTTATGTCTTCGACACGCATTACCATGGCGACCATGCGGATGGAAACCCGATTTTTGGCAAGATTGGTGCCACCGCGATCGCGTCCGAAAACGCGGCCGAAGAGTTCCGGACGAAGGGCATTCAGGGATTCGAGCGGGCAAAGAAGGACAAGTCGGCCGAGTATGGGAAGCTCGACTACCTGACCCCCAGTCTGTATTTCCCCAAGAAGCTGGTGATCGAGGATTCGAGGCAGCGGGTGGAGCTGCTGCACATCGCGCATGGGCACACCAAGGGTGATGCGGTGGCCTGGTTGCCGAAGCAGGGGATTCTGTTCACGGGAGACAGCTGCCTCAATGGCCCATTCAACTATATGGGAGATTCGAATACCGAGAGTTGGATCGGGGCCCTCACCGAGATGAAGAAGTTGCCCGTTCAGAAAGTCTGTCCGGGGCATGGGGAAATGAGCGACGCCGGACTGATTGACCTGCAGCGCCGGTATTTCGTCGAGTTGCGCCAGTTCATTGGTGAAGCGGTCTCGAAGGGGAAGACCTTGTCCGAAATCAAGGAGAATATCGACTTTCCCTGGTATCAGGATTGGACTGGAGTTCCCGTGCGGCAGCAGGGCGAGAACATCGAGCACGTTTTCAAAGAGCTCGGCGGCCGGACCAAATGAGGGGCCCGGTCATATCCGTCGCGTGAGAAATCTCCCGCCGTCGGCATGCACAATGAGCCGGTAGAGTGGCTGAAAAATCACTCTCCCGGCTCATTGGTTGCAATGATCTCGCGGTTAACGCAGCGAACGCGGCGAGGCGCTCTAATTTGGATGGCCTGCCGCGCAGGTGAACTGCTACGGGGTCTGACCTGGCTCGGCCCGTGGCAGTTCAAGTGCATATTGCAGGAACAGGGCGACGACCGCGTTCTGGTAATCGCGATTGGGCTTCTTCGAAAAGCCATGCCCCTCGTTGTCAGCGTAGACGGTCCAGACATCGCGCCCCAGTTCCCGAACCCGGTCGGCGATTTGCCGGGCTTCTGAGAAAGGAACACGCGGATCGTTCTTGCCGTGTATCACCAGGAGTTTCGACCGAATCTGATCCGCCCGCTCCAGGGGATCGATGCGGGCGAAAAACTGCTGCATGGCGGGTGTTCGCTCATCCCCATATTCAGCCCGGCGCAGGTCCTGGCGGTAGGGGCTGGTGTTCTTGAGAAAACTCCGGAAGCTGGCAATTCCAACCACATCGATGCCGGCGCGCAACCGGTCTGGGTAGGTCGTCAACGAGGCCAGCACCATATACCCTCCGTACGAGCCTCCCATGACGGCGACTCTGGAGGCATCGAGTTCCGGCTGTTGGGCGATCCAGTCCAGCAGTGCCCCGATGTCGCGAACGGAGTCCTCGCGGCGTTCGGAATTGTCGAGTGTCAGATAGGTTTTTCCATAGCCGGAGGAACCACGAACGTTGGGGTGAATGACGGCAATTCCCAGTTGATTGCAATGGAATTGATCCAGTCCGCTGAACACGGGACGGTACTGGGACTCAGGTCCCCCATGGATGTTGATCAGGACGGGCACCGGAGACTGCGCGTTCGCAGTGCGAGGCTGGAAGTAATAGGCGGGGATCTCGCGACCGTCGAAGCTGGGAAACGCGATGCGCCGCGCGGTCACGAAGGACTGGGGAGGGAGTCCGCCGGTCTCGCTGTAAGTCCAGCGGGTCAATTCCCCATCGGCAATCCGCAGCGACCAGGCGTCCGTCGGGGCGCTGGGTGTCCCGAGGGTGAACCCCAAGTGCTGTCCGTCGGGATCAAACTCGAGGTCCGCGAGCGTTCCCAGGGGGAGGGGAAAGCGGCGGGGCTGGCCCGCCTCCAGGAGGTACAGCCCGCCGGCACCGTCCTCGTTCGTCAGGAACGCGACCTGCCCGGATTTGGGGTGCACCTCGATTTCGGTGACATCCCAGGGAATCTGTCCCGAGAGCCACTGCAGTTGATGTGTTTCGAGGTCGTAGTTGGCCAGTTCCCGGAATTCCCCCCGCAGGTCGGTCGCGAGGTAGATCGAGCGGCCATCGGCTGAGAACCGCATGGCCGCTGAGGCGCTGGGCGCTTCGCCTCGAAGTGGCAGGGGGATCAGTCGGCGGGATGGGATTTCGAGAATGGCGGAGAGGGACTCGTTGATCGACACATATTTCTGCAGCAGCAGACGCTGACCATCGGGGGACCAGTCCAGAGCGTTCCAGTGCTCGTTTTGGACCTCGAGGAGGGGTTGGAGCGGAGTGTCGGCGTCGAGGGATGCCAGCAGGAGATCGGTGTCCCTCCCATTGCGACGATTGCTGTGGATGACGGCCGAGCGTAACTCGCGATGGATTGGCCCCAACAGGTTACGGGAGGTCCCATCGGTCAGCATCCGGATCTGTCCCGTGGAGGGGTTGGAATGCAGCACCTGATCATTCTCGTTCCCCCCCTGGCTGACGGTCAGGATCAGGGCTCCATCGTGGGTTCCCGGTACGGGGCGACCATTGACCGGTTCGGTCTGGAAGGTGAGTTGCTCACGGCGACCTCCCGGCTGGAAAACACGATGGAGTTGATTGGTGTCTCCGAATCGGGTGACGATCAGCATTCCCTGTCCATCGGGATACCATCCCCGAAATGCGGCGTTACGAACCGACTGGTACTGTCGGAGACGTTCCGGGAGATCGGCGGGAATGGATGGCACGCTCCGGGTTTCAATGGCGGGGGGCCGAAATCTGTCTGGGTCGAGCGTTTGGGCCAGAATCCCGCCCGGAGAGTGGAGTTGAAACCACACGCTGACCGAAAGGAGCAGCGCGATTGACAATCGGGGAAGGACCATGGGAGAACTTGAGAAAAAGTTGGAAAATGAGCAGCAGACCGACAGATTGCGGGGGCCGGAATCCCGGCGTGTGGCTTGGGTTGTTCACGACAGAATGGTAGGGGAAACGACGGGGATCGAGCAGTTTGCTGGCTTTTTTGTTTTTTCAGAGAATCAGGGGAACAGACCTTGACTTGTCGATATCCGGCTCCAATTATACCAGAATTCGGGAAACCAACGAACGTCCGAAAGTTTCGGGCATGCAGGAGATGCGTTGATTTCCGGTGCGTTGATTTCCTGACTGTTGCGAATGCTTCGCTGCAGTGATGAGTTTTGCATTTCAGAGGAGTTGTTTCGATGGCGAGACCCCGTGCGGCTGAGTTGACTGAGCGTGAGTTGGAAGTCATGCATACCTTTTGGAGGTCGGGGGAACAAACTGTCGCATCAGCGAAAGATCAATTGGCTGACAAGGGGCGGGAACTGGCCTACACGACGGTTGCGACGCTGGTTCGCATTCTGACCGACAAGGGATTTCTCGAGCAGACCAACGACGAGCGTCCACTGCGGTTCAAGCCGATCCGGACTTTTGAGGATGTGTCTTCGAATCTGGTCACCGACATGGTGAAGAAGGTGTTCGGGGGTTCACGTGAGAAGTTGCTGGTGCGGTTGATGGAGCAGAAGAAGTTGAACAGCGCCGAGCGTCGGCTGCTTGAAGAGGTTCTCAAGGACCGCCATTGAGATGATGAGGTAGGCGGGATGGACGATTTGGGATTGGCGGTCGCCTTTTGTGTTGTGCAGGTGACTCTGCTCGCAGCGGTGGTGTCGGTCTGCTATTTGTGCAGCCGTCGCTCGCATCCTGGGTTTCGCAGTTCCATTGCGTCCACCGGGGTGTTCGTCGTTTTGGCACTGTCAGCCCTCTGTCTGAGTCCGTATCCCAATTGGGTGGCTGTTCTCGATTTGGGACAGACTCCATCGGGCAGTGCTGTTTCCGCTGTGGAACGGGTCCCCGTCACAGCGGCTGCAGGGTTGGATCAACGTGCGGCCACGCCGGTGGCCGCACGTGAAGATTTGTCAGGTCCCGTCTCGCGGGATTCTGTATTTGAAGTTGGCATGGCTGCTGTCGCAGACAATAGCCGACGCCCTCAAGCTGACGCTGGTCTGACCTCGCCGGTCGTTGTGGATGGCTCTCCCAGTCTCGCGAACCCGGGCTTGCTTGCGGCTGGACGCGAAGGTCAGGCTGCGACGTCTCGGCGTTGGTCCGGAAAAATCAGTGCAATTCTCCAGCCGGTTTTGACAGGGATTGTCGGACTTCGCGACAGGTTGGCCGATCGATTTCAATGGCTGTTGCAGTGGGGATGGCTGGCTGGTGTGCTGCTGTTGGCCGGCGTGACGTTCAACCTGCTGCGGCTGGCCGTCGGGTGGTGGGAATTGCGTCGTTTCCGTCATCGATCGACACTGATCGATTCCCCGGCCCTTCAGGAATCTCTGGATATCGTGCAGGCCGCTCTGAGCGTGCGGGTACCCGTCGAACTGAGACAGACAGCGGAAATGACCTCGCCAGCGACCATCGGATGGTGGCGTCCGGTTGTGATTCTTCCGGCGGACTGGGAGGATTGGAACGAAGAAGAGCGTCTGGGGGTATTGGCCCATGAGTTGGCCCATGTCAGTCGCCATGACTTCATTACGGGATTGTTCTCTCAACTGGTGTTATCGCTGCACTTCTATCACCCCCTGATCAATTGGCTGGTCAACCGTCTGCATCTCGAGCAGGAACTGGCAGCCGACGCTGCAGCAGTTCGTGTCTTGGGGGGGCACAAGCCGTATCTGCGGATGCTTGCGGAAATGGCCTTGAGGGACCATACCGCTTCGCTTCCCGGGCCTGCCCGGACCTTTTGGCCTCAGCCTGGCATGCTGATAACGCGTGTTGAACTGTTGCGGGGGAACAAGCTGGAGGCTGGAGAGGGCTCGTTCTCGTGGCGGGCAGCAGTCCGCGGGGTGGTGGTGTGCGTTGGACTGGTTCTGGCAGGGCTCCGTCCCCTGGCCGGTTCCGATGCTGCTGAACGGCCGGTGGTCCGTCTGGGATCGAAATTTGTTCCGCAGTCGGCTGCAGCTTGGGTGGTCTGGGCTCCGAAGCAAGTCCGCGGTTCGCATCCTGTCTCGTCCCTGCTGTTCGATCCTGCAAATCGCTGGCCCGATGAGCTTGTGGAAGGTCTCGAACAGGTTTCTCTGTTTTGGGTCGATTCCGACGGCTCCGTGACGGGGGAAGTGAATTCCTTGCTGCCGGACGGAGTGGCTTTGAATTTCCGTTCGAAAGACATTCGGGATGCGGTGTTTGCGTATCTTAAGCACAATCCGGAGCAAAACCTTGGCTACCGCCTGCTCGGAGGGCCCGCTCCGCAGAGAGCCGTGCTCTCTCCGGAGGGGGAGTGCAATTTGCTGCTGTGCCGTGATGAGATGGTATTGAATCTGTCGGTGACTTCGGCTTCCAATTCCCCCTCGCCGGACTGGATTGCCGCATGGGATCGTGCCGCCACAGGTGATGCCGTCATCGGATTTCGTCCTGGAATGGTGTCTCGTTTTCAGGTTGCACATGCCAACTACACCGCTGTGCTGGGAGATCTGGTCGATCAGCTTTCTGACTGGAGTCGAACGGCCGAGTTTGCTCTGGCGGCGCTGGACCTGGACCACGACCAGTTTCAGTTGCAGGTCATCCCCAAAACGGGTGGATCCTCCCAGACCCTTGTGTCCGCCGTAGAGGGTCTCAAAAAGGACTGGAAGCTTCGTGTGGCAAAGCCAGTGCCTCCTGGAGGACAGGATCCGGAAAACTACGATCCGGTCCATGGCAACACGTGGTGTCAGCGGCTGGTGAGTCACTGCCCGACAGAGGCTCTGTCTGATCGATTGCAGGTTGACGCGTCCCTGTCGGCCATTCTGGGAATTGCGTTGCGATTGCGGGATTTGCCCGATGAAGTGGTCAGTTTCGAACAGCACTGGCTGGTGCATGAGAGGGCGTATCTGGAACAATCCGTGGATCTTCTGCGGAGTGCGTTGCTGGCCTATCGAGTGGATCATGGAGGATTTCCCCCTCTGGCATTGCAAAGGGAGCCTGCTGCCCCCCTGCATAGCTGGCGGGTCGCGTTGCTTCCCTACCTCGGACGCAAGGATTTGTACGCGGCATATCGCTTTGATTTGCCGTGGGACAGTCCAGAGAATCTGCAGCTTCTGTCGAGGATTCCAGAGATTTACCGCGGTTTCGGATCGCTCTCGAACACCTCCCCAGTTCTCCATGGCTCGGCACTGTCTCCGGCAACTGTTTCGCGGGTGCTGAATGATTGGACCGACGTGGACAATCTGGTGCTGTTCAGTTCTTCGGCTGGGGAAATCCCCTGGACTTCGCCGCTGGATGGCCTTTCAGCAGCGAGTCTGATGCGGGCTGGAGCACGACCGGGATCAGCAGGAGGGCTGGCAGAACTGACCACGGGTGATCTGGAGCAGCGGATCTGGTCGACTGTTGGCGGTTCAATGTCTGAGTAGGGATTGCCTGGTCCTCCGACGACGTCGGGGGGCTTTGCCCCGCAGGCTCTCTGAGGTACACTCCAGAGACCTACAGGACAGAAGGCCAAGGCTCCCGGTTCATGGAACAGCGTTACATCGTTCGCTACGGACTTCCCCGTCATGTTGCAGAGTTTGGCGTCCGTGGACGAGGAGAATATCCCCGCGGAGCACAGGTTGTCGTTCGCTCTGATCGGGGCCATGAGGTGGGCGAGGTGCTATGTCCCGCCTCCGAACGTACGCGGGAATATCTTGGGACCACCGACATCCGGGGTCACATTCTTCGGGAGTTGAACGACCAGGATCGACGTCGGATTGAGGAGTTGCGGGATCAGGAGCCGACAGAGTTTCAGGGATGTCGCGAGTTGATTTCCCAGCATTCCCTGGCCATGCACTTGGTTGATGTGGAGCACCTTCTGGGGGATGAGCGGCTGGTTTTCTATTACGTGTCCGAAGCGCGGGTGGATTTTCGCGAATTGGTGAAGGCTCTGGCGAACCGCTTTCAATTGCGGATTGAGATGCGCCAGATTGGAGTCCGGGACGAAGCCAAGTTTCTGGCTGACTATGGGGATTGCGGCAAGCCGGTCTGCTGCAACACGCATTTGCGGGAAATGCCCCCGGTTTCGATGAAGATGGCGAAGCTGCAGAAAGCTTCGCTGGATCCGACCAAGATTTCCGGCCGGTGCGGCCGGCTGAAGTGTTGTCTGCGATACGAGTACGACACCTACGAAGAGCACCGCCGTGAGATGCCTGGAGTGGGGTCGACTGTGCTGACCCGGAGGGGACAGGGAAGGGTCACTGCCCAGGAGTTGCTCGCCCGCAAGGTTCTGGTCCAATACGAAGACAATCGACTGGTTCTGACGGACCTTGCCGATGTGGTGACGGTTGTCAGTCGGGGGCGGAAACCGGTGGACGAAGAATGAGTGAGCGGGAATTGAGTGACCAGTCTCCCCGGGAGGATCTGAGCAACTCTCCTCTGCCGCTGCCTCCCCCACGTCCGACGGCCGGTCACAAGGGAACCTTTGGACGAGTGCTGGTGGTGGCGGGGAGTCGGGGGATGTCGGGTGCCGCCTGTCTCGCAGGAATGGGTGCCCTCAGGGGTGGGGCCGGGTTGGTGTACCTCGCCGTCCCGTCCGCCATTGAAACCATTGTCAGTGGTTACGAGCCTTCGTACCTGGTCCTTGGTCTGCCTGACAATCACGAGGGGCGATTGGATGCAGGCTGCGAAGCCCCTCTGGGAGAGCTTCACCGGGGGATGAATGCTGTGGCGATCGGTCCAGGGATGGGATCTTCGCCCGCGTTGAGGACCCTTGTCGCGGATTGGCTGGGCTCGCTCCCCGCCCCTTTGGTACTGGATGCCGATGCATTGAATACCCTCGCGGAGCACGGGTGGGGCCTGCGTGACGTTCGCCCCGCCGGCCCTCGGCTGGTCACTCCGCACCCTGGCGAGATGGCGCGATTGCTCGGATTGTCAACAGCGGAGATCCAGGCGGACAGGTTGAGGCACGCCGTCAGTCTCGCCCGACGCTGGCAGACGACGGTCGTCCTGAAAGGAGCCGGAACGATCATCACCGACGGTGACCGCTGGGCGATCAATTCCACGGGCAATCCGGGCCTCGCCACAGGGGGGACAGGGGATGTGCTCAGCGGGTTGCTGGTTGCACTGCTGGCCCAGGGAATGGAGGTGTTTGAAGCGGCGCGACTGGGGGTCTGGCTGCATGGAACCGCCGGCGACATTGCCGCTGCCGAATTGAGCGAGCCCGGATTGATTGCGTCGGATTTGCCCCTGTATCTCGGGGCTGCCTGGCGCAGGGCGCTCGCAACCCGCTCAGACGGCAGGGGGCGCCTCGGTTTCAGCAATTCCGCAGGTGCAATCTCAGCAGATTGAGTGCCGACTTGGTCAGGCGGGCCTGGGCAATCGCAGGATCTCCAACCAGATTGAGTTCCCGGACCTCAACCGTTTGGGGGGTGGCGAGTGCATAGTGGGCCACCGGAACTTCAACGGTCCCTTCCTGGTCGGCGGATCGTAATCTCGGCGTGATGGCCAGCGCATAGTCGACCTGGAGTCTGTCCCGAGTCGCGAGGGCGAGTTGTGAAGCCCGCTCGGGACCATGCGGACCAGTTTCCCGAAGTTGCGACGGGGATATCGCCAGGATCGACGAGAGTGCATCGCCTGAGAGACCGCTCAAGCCGCCTCGATAAATCTCCCCGTTCGGATCGATCCGCTGCAGCCGACGTGCCACCAGGCCCCCCGAGGCTCCCTCGCACGACGCCAGGGTCTTCCTGCGGGCACGCAATTCCCGAACGACGATGTCTTCGAGCTCTTCTTCTTCCTCGCCATACACGTGCTCTCCGAGGCGTTCGAGAATTTGCTGTCGAGTGGCGAGGATCTTGTCCTGGGCGGTGTCTGGAGAGGGGGCTTCGGCAACGATCCTCAGCGTGATGGTGGCTTCATGAACTGTTATTCCGACCTCGGGATCCCGCCCTCGGGCCGTGATGTCTCCCAACAGTTCCTCGGCGGCAGACTCTCCCAGCCCGAAACACTGGAGTCGGGCATGGCGAATGACCCGTCCCGTGGCCAGCGATCCCAGTCTCGGCAGGATCTGTTCCCGAAACATGGGTTTCATTTCACTGGGGACTCCCGGCAGGGCGGCAACAAGGCAGGGAGGCCTCGTTCCACGGGGAATCTCGAGCCAGATTCCGGGGGCGGTTCCACGGGGGTTCGGAATGGGGGTGGAACCCTGGGGAAACATTGCCTGAATGACGTTGCGTTCGGGCATCTCCCGGCCCCGCCGGGCAAACATGCCGCGGATGATCTCCAGAGAGGGCTCGTGCAGGACGAGACCGACCCCCAGCATCCGGGCCAACGCCTCGCGGGTCAGATCGTCAAGGGTAGGCCCCAGGCCTCCCGTGATCACGATCAAATCGGCCCGGTCGACCGCCACCCGGAAGGCGTTGATATTCGCCTGCAAGTCGTCGGCCAGCGTCGTGTGATAGTGAACCGCAATTCCGGCCGCAGCCAGCTCCAGGCTCAGCCATTGGCTGTTTGTGTCGAGTTTGGCACCGCTGGTGAGTTCGGTGCCGATGGCGATGGTCTCGGCTGGCATGAGTTCAGTATCTGAGATCGAAGGAGACTCCGGAGGCCTCATGGTTTGCGTCGAACCACGGATTGACCTTCCACCGGGATTCGGCCGCGGACAGGCGGGACACTGCGACCGATTTTCCTATGGTGTAACCCAGAATGGATCCAAACACCACGTCGGAAAGGTCATGCTCACGCTGGTCGATGCGACTCCAGCCCACCAGGCCGGCCAGCGCATACGCCGGCAGGCCCGCACCCCATCCGTACCAGGTTTCGATGTTGGCCGCGATGGAGAAGCAACTGGAGGCATGAAATGACGGAAACCCAAATCGCCCATCCTCGAAATCATTGGAGGGGCGTTGGGTATCGGCGATGCCTTTGATGGCGACTGTTGTCGCCGAGGTCAGAGTATAGGCCGAGATCGTTGAGCGGAAGAAATCGTGCAGTCGTTCGTCCTGCCGCCACAAGCTGTAAGTGTACCCCAGGAGCAACGTAGGGACCTGCCACTGGAATTCGCCAAACTGTCGCAGCACCTGCGAACCGGCTCCCCACCGATCCGGCGAACTCGCGGTCCAGGCCCGAACCTCCCCATCGGCCTCCTCCCTCAAACCCAGGGAGACGCCAGTACCGATGCCGAGGATCAGGGCGTTTTCCCAGACGAACAAAGATCGCAGATCGGACCGGAAATCGGGCCACCAGTCACGCAGGTCGTCTTGCAATGTGAACAGGGGGACTGTTTCGGCACTCAAGGCCGGGTCCAGATCCCGCCAGTCCAATGGCAAAGTCTCATCCGGAGACTCACTCTCTGCAGCACGCTGCAGTCCGAGCATCAGCAGGGGATCGGCGAGCGGATCCGTTGGGGACGACAGATCGAACGGAGAGAGCCCAGGCGGGATTGCGGTTTCCTCTGGGTTGTCAAAAAAATCCTCAGTGCTTGAGGGTGAGTAGTGGAAAGCCGTTCGAGAGTCGGCGGCGGGCAGATCAGCAGCGGCCGGTTCGAGCGGTGCCGAGTCGACGACCGATTGACTGTCCACCGGGAGAACAGAGCTGGAATTTTTGGGTGAGGTTCCAACGAATCCCGGTGAGCCATGTGGTTGAACACCACGGATCGGCTCTGCTCCCGTGACGGGGGAGTTTTGCAGGCAGCAGCACATGAGGACTGCGATCACGCCGATTCGAGGAGGCCGAAGGCGAGCAGGCTCGTTCGACTTGCCCGGACCAGTCGCCACGCAGAGGAAGCGGCGCAGACGGAACATAAGGACTCACTTCGGACCTTCTTGACCGTTGCTGTCAGGGAAAACGCTTCAAACGCTACAGACTGCCAGAGCGGTCTCAGTTCTCGGTCGCGGTCAGCTTCTTGAGCAGTTCCAGCGCTTCAGGATCGCGGGGAGAGATCGTGACAGTCTCCTTCGCCAACGCAATGGCTTCTGTTGTTCTGTTCAGTTTCTGCAGGGTTTGAATCAACAGAGCCCGGGCCCTACTGTGGACCGGATCCACAGTCAGGCAGGCTTGCAGGGGGGCCACGGCATCGGCGTGCCGATCCATTTGAGACAACACCCGGCCATGTCTGTACATTGACTCAGAGTAGTCGGGTTTGAGTCGGCTTGCTTCGGCATAGGCCGCCGCAGCCAATTCCCAATCGCGGGCGCTTTCGAGGGCGGTCCCCAGAGCGAATCGGCAAAGCGGATCGTTGGGGAACTGCTGGACAGTATCGCGAAAGATCTGGGTCGCCTCGGGCAGACGGCGCTGACGTAGCCGAATCTGACCCAGATTGATCCGCAATCGGGCGAGATCGGGGCGGGTCTGAATCAGTTTCTGCAGCAAATCGGCCGCTTCATCGTAACGCTCCTGAGAGAGCAGTGCGTCGGCGGTCCTGGCCAAACGGTTGGAGGACTTGTCCTCCTGCTCCATGACCGCGAGAAACTCGTCGGGCAGGCTGGGACGCGTCGGCGGCAACAGACTGGCGGTTTCTTCCAGATCAGCCGCAGCGATCAAGTCACCCCGCATCCTCATCAGCCGGATTTTCTCGACCATCACATCGCGCGAGGAGGAGTTGATCTCCAGTGCCTGTTGCAGGCGCTGATTGGCTTCGTTGAGCTGCCCCAGACTCATCTCAAGACGTGCGAGGCCGAGGAGTGGATCGGTACTCCGCGGGGCAAGTTCCGCGGCCTGCAGGTATTTTCGTCGCGCTTCCTCCGGCCGATTGAGCCGCACCAGCAGGTTACCGTATCTCATGAACAGGGGGGCGTAATTGGGTCGGTAACGCTGCGCGTTGCGATACGTCTCCGCGGCCTCCGAGAGGTTGAAGTCCTCCTCGACGATCCCTTTGTAATATCGCCACCGGAACTGCTGGGGGTCGAGCCGCACAGCCTGCTGGAAACATTCGAGGGCCTCGTGGCGGAACTCATGGGCGTAACACAACATGCCAAGACGGCCCCGTGCCAGGGCTGAATCTGGTTCGTTACGGGCTTCGACGAGCGCTTCTTCGATGGCGGATGCAATCGCGGAAGAGGCCCGGGAGGTGTCGATCTCTGGAGGCGGAGGGATGGGAGGGGCTGCGAACCACACATAAATGGCGCCGGTGCTGATCAGCACCCCCAAAGCCACCAGGTAGGCACGCACTTCGTTCACGGGATCGTCTCTTGATGAGTCAGCCGGAACCCGGCCCTATGCCATAAATTACCGACCGACCGGGGAAAAGTCTTGGTGGAGGAGTGCTCGAGGCCGATTCGCCCAGGACGTGTTCCTGCTGGACTTGCGCAAGATCGCGGATCGGCTCGGTGCCCGTCCTTTGCCTCCGATTCGTTTCCGGCTGGGTCAGAGCGGAACGCTTCCTGTTCACGATTCGCCCCTCGGGAGAAGCCTGGCTGTGCCCTCTGTCGGGTCTGATCGTGTCTGAAAAGTCAGCAGTTGTTTAATGTGTCAGCAGGATTTGCCTATTCCTTCCGCAGGCTGTTTCAGAATTCGGTTCGGCAGGTTTCTCCAGGCGAGGTCTTTCCAGAGTTTCAATCTGCGGAAATTTTGGGCTCTTGCGATAGGCTCGATCGGGTTTTCGGGGAATTTCTGGACTTTGGAACGCAACTCGCCTTGCAGCTTCAACGGCCCAACTGAATTTGTCCGCGCTGTTTGGGAAATGTCTCCCGCGAGTTTGGCAGTTCCTCGACGAGAGCATCCTCGGATCATGAGTCATCGCTGGCTAGGACTGTCGCGTGTCTGTGCCCTGTGGGGAGTTTTGTTTCTATGGAACGGCCCGCTGGTGGCACAGGAGGGAGCCTCGGAAGCGAGTCCTCCCGCTGCTGCTCCTGCCGTGACGCTTCCCCCTTACATGACGGGAGTGAGCCCCAAGCCAGAGGAACCACTCTGGCCTGATCCGGTGGGGGCCAGTTCGGGCTACTGGATCGCACCTTCGGCAGGTCCTGTGGGGGACGATAATCCGGCCCAGAAGTCTCCGGCTGATTTGTACGACCGCATTGCCCACAACATGTTCTCGATCAACACGTTGTGGATCCTGCTGTGCGGGGCCCTAGTGATGTTCATGCAAACGGGCTTTGCTCTGGTTGAAGGAGGGCTGTGTCGGGCCAAGAATTCGGCTCATACATTTGCCATGAATCTCATGGTTTATCCCCTGGGTTGTCTGGCGTTTTACGTCTACGGATTCGCCTTGGGGTGGGGGAACTGGTTCAACGCTCCGGTCGCTCCCGGGTGGTATTCACCGATGGGCCCAGGAACGTCTCTGCTCAATTCCGGTTTCGCCCTCACCATTGGGGAAAAGGCTTACGGCCTGTTCGGAACCAAGGGGTTCTGTCTGAGCGGGATGGATGACGTGGGGATCATGACTCTGTTTTTCTTCATGATGGTCTTCATGGACACGACAGCCACCATTCCAACCGGGACCATGGCGGAGCGGTGGGCGTGGAAAAATTTCTGTCTCTTCTCGCTGTGGGTGGCCCTTCCCTACTGTCTGTTCGCCAACTGGGTTTGGGGCGGCGGATGGCTGGCTCAATCGGGACTCAACTGGGGCTTCGGTCACGGTGTCGTTGACTTTGCCGGCTCCAGTGTCGTGCATGCGATGGGCGGAGCGATTGCTCTGGCCGGTGGATTGATCATCGGTCCCCGCATTGGCAAATTTGTGAATGGGCGTCCCCAGGCGATTCCCGGGCACAATCTTCCCTTCGTGATTTCCGGTACGTTCATCCTGGCTTTCGGCTGGTTTGCCTTCAACTCAGGATCCACCCTTTCCGGAACCGATCTGCGAATGTCGACAGTGGTCGTCAACACGATGTTGGGGAGCGTCGGTGGGGCGATCTCCTGCATGGTGTATCTGATGATGACCGGGCTGAAGCCTGATCCGTCCATGATCTGCAATGGCATGCTGGCGGGCCTGGTGGCCGTCACCGCTCCCTGTGCGTTCATCGACAGTTGGGCTGCCTTGCTGATCGGCGCGGTCGGGGGCGTTCTGGTGGTATTGAGTGTCTTCTTCTGGGACCGGTTTGGTCTTGATGACCCTGTGGGAGCCGTTTCGGTGCATGGAGCCAACGGACTGTGGGGAACACTGGCTCTGGGGCTGTTCGCCAATGGAAAGTATGGCCATGGCTGGAACGGTGTCGTGCGTCCGGAGTTCGTGGAAAAATACGGGTCCGATGGCGTCCGGGGACTTTTCTTCGGTGATGCCTCCCAATTGTTTGCCCAGATCCTGTCGTGTGTTACCGTTGCCCTGTTTGGATTCGTCATGGGCTGGGTGTGGTTCAAGATCAGCAACCTCATCACTCCGATTCGGGTCTCGAAGGAGGATGAAGTTGGCGGGCTGGATATGCCTGAGATGGGAACTGTCGGCTACCCGGATTTCATGGTGAAGTAAGCTCGATCTACCCAGCGCGGCAATCTGCAACTCCCGGTGACATGTCCTGTCACCGGGAGTTTTTTTCGTCGTGAAGCTGCTTTCAGGGAGAGCCGAATCTACCGTCTGGGAGTGGTCAGCCGAACGTTCTGGGGCTTTCCTTCCAGATCGTGATTGCCTTTGGCCGATTCTCGCACGGGATCGAAGGCGACCGCCAGGATCTGGTGGGCTGCGGGATAACCCAGTGAGAATGAGTTGGCTCCGATCTTCAGAGTGACAATTCCCGCCTCGCGTGAGTTCTGCTTGACTTCGGCAACAGTATCGAGCGTGCATCCTTGCTCGGCCAGGTATCTCAGAAAATCGGAGGATTGGTCGATCACCCGGACAACACGCACGCGGCTGTCCGTGCTCCACCCGGTCATGGGGATTCCCTCCTGCAACTGACAACGCATCAGGCCGTCGGCGGCGGGAATCGGATCACCATGCGGGTCAACGGTCGGATGCCCGAGAAAATCATCGATTCGGTCCACCAACACGTCACTCACCGCATGTTCGAGGTTTTCCGCCTCTTCGTGCACTTCATCCCAGGTGAGGCTGAGAGTTCGGACCAGAAAGCTCTCGAGCAGACGATGCCGGCGAACCATCCTCAGGGCAAGTTTGCGTCCCGCTGGCGAGAGCGTAACACCCTCATACGGACGGTATTTCACCAGTCCCCCCTCGGATAAGGTTTTCAGCATGGCGGTGACAGTGCCGGGAGAGACCCGCAACGCAGTTGCCAGTTGCCCCGTTGTGACGAGGTCGCCACCGCTGACCAGGGATTGCTGGAGGATTGTCTTGAGGTAGTTCTCCACGGTCAGGCTAGCCATAGATTTTGAGGAGTCAAAAAAAATGTTTGGGTGTAGTTGACACGTGGGGCTGGGTGGGAGAGAATCGCAGCATGAAGTGTTGCACATCTTCCCCTGATGAATCAATTCCACGCCCACTTCGATCCGGGCTCGTCCGGCGAATGCGGTGCTGTCTGATTCTCTGCCTGTTCGTGGCTGGATCAGGCTGAGGACCGGATACTGCGAAAGTGAACCCCACTTCGGAAGGACCGGGAGTCACGGTACTGGTCACCACGGGGATGATCGCCGATATCGCACAAGCTGTTGTGGGAGATGCCGGAGAAGTTTCGGTTCTGATGGGACCGGGAGTCGATCCCCATCTTTACCAGCCGACGACGCGTGACCAGCGTCGGCTGCGGCAGGCCGATGTGGTGCTCTACAACGGACTTCACCTGGAAGGGAAGCTGGTGGAAGTATTCGAGTCGTTGTCCCGCGAAAAAACCGTCGTGGCGGTCACTTCGGCAATTCCCGCCGGCCGGCTCTTGGGGGGGGCTGAGTCTGGCTCTCAACCCGATCCCCATGTGTGGTTTGATGTGGGGCTCTGGAAAATGGCGGCGGAGGTCGTCATCAACACCCTGGCTGCCGCGGCACCTGCTGAAGCCGAGGGATTCCGTCGCCGGGGTGACCAATATCTCGGGGAGTTGGAGATTCTCGATCAATACTGCCGCACAAGGGTCGCCGAGGTTCCTGCCGAACGGCGGGTCCTCATCACCAGTCATGATGCGTTCCAGTACTTTGGCCGGGCCTATGGGTTTGAAGTGTTTGGAATCCAGGGGATCAGCACCGAGAGTGAGGCTGGTCTGCGGCGACTGGCCGAGTGTGTGGATCTGATTCGTGATCGCCAGGTCCCGGCGATTTTTCCTGAGTCGAGTGTCTCCCCCGCGGCGGTCCAGCGGGTGGCCCAGGACTCTGGTGTTCGCCTCGGCTCTGAGTTGTATTCGGACGCTCTGGGGGCTGCGGATGGGCCAGCGGGAACCTATCGGGGCATGATCCGATACAATGTCGACATGATTGTCGATGCACTTCGCGAGCCTCGTTTATGAACGTCAGCCCGGCTGTGGAAATCCACGACATGACGGTCAGCTACGACAAGCGGCCGGTGCTCTGGAATGTGGATGTTTCGCTGCCTGCCGGCGAACTGGTGGGGGTGATTGGTCCGAACGGTGCTGGCAAAAGCACGTTGATCAAGGCGGCCCTGGGATTGCTGCCGGTCGATCGTGGCTGGGTGCGTTTCTTTGGTGAGCCGCTGGCCCGGCAACGCTTGGCGGTGGGCTATGTTCCGCAGCGGGAAAGCGTGGACTGGGACTTTCCCGTCACCGTCCGGGACGTGGTTCTGATGGGCACTTACGGCCGACTGGGATGGTTTCGGTCCGCGGGGGTGGCGGAACGTCAACTTGCCGATCAATGCCTGGCAGACGTTGGCATGTTGCCGTTTCGTAATCGTCAGATCTCCAATCTCTCGGGAGGTGAGCGGCAGCGGGTGTTTCTTGCCCGGGCACTGGCGCAACAGAGCCGGGTGTACTTCATGGATGAGCCCTTTGTCGGGGTCGACGCTGCGACCGAGTCGGCCATCATGGGGCTGTTGAGGCAACTCAAGGAACGTGGCTGTACGGTGGTGGTCGTTCATCACGATCTGCAGACAGCTCCGGTGTATTTCGACCGGATTCTGCTGTTGAACATGAGGCTTGTGGCGAGCGGTCCAACGTCTTCGGTCTTCACCCCTGAGCTTCTGCAGCAGACTTATGGTGGGCGGCTGACCATTCTCTCGGAAGCTGCCGACCGGGTGGCGGTCATTCGGCGATGATCACTCCCACCGCGAACTGTCCATCCGTGGCCTCTTTGGGGACCGAGATGCTCCGCTTTTGGAGTTTTCAGGATGGAAGTGTGCGAACCGCGGCCGTTGGAATGGTGCTGCTGGGAATCAGTTGTGGATTGCTGGGCAGCCTGATTGTGCTCCGGCGGATGTCGTTGTTGGGAGATAGCCTGGGGCATGCCGTTCTGCCGGGCCTGTGCCTGGGATTTATGGTGACCTGGACCAAGCATCCCGTCTGGCTGTTCGCCGGAGCTCTTGTGGCGGCTCTTGTGGCCGGAGGGTTGATTGCGCTGATCCAGCGCGGCACCCGGTTGAAACCCGATGTGGCGATGGGATTGGTGCTCTCGGGATTCTTCGGTGCGGGATTGATGTTGATGTCACGGATCCAGTCCGATCCACGAGGAGGACAGGGAGGTCTGAATCAGTTCTTCTTCGGACAGGCGGCCGCCCTGCGGGATGTCGACCTGCTGCTGATTGGCTGCGTCACGGCCATGATCGTGCTGTGTGTGCTGTCGCTGTTCAAGGAATGGTCTGTGTTTTGTTTCGATGAGGGTTTCGCCTGCGCGCTGGGGTTGCCTGTGCGGCGGCTCCACTACCTGCTGGTGTTGCTGACCGCCATGGCAATTGTGATTGCCATTCAGGCCGTGGGAGTTGTGCTCTTGTCCGCCTTGCTGATCACTCCTGCCGCGACCGCCCTGTTGTTGACCGATCGACTGCCGCGGATGTTGGGGATCGCGGTCGCAGTCGCAGTCATGGGGGGCCTTGGAGGATTGAATCTAAGCTCCCTGAGCACTGAGGTACTGGTCCA
This sequence comes from Planctomycetaceae bacterium, assembly GCA_046339535.1. Classification (GTDB taxonomy): domain Bacteria; phylum Planctomycetota; class Planctomycetia; order Planctomycetales; family Planctomycetaceae; genus UBA10511. The sequence continues at coordinate 35,761 of JBKDUK010000416.1, read as the reverse complement.
GGGGTGGAATTGGCTGGGGGGATGGAGTCGGCTTCTGGGCCTCGGATGGCCTCCTCTTCGAATGGCATCCAGTCTTCCGACGGGGCCGACTGTGGTGCTGGTTTTGGCGTTGATGTTTCTGGCGGCGTGGGTGTTCTCCCCGCGCTACGGACTCCTCCGTGCTCTGCTGCGACGTTGGCGGAGCTCGGTGGTGACGGACCAGCCAGGAGGAGAGGCCTGAATGTTCGGAAACTGGTTGCTGGCGCAGGGGATGACGCTGATGACCGGCCCTTACGGCAGTTCGCTGGCGGCCGCCTTGGGCGGTGCCCGGGAGGGGCTTTGGTCCAAAACCGTACGTTATGACACGCTGTGCATCCTCGCCCTGAGTCTGTTTGTCTCCCTCTCTTGCTCCTGGCTGGGATGTTTCCTGATTCTTCAGGGGCAGGCTCTGCTGGGGGATGCCCTGAGTCATACCGTGCTGCTGGGGCTGGTCCTCGCGGTTCTCTGGACCGGGAGCATGGGGAGCGGGACGTTGTTACTGGCGGCGGTCTTCACCGCTGTCTTGACTGCTCTGATGATTCAGTTGGTGTCGCGAGGCTCACGAGTCAAAAACGACGCCGCCACAGGAATTGTCTTCACGACGTTGTTCGCCCTGGGGGTGGTGCTGCTGTCGAGCTTTGTGCCGCGGTTGCATATTGACGTCCAGCACTCGCTCTACGGCAACCTCGATTTTGTGCCCCTGGAAGAGAAGTTCCTTCTGTTCGGATTTGGAATTCCGCTGGCCCTCTGGCAGAGGGGGGGAGTTTGTCTGGTGTTGTTGGGATTGTTACTGACCTGTTATCGCCCGCTGTTGGTCACAGGTTTCGATCCTCAGTTGGCCCGGTCGATGGGGCTCTCGGTTCCCCTGGTGCAGGGGGCGTTCCTGGTGGCGTTGGCAACCACCGTCGTGGGGGCCTTCAGTTCGGTTGGGGCGATCCTCGTGGTCGGATTGCTGACCGCACCTCCGGCGACCGGATTCCTGATGTCACGACGACTTCCCGGGATGTTGTGGTGGTCCTCTGTCGCTGGGGGAGTCTCCGCTGTGGTGGGCTTGCATCTTGCCGATTGGCTGAATGTCACCACGGCACCCACGATGGTGGTGGTGGCCTGCGCCCAGTTTGGACTTGCCTTTCTGTGGGCCCCCGAATCGGGGGCATTTTGGAGAATATTGCGGCGCGGTCGATTGCGGCTGCGAACCCGCCAGGAGAATCTGGTGCGGTTGCTGCTGAAAACACAGTCCCGCTCAGCCGATTTGACTTCTCGACCCGATGAGCTGGCCGGAGAATTGGGCTGCTCTCGCCTGGCTGTGACACTTTGGTTGGTGCAGCTGGGTTGGAAAGGGTGGATTACGCGGGACGGTGCACGTGGGGTACGGCTGACACCGCGCGGGATGGAAGAGGCGCGCCGACTCGATCGGGCGCATCGTCTCTGGGAAGCCTATCTGGTGCAACAAGTCGGGCTGCCGCTGGATCACGTTCATCCCTCGGCTGAGGAGCTTGAACACCTTCTGGATGACGCATTGCTCGCCAGGCTGGAGGATGTGCTCGGTCATCCCGAAACCGATCCGCATGGTTCCCAGATTCCTCGGATCCCCAGTGATCCCGGACAGCCGGGGCGGTTTCCCCTGTCGCAGTTGCGGGTGGGCGACCGTGGAGTTCTGGTTGGCCTGGAGACAAACTCCGAGCAATCGTCGTCTGGCGCGCATCCGACTGGGGCTGCGCGCATTGCGGGATTAAGCCTGGAGCTGGGGGGAAGGTTGCAGGTCACAGACCGGGACATCCAACAGGAGACCTGGACGGTCTGCTTCGCCAACAGCCGTCAGCTTGTCATTCCCCACCCGTTGGCCGATTTGTTGATTGTCGAATTGGAAGGCTGACGGCCACGCCGTGATTTCAGCACGGCCATCAATGACAACAGGCCCGGTGGAAGTTCAACTTCCACCGGGCCTGAGTCAGCTCAAGGGATCACACGAAGTGAACCCTGGGTTCGGAGCCAAGTCCAAGTCCCAAAGATCGGGCTCGGCACGGGAATGATGGTGACCTCAGGCGGCGCACAATTCGAGACGCCACCGGAGTTGAACCTTCAGGAAACGTGCCCCGCGGGCGTCGTAGCAGTAAATGAGGTTCCGGTCCGCAACCCAGATCGCCTCAAGTCGGATGCTACGTGGTCCGCGGAGACAGAAATGCAAGCCACAGGGCGTGCCGTTCCGTCTGACCACCGTCTCCGTCAATCCAAACTGTTCCTGCAAAATGTTTTCTCGATCGCAGAGAGTCTTGTGCACCCAGGCACGCAACTGCTCCAGATCTCGAACGTCCTCAAATCCATCTTCCATCGGCATGTGCATCGTGTCGGGATGTCATTTCCAGGGGATGGTGTCGCGCATCGTGATGGCAGGTTCGCAACAGCCAACAACGGTTCGTATCGGCAGGGATTTGGGCCTGGTTGCAATTCGGGATTTGATGTCGCCAATCCCGGCATGGAGGGATTTTTTTTCGAAGTCGGCACAACCCCTAGGGTTGACCGATGAACCTTAGGATGCCTGATCGGATGTGAGTCTGTCGCCCTCGGGCACGGAGTTCTGTGACCTGCGGACGAGTCGATACACGGGTCTCCTGCGAAAGCTGCGAGTGCCGGTGTACCACACGAATTCAGGCCGCATTGACAGGACTTTGTGGAAGTTGTGCATATGCCATCCCGGCCCTGGCGCCAGTGGTCGTTACCAAATGAAACGGGAGAATGCCTCGCACTCTGAATCGTTCAAATGCGCTCGGGTCACAAAACGGGGATGAATCTTCGCACCCAGCAGGCCGGGGAATCGCTTTCTGGCATAGAGCGAAACATTGAAATGCCCTGTACTCTACCGCCAGGTATCAGGAGCGCAAAATGAAAGAATTGAATGCTTCAGACACTGACAACGCCATGCCCGGGAACAACAAGGAATGACAAGGGGCTCGCCCAAACCCGCCCACTCAGGCAAGGACGTCCGACAGAGGGGCCAGAAACGAACAGCCCCACGCCGAAGTTCCCCGTCAGCTTCCAGAATCAATAATCTGGGGGACCAGAAAGAACTTGCCGTCGGTCTTCGGAGCATTGCCCAGCGCCAATTCCCGAGGCAGTGATGGAACAACAGAATCTTCACGAAAGACGTTGTTCAATTCCACTGCGTGGGCCATCGGCTCCACTTCATCCGTCGGAACTTCTTTGAGTTGCTCGACGTATTCGAGAATGGTGCTGAGCTTTTGCAGATAATCATCGATTTCGGACTCGGCCAGTCTCAGGCGAGCCAAACGGGCCACACGCAACACGGTCCCGCGATCCAGACTCGTGGACACAGCCGAAATCCTGTTTACTTCGTGGGGAGAGTGAAGGGCTTGCGAATCACAGCCTTCACAACGCGGCCACTCTTGAGGCATTGTGTGCAGACTCGCTTGGTGACAACTTCGCCACCGTCCTGCACACGCACCCGCTGCAGATTCGGACGGAAGGCGCGACGGGAAATGCCAGTGGTTTTCCGGCCGTTGCCTCCCAGGTACTTCGCCTTGCCGCGTTGGGCCAACTGATTGCCCCGGATCGGCTGTTTCTCACACAAGTCGCAACGCATGCCCATCGAACGAGTTCCTTTTCGAAGCCTCACATCCTGAGCCCCAAGCGGGGAGCCCAAGATCATAACAGGTGCTGCGAGGTTTGCAACCGCTGGCTGCACGTTCTCGACGTGATGGTTTGATTGTGCAGCGCTGGAGAATCGTTCACGAAGTGGAGGTGTGTTTTTGTGTGCATCACTGGGGGTTTTGTTTGTTGGCAGGAGCTGTGGGGGCTCCTCGTTCAATCCGACCCCACAGATGTCCCCCCACTTTCCCATGCACCCAGGTACCGGCATACCAATCCTCATGGATCAGGACCCGGGCCGAGAAGGTTCCCAGTCCAGGGATGGTCACCTCATCCAGGGTGATGACGGGCGTTTTTCCCGCCCAGAGAACCTGGAATGGGACCGCAATGGGGAATTCCTTTCCCTGAATCTGCCATTTGGCACCAAACAGCCAGGTTGTATTGTTTACTTTGGACACTTTGGAAATGGCGTATTTCTCCATCACCGCCGCCTTCTCTTCTGTCCCCTGGGTGACACTGTAGTTGCCCGCAAAAGCTGAGTTGGCCAACTTTTCCGCAAACCAGCGGTCGAGTTCCTCCTGTGAGGGGATCGTGCCTTTGCGAGTCGAGGTGGTCGGTTTTGTCTCGTCGGATTTCGGTTCCTGAGGCTCGTCTGCCAGAAGAGGGGAGGCCGTGAGGACACTGGGGAACCCCAAGGCGATCACAGAGAGAAAGTCGCGACGTTCGATCGGCATGGCGGTTGTACACTCGGATTGGTGGGGGGGAACCCGGCCCAGACCCGCCTGCGGTTCGCAAGTGGATGCGTGGCCGTTAAGACCTTGGTGTCTCAATCTCCATTGTCAACAGGAGGGGGGTTGCTGGCAATCACACCGTAATGTCACGGGAATCCAGTGACGGGAGTATCTGTACGTGTGCTATTGGCGACTGCTTTCAGAGGATATTCTTCGAGCGGATCGCCCGCTGAAACCGCGAGTGGAGTATGCGACGCGCGAGGTGATCTTGACCCTGATCCAACCTCTGGCGTAGAAGCACCGCGGCGTACGGAGCAAAATGGTGGCGGTATCCCGCGGTTTGATGAGCGGGGGCCGTGCGGCAGTTGCTTCCCCCAGTTCCACTGGTCTTGTTCGATTCCCGGAACAATTCTGTTGATTCGTTTGCACGCGGGTTCGCACAGTGTCTTTCGTCCAGCCACGTTGCTGGGCGGTTTGCTGGTATGTCTGGCTGGATTGGGCTGCGAGTCCACCGGTCTGAATACCAGTCTGCTGGAGACACTGGCCGGTCGGCCCGTTGTTTCGGAGAAGGAAATGGCACGCCGACGGGCGGCCTACATCGAGCATCACAATCGAGAAGATCTCTACTGGCTGCTCCAGAATTGTGTGACGACCGGGATGGGAGTTCACGAAGTGGCTGCCGTCGTTGGCGAAACTCCTGAACTGGAACCTCATAGCCAATGGCTGAAGCAGGCCGATTTCCGGGTCGATGACAAGGTCTATAAATTTGGCCCCGACAGTCAGGGGCAAAGTGTCTATCTGCTGTTTCGTGAAGGGCGGTTGATCAATCACAACCCGGACGAATATCGGCCGGATGACTTCGCGATGCAACTGCGACGGGGCAGCTGAACTCGCGAGGCAGGGCATTGCGAACTGAACCCCGAATTGTCACGGAGATGGGCACTGGGGAGTCATTTCATACCGGGCAAATCCCGGAGTTTCGGTGACGGCAACCGCCTCTGGATCCTGTCCCTTCGCAGCAACGAACAGGGCGTCAGCCTGGGGAGCGTTTTTTTTGAGCCAGGCCAGCCCCCGCTCGGACCCCATCACGCAGACCGCCGTGGCATGGCTGTCTGCCATGAGGCAGGTCGGGGCGATGATGGTCACGCTCGACCGGGTTGTCAGGCCGAGGCCGGTGGCTGGATCGACGATGTGTGAGTACCGCACTCCCTCGATCTCCACGAATTGAAACGCGTCGCCCGACGTGGTGACGGCGGCATGGTGCAGCACGAGATGGCGACTCGGCGTTCCGTCGGCATCCAGAGGGGCGACACTGATTCGCCATCCTGGCTCCCCAGGGGGAGGGCCGCTGACACCAATGTCACCGCTGCCATCAATCAGGGCACTTTCGATCCCGTGCTCTTTCAGCACCTGGAGCGCCTCGTCGATGGCGAATCCCACCGCAATTCCGCCGAGATCCAACTGCATTTTCGGGAGCTTGAGAGTAGCCGTCTGGCGTTCTTGATCGAGGGACAAACCCTGCCAACCGACAGCCTGTCGGGCCTGGGACAGCACGGCTGCGTCCGGGAGCCTTCGGTTTTTGCGACTGCGTCTCCACAAGCGGGTCAGCGGTCCGACGGTCGGGTCAAACGCTCCGTCGCTGGCTTTGGCCAACTGCTGTGATGCCGTCAGAATCCGGAACAAATCCTGGCTGATGGCGACCGGACGGCCTGTGCCCGCCGTCGCACACAAGCGGTTCAGTTCGCTGTCGGCGTCGTAGTCACTGCAGACCGCGTTGAGATCCAGGATTCGCTGAAACGCTGCGGTCACACCCCGATTTGCGGACTGTTCATCCGGTGCGTATACTACGATTCGGAACCGCATGCCCATGAGCATTTCCGAAAACGCGTACCGTTGCAACGGTGCGCCGTTGGCCGAGAGTCCCGCCAGTGCGGCGGTCAAGGCGATGGAAAGCAGCGCTTGGGACATAGACGGATCCTGGTGACACGTCACCTCTCAGGGATTCTCCGGCATTTGACCCGCCGGCGAAAATCGGAATTGGTGATCACTGCCGCGATTGAAGCGGGTGTCGAGATTCCAACAGGTGCTTGCGGTGGAGAGGTCGGATTCAGTCATGGTGAGTCTAGGCAGGTTCAGGGGAACGGGGCAAGCGGTGCTCGCCGGGTTGGTTCTGGTCGGACTGTGTTGGGGCATCCGTCCCCAGAGGCCCATCGCAGAGGCTCAGGACGTGTCGGTCGCCCCGCCGGTAGTTCCGATTCCCGAGGCCGAGGCCAAGAACCCGGCCGATATGAAGGCGTATACCGAGAAGATCACCGGCACGGAGGTGACCTTCGACATGGTGCCGATTCCCGGTGGGGAATTCGTGATGGGGAGTGCCGAGTCGGAAATGGGAAGAAATCCCGACGAAGGTCCCCAGCATTCGATGAAGATCGCCCCGTTCTGGATGGGGAAATGCGAGGTCACCTGGGATGAGTACGATGTCTGGAGCTTCAGTCTGGATGTCAAGCGGCGCGAGACGTTGAAGCTCGACTCGACCGATCGTGACCGGCTCTCAGATGCGGTGACACGCCCCACCAAACCCTACACCGACATGACGTTTCGGATGGGGCACGACGGCTTTCCCGCGATCTGTATGACCGGACTGGCGGCCCGGGTTTACTGCGAGTGGCTGACGGCCAAAACGGGCCGTTACTACCGGTTGCCGACCGAGGCGGAATGGGAATACGCCTGCCGTGCCGGCACGACCACTGCCTATTCGTTTGGAGATGACGCCGCAGGACTCGAAGAGCATGCGTGGTTCATCGACAACTGCGAGAAGTACCAGAAGGTGGGGAAAAAGAAGCCGAACGCCTGGGGGCTGCATGACATGCATGGGAACGTCGCCGAATGGTGCGTCGACCAATACGACGAAGAAGGGTATGCCAAGCATTCCGTCGAGACGCCCTTTTTCCTTGCGACCAAGGAGTACCCACAGGTCGTGCGGGGAGGCGGGTGGGATGGGACGGCGGAAATGCTGCGGAGTGCCGCCCGGGACTTTTCCAAGCCGGAATGGAAAATCCAGGATCCCCAGCTTCCCAAAAGCCGGTGGTACCATACCGATGCGCGGTGGGTTGGTTTTCGGGTTGTGCGGCCCTTGGGAGGAGAGGACATCAAGTTCCCCAAAGTGGAAAAGAGCGTGACAGAGAAGAAGTAGGCGGTAAAAAAGAGGTCGGTGCAGCACGGTGTCGGGCCATCCGACGGAGCAACCCAGGGAGGTCCCTGAGTCAAGGGGATCGGCGGAATTTTTTCTGGACTCTGGCCCGTGGAATCCGGTTCCTAGTCCCACTGGACTTACAACCAGGCGGACTCAGTAAGCCGCACTGCGATTTGTTGATGAGTTTGAGTGGTGTGTCGTTCAGGCGTTTTTGTTTCTCCCGCTTCAGAACTTGAGGAGGTTCGTTCGATGAGTCATACGGCAGCCCAGGATTCGGCGACGCGCCGGGATTTTCTGAAAGATTCGACTGTCGCGGCGCTCGGGGCCGCTGGTTTGGCTGTCCTGGCTCCTTTGCCGGGCGCGTACGCTGGCGGGGACGATCTGATTCGGGTCGGTCTCGTCGGGTGCGGAGGCCGGGGGACGGGGGCCGCGGCTCAGGCACTGAGCACCAAGGGGAAGGTCAAACTGGTGGCGGTAGGGGATGCGTTTCCCGATCGAATCAAGAGCAGTCTGGGGGCCATTCAGCAGGAACTGGGAGATCGTGCGAAGGATCTGGTGGATGTTCCTCCCGAGAGACAATTCGTCGGTTTCGACGCCTTTCAGAAGGTCATCGATTCCGGGATTGATCTGGTGATTCTGGCCACTCCCCCGGGATTCCGGCCCCAGCATTTCGAGGCTGCGGTCAAGGCGGGCAAGCACGTTTTCATGGAGAAGCCGGTGGCTGTGGATGCCCCGGGGGTCCGGCAGGTTCTGGCCGCCGCCGCGGAAGCCAAGCAGAAAAACCTCGGAGTCGGGGTCGGGCTGCAGCGGCACCATCAGGATTCGTACATCCAGACGATCAAGCGGCTTCAGGAGGGGGCGATTGGCGACATCCATACGATGCGTGCGTACTGGAATGATCGCGGAGTGTGGGTTGTCGAACGTCAGCCCGGCATGACCGAAATGGAGTACCAGATGAGGAACTGGTACTACTTCAACTGGCTGTGCGGAGACCACATTTGCGAACAGCACATCCACAACCTCGATGTCTGCAACTGGCTGAAGAATGCCTATCCGGTCCGTGCGTCGGGCATGGGGGGACGGCAGGTGCGAACCGACAAGAAGTTCGGCGAGATTTTCGACCACCATGCGGTCGAGTTCGAATACGCCGATGGGAGCCGGTTGTTCAGCCAGTGCCGGCACATTGAGGGATGTTGGAGCAGTGTGTCGGAGCACGCGCAGGGAACGAAGGGTTCGGCGGACATTGCCGCGGGGATCATTCGGGTCAATGGGGCACCGGAATGGAAGTACCAGCCCGAGAAGGGAAGTCGGCCGAAGAATCCGTACCAGGTCGAGCACGATGATCTGTTCGCCAGCATTCGGGCTGGAAAGCCACTGAATGAGGCCGAATACGGTGCTCTGAGTTCGATGACGGCGGTTTTGGGTCGCCTCGCAACGTACTCCGGCAAAGTCGTGGAGTGGAAGGACGCTCTGGCCTCCGAGATGAGCCTGCGGCCCCAATCTTATGATTGGCAGTCCAATCCTCCCTCGATGCCCGATCAGCAGGGGTGGTATGCGATCGCCATCCCCGGATCGACCAAGGTCGTCTAGAGCCCGTCGGGGAGTTCGTTTTGCACCCCCATGGTTTGGGGTGGAGAACTGCTTTGGCCCGCCGCAATCCGCAGGGATTGCGGCGGGTTTTTGTTGTTCGTGACAGTCCCTGCGACAATTGGAGAGCAGGGGATGACCATAGTTCCCAGCGCCGGGAAATCGCCACAACCGGACTGTGCGTCTCACTTGCGACTCACGCGTGTCTGCCTATAATCGAGCGACTTCGTCAGGCTGAAAATCTGTCCCAGCAGGGGAAACCATGTTCAGGTGGTTCCGGAACGTTTTTGTGGCTGTCAGCACCCTGATCCAGGGGATGTGGGTGACGTTGCTGACGATGTTGAAAACGTACCAGCGCAAGACGTTCACCCACATTTATGAGTACCCCGAGGTCCCAGTGCCTGTGAAGGCCCGTTACCGCGGCTTTCATCGGTACGACCTCACGACGTGCATTGGGTGCGACAAGTGTGCGGCTGCCTGCCCGGTCGACTGCATCTATATTGACAAGGAGAAGGCGCCAGTCGGAAAGGGCTTCCGGCTGAACGGCTTCACCATCGACTACACGAAATGCATGTTCTGTGCGTTGTGTGTTGAACCGTGCCCTGTCGACTGCATTTTCATGGGGTCGAATTTTGATTTGAGCTGCTACAGCCGCGACGGCTGTATTGTGGACTACGCCAAGCTGCCGTTGGAAGTGGCGTGGGGGCAGACTTCGTTGAATCCCACCGCCGTCTCGGAATCCAAGGTGCTCTACCAGCCGGTGTGGGTCAAGGGTGAACCTAGTCCGTTCCAGGTGGTGTCGTCCGAGTAGGGAGATCGCTGTTTGCCGCGTGGGCAACGATCTCCGGGCGGTGTGCGGGATTTCTGAAGGATTGGATCATGGCGAAAGAGCAGCGGGTTGAGCGTCGTCACTACACGGTGGAACAGGCCAATCACGCCCTGCCGTTGGTGAAAGCGATTGCGGCCGACATGGTGGCAAAGTTCGCCGAGGTGAAGGAGCGTAAGGATCGGCTCGATCGTATTCGCCGGCAAAAACGCGCGAAAGATGGTGTGGAAGACTTCTACGCTGAGGAGTTGGTCGAGGCTGAGTCCCAACTCGAGCAGGAACTTGAAACGTTGCAGGGTTACATAGAAGAGTTGACCGATTTGGGCATCGAGGTCAAGGATGCCTCGCGGGGGTTGCTCGATTTCTATTCGCTGCTCGATGGCCGGGAGGTGTATCTCTGCTGGCTTTTGGGTGAGGAAGAAGTGGGGCACTGGCACGAACTCGACACCGGCTTTGCTGGTCGCCAGTCACTGATGGCTGGTTCCTCACCAGGACCGCAACCGAAGGATTTTCGCGGAGATCAGTGAGCGGCGACAGTCTCGATCCCGGCCCGGATCTCGGAATCTCTTGGCTGCGGTTCCTGTCGGACTGAGCTCCTGACGGCATGATGAGTCACTCTGGAATGGCGAGTGGAAGCATGAATGATCTGGTCGGACATCTGTTGTTGTTCTCCCTTTTGGGCGTCGTCTTTTTGATGCTGCCCCTGATCGCGGGGTGGTTTGTTCGTCCGGCGGCACCCACCGCGGAAAAGTTGGCGGCGTATGAGTGCGGTGAGCCCACGATCGGCTCTTCGTACATTCAATTTGACCTGCGGTTCTACGTAGTGGCCCTGCTCTTCATTCTGTTCGACGTGGAAGTTGCCTTCTTTTTCCCCTGGGCGACGATCTACGGCGGCGCAACTGCCCTGATGGATCCGCGGGTGAGTGAGCCGGCCCGCGTGCAATTGAGTGAGCGTCTGCTGAATGTGGCCCCAGGCTCACTGAGCCCGGAAAACGTCATCACTCCGGCCGCTGCCCAATCTCTGGCCTGGACGGGACTTGCTGACATCCTGATCTTCTTCAGCATTTTGCTGGTCGCGTTTGCCTACGTTTGGAAGCGTGGCGATCTGGACTGGGTTCGTTCGGTGTCCAGTGCCCGCCGGGTTCGCCCGGTTCGTCCGTCGCCGAGTTCCGACGTGCTCCCGCGTTCCGTTGAGACCGTCGTCTGACGCTGTTCATTTGCAGTTTGTCTGCAGCCTGTTCTCCTTGAGAGTGAGTCGCGATGAATTTCCAGGACATTCACTCCCGATTGGTCAGCCAATTTGGGGATCGGATCACCGGGGTCAATTCAGAGAACATTGATCCTTGGATTGAAGTGGCTCCGGCTGAGATTCTGGAAGTCTGCGAATTCCTCAAGTCCGATTCTGGATTGCAATTCGACTCGCTCAACAATCTGTGTGCCACAGACTGGTTTGATGCCGATCCGAAGAAGCAGGCCAAGCTGGGTGACCCGCGCATCGAGGTGGTCTACCATCTTTACAGTTTTTCGTTGCGTCACAGCCTCGTGTTGAAGGTCAAGCTGCCCCGCTGGCAGGGGGGAGTCGCTGGTGAGTTGCCGCAACTGCCGACCGTTTCGGGTGTCTGGGCCGTCGCGGACTGGCATGAGCGTGAGGCGTATGATCTGGTGGGGGTGAATTTCGTCGGTCACCCGGATCTGCGACGGATTTTGTGTTCCGAAGATTGGGTGGGACATCCCCTGCGTCGCGATTACGAGTTTCCGCTGGAGTATCACGGCATTCGTGCCAAGTGATGGCTGCGTCTGTCGTTTCTGAGTCGCTGATTCTCCGCATTACAACCGAGTGACCAAATGGCTCTGCACCTGGAAGATCCCCGGATCGTCGAGTTTGACGTTCGCACCGATGAGATGCTCGTCAACATGGGGCCCCAGCATCCAAGTACCCATGGCGTGCTGCGGTTGCTGCTGCGGACGGACGGTGAGGTGGTCAGTCAGGTCATCCCTCACCTGGGTTACCTGCACCGGTGTGCGGAGAAAATCGGAGAGAACCTCTCCCTGCCCCAGTGGATTCCTTACACCGACCGGATGGATTATCTGGCGGGAATGAACATGAATCTGGGCCTTTCCCTGGCGGCTGAGAAGCTGATGGGGATGGAGGTTCCTGAGAAGGCGATGGTGTTGCGGGTCCTGATTGGCGAGATGGGCCGCATTGCCAGCCATCTGGTCGGCATGGGGGCCTATGGCTTGGATCTCGGGACCTTCAGTCCTTTTCTGTATGCATTCCGAGAACGGGAGATCATTCTCGATCTGTTCGAAGAAGTGTGCGGAGCCCGGCTGACCTATTCGTACATCACTCCCGGTGGTGTGACTCATGACCTGCCCGCAAAGATCACCATTCCGCCGGGATTGGCGGCTTTGACTGGCAAGTCCAGCAATTTGCAGATGTCGTGGATTGAAGCGTGCAGTCAGTTCCTCGACTGGCTTGAGAAACGGATCCCCGAGTATCACACGCTCCTGACGACGAACCAGATCTTCATCAAGCGGACGGCGGGGCTGGGGATCATGGATCGGGAGATGGCGATCTCCTACGGCTGCACAGGACCGGTCCTTCGCGGGAGCGGTGTCGATCATGATCTTCGCCGGGATGGCGAGCCGATCTATACGCGGATGTACTCGGGCTATCAGTTTGATGTGCCGGTGGCCCCCTTTGCGAGTGCTCCGCCGGAATGTGTGCTGGGCGACAACTGGTGCCGGTTCTACGTGCGGATGATGGAAGTCGTTCAGTCCATTCGTTTGGTTCGGCAGGCGATGCAGAAGTATCCTGCCGCCACCGGAGAGCACCGGATTCCGTTCAAGCAAGCCCAGAAACTCCCCAAGAAGGAAGTCTATCTGGAAACGGAATGTCCCCGTGGCCAGATGGGGTTCTACCTGATCGGAAACGACAGCAATCTTCCCTGGCGGGCTCGGGCCAAGAGTTCGTCATTCTGCAATCTGTCGGTCACAGAGGCACTGTGTGCCGGCTGTCTGATTGCCGACATTCCAGCTATCGTGGGCTCGCTCGACATTGTGATGGGAGAGATCGATCGCTGAGAGGCGACCACCTGATCCCATTTCGGTCATGCCCTGGCAGGTCGGTTGGTGGGGAATGACCGCAGGCTGATCGTGATTCAGTCGTTTGAGTTGGTCACCGACTGGTTCGGTCTGTTCTGTCGAGCCTGAAGCGGCTGTGTTTGGCTTCCATCAGCGCTGTACATCAAAGATCCGAAATCCTGCAGACAAATAGAGTTTGAGTGCTGCGGGATGATCTTCGGAGCAGGTGTGCAGCCAGACGCGGGATGGTTGGGTTGACCAAGCCCGATTCAGGACCAGCGTGAGCAACGGGCCTCCCATCCTGTGGCCGGTTCGCTCGGGGAACAAGCCATAGAATTTCAGTTCGACTTCCGTTCCCTGACGGCGGTCCAACTCGGCGAAGCCCACGACTTGCTCCTCCTGGAGAAGATGCAGCACTTCGACCCGAGGATCATGAATGATCTCGGCCAGTGCGGAGTCGTTTACTTCATTGCGCGAGTACCAGTTCCAGGGCTGCCCCACGGTATTGAAGAGCCAGCGGTAGTGGGACAGGTCGGGAGTAACGAGTCGTTCGAGGGAGAGGCGACGGCCTGCTTCGGGCACAGGCCGTGCCATCTCGGCGATTTCCGATCGCCCCGTCTGCTCCAGATACCACATGGTCATGGACGGAGAGAGCAGTCCCAAACCTGGAGATGAGTTATGGATTGGCCTTTGGCCGCTTCAGGATCGCCCGCTCGATGGTATTGATGGCCCGCATCCCCGCACTCTGCCCCTTCACATCACTCAGGCCAGACACAACCTCCCAGCCCTCTTCACCATGCTGGTTCAGGATCTCCTCTGTGGCCCTCACAATCTTGTATTCCCACTTGGTGACACGGGGATTGGCGGGGGGCTGGGCCTGGGTCGACTTCAACAGGGTCGGTCCCAGCAGCAGGGTTGCCAAACACAGGCCGAGACAGGACAGAGAAGCCAACACGCGGTCGGAACGGGGCATGGGAAGCCTTTCCAGACAAGGGAAGGGGAAATTCAGCTTCCAGAAGATTGTACCCGCAAACCGCTGAATTACAGCAGTCAACGGCGGAGATTGGCGCTTCCCGGTCGATGGGACAACTCAGTCTTCCGCGGCACTGCCATCCCCGCACATCTTGACGATCTTGGGGTCGAAGCGGGCGACAATCTCCACCAGATCGCGCTGCTGCGCCATGACTTCGTCGATGCGCTTGTAGGCATAGGGGACTTCATCCGCTCCTGCGGAAAGCACGGTAATTCCCCGCTTTTTCAGGTCATTTTGCACAGCTTTCCAGGTGTAGGTGTCTTTGGCTTTGGTCCGCGACATGGCCCGTCCCGCACCATGCGACGCCGACCTCAGGCTGGCTTCGTTCCCTCGGCCGCGAACCACGTAACCGGGGTCGGCCATCGATCCGGGAATGACCCCCAGCACGCCCAGTCCCGCCGGGGTCGCCCCTTTGCGGTGGACAATCAATTCCCGTCCATCATGAATTTCCTTCCATGCGAAGTTGTGATGATTCTCAACACCGGCGATCTTTTGAGATCCAATCAGTTTCCCGACCAATCGGTGAATCACGTCGTGATTGGCGGCTGCGTACTCGCCCATGAGGTTCATGGCCGCCCAGTACTCCTGTCCCGCCTCAGACGCCAAATCAAGCCAGGCGAGGCGACCAAACTCGGTGTACCGCTTCGAGAGCCTCCCCTGGGCGATTGCGGAATAGGTACTGCAGACGGCGGCTCCGGCTCCCCGGCTACCAGAATGACTGAGCAGCGCCACATACTCCCCCGCCGCCAATCCAAGATCGGCCGCAGGTTCGGTCAAGGTCAGCACGCCAAACTCCACGAAGTGGTTCCCCGATCCTGAGGTGCCCAGCTGCCTCCAGGCCTTGTCTTTGTTCTCACGGGTCACCCGACTCACTTCCCAGTCGAGGTCCATCACGGGGTGTTGCTGTGGGCGTTCGTGCTGTCCTCCCACACCGAACCGGGTTCCTTTTTCGAGCGCCTGTTGAAAGGTGTCGAACTGGTCCGTGAGTGCGGCCGGCGGCAGATCGAACACGGAGAGTTTCATCCGACAGGCAATATCAACTCCAACCGCGTAGGGGATGACAGCGTTTTCACACGCCAGAACGCCGCCGATGGGCAGGCCATACCCCACATGGGCATCCGGCATGAGCGCGCCGCGGCGGGAGACGGGCACCGCACACGATTGACGCATCTGCGCATGGGCGGCCACATCGATGTCGCTTCCCCAGGTTTGATAGGGTGCCGGCTCGGCGGGGGTGTACTCCCGCTCGGCGATCAGTTCCCGGGCGAGTTGCCCAAAGTGAGGATCGGCGAGATGTTCGGAAGGGGCCGCGATGACCTGGCGAATCAACTCCTTCAATTGGGAGCCACGTAATCCGCCGGTTTGGGCGATCGACTGGATCCCCTGGATTGCCCGGGGAAGACAGATTTCAGGAACGCCCAGCTTCTTCAGTTGAGTCGTGTTCATGCGGCATTCGGAACCGAGAAGCGATGGAAACGGGGGAGTGCTCGGAATGATCCCCAGTAACGCCGCAGTATAAGTCGGCGGCTGGTTCCAGAGACACAGTGGCCTCAGTTCGGGTTCGTCTGGACGCGAAATCGAGGCGACGTCGTAGCGACGTTCGCTCATTTCAATGTGTTCGCAAGAACACCTCTGGTGGTTGGAAAATGGAATTTCGGCCGCAGATTGCACAGAAAACGCGCACTCCACCAATTGACTGCCCCTTGCATTCTTCGATACACCCCCATTCCTCGCACCGTGAATTCTCCACGGTCACAACTCCCCTCCGCACCTTCCCCCCCGTTTCTCCCAGGCTTTGCTCACGCAAGTTTGGAGATTCCCCGCCACCAAAAGTCTCTCGGGGCCTGCCGAACACACCGCTCGTGTTGGCGCTTTGGCTCCGCACGGCTGATCTCTCTCCCAATCTCCGAGGTGGTTTATGTCCTCGCGACTCCGCTGGCCCTCCCAGTGCGCCTGGGGTTGGCTGTTTTTCGGAGTGTGGGTGTTCTGGACGAGCCTCCCCGGAATGGCACAGGAACCCCTGCAGCTCCCTCCCGGAATTGATTCGATCGATGAGGCTGCCGAATTGACGGAGCCCTTTGAAATCGGCGAGTCAGACACGGAGGATGCCGGGGAAGCCCCGGGAATCCTGGAACGCCTCGAGCGGGCGGAACGGTCGATTTCCAAGCTGCAGTCCCTGTCGGAACCAGCGGCCGGTTCCAGTCAGGGGAAAGGGCCGGGGGCGGCTCAGTCCGGTGTCAGCAAATCCCTCGAAGGAAAATTCGAGGAACTGCAAAACAAGTTGAGCAAAAAGACTTACCCGAGCGTGGAGATTCATGGTGTTTTCCAGGCCGACAGTGGTTGGTTCGGCCAGGACGAGGCCAGCCGTCGTACGGTCGGGAATCTCCAGGATGGGGCCGACTTTCGCCGGGCCCGGCTATCGGCCAACGGATCGCTGACCGAAACGATGAACTATTTCCTCCAGTTCGATTTTGCATTTCCCGGTCGTCCTACGTTCACCGATCTCTGGTGGGAGGCGACCAGGGTTCCGGTGCTGGGCAACATCCGGGTGGGACAATGGAAACAGCCGTTTTCTCTGGAGGTGGTGTCGAGTTTTCGGTACACGACGTTTGCCGAGCGATCGCTGGGATTCCAGGCCTTCACCCCGTTTCGGCATCTGGCGGTCGGGTTTTACGACTGGAATGAGGACGAGACGATGACCTGGGCTGCCTCGTTGTATCGGCCAGGTCAGGACCAGTATGGAGCCTCGATTGCCGACCGCGGTGGATATGCGGGAGTGGGGCGTGTCACCTGGCTCCCTTGGTACGAGGATGCGGGCAAGGACTATCTGCACCTCGGAGCGGCGTATAACCATGTCGCGCCCGCTGCCCGCCTCGCCCGGTTTCGGACGATTCCGGAGTACTTCATCGGAGCTCAGCAGGGGGATCTGCCCCTGGGAACCTCGGGACAGGCGATTCCCGGCCCGTTTGATGGAGTTCCGTTTTTCGTGGACACGAGGGCCTTTGCCGTAAATCACTACAACCTCGTGGGGACGGAGTTGTTGTGGGTGAAGGGGCCTCTGTCATTCCAATCCGAATGGATGACGATGATGGCGACTCGCACCAATGGCGCGGCTGCCGTATTTCCCAGCATCTATGGGCAGGCAGGCTACTTCCTGACTGGGGAACATCGGCCCTACCAGAGGAAACTGGGGGCGATCGATCGCGTCAAACCTCTTCGCCCTCTCGCCTATCGCTGTGAAGATCAGGAACCGGGGCTGGGGGCCTGGGAAGTGGCCGGACGCTGGTCTTACATCGATCTGAACGACAAAGAAATCCAGGGAGGCCGCCTGAACGACATGACCCTGGGACTGAACTGGTACCTCAATGCCTACGCGAAGGTGCAGTTCAACTGCATTCGGGCCTTCCTCGACAACCCGGTTCACAACGACTCAATCACCGACATTTACGGTTTGAGAACCCAGATTGATTTCTAGGTCGGGCCATTCGATTCCGGATTGGCGAGGTGAGTCAATGGTCCGAACGCTTGGACATTCACCCCGCTGTTGGACTCTCGCAGTCGCTCAGGCCAGGATTCCCTGGACCAGATTGCCGTGGATGTCGGTCAGCCGGTAGTCCCTCCCCTGGAACCGATAGGTCAACCGGGTGTGGTCAAAACCGAGGAGGTGCAGGAGGGTCGCGTGCAGATCATGCACGTGGACGGGATCGCTCGCCACCTGGAAACCGAGTTCATCGGTGGTTCCATGAGTATGGCCCGCCTTGATTCCGCCGCCAGCCAGCCACAGGCTGAAGCAACGGTTGTGGTGGTCACGTCCATCGTTGCCTCCCTGAACCATGGGCGTGCGGCCGAATTCGCCCCCCCAAATCACAATGGTGTCATTCAACAGGCCGCGCTCCTTGAGGTCGAGAATCAACGCGGCACTCGCCTGGTCTGTATCGAGAGAATTCTGACGCACTCCCGCCGTCAGGTTGCCGTGCTGGTCCCATGCCTCGTGGAACAACTGCACAAAGCGGACGCCGCGTTCCACCAGGCGGCGGGCCAGGAGGCAATTCCTGGCGAAATTGGCGTCCTTGGGATTTTTGATGCCGTAGCGTTCCAGGGTGGCAGGTGTTTCCTGACCCAGGTCCATCAGTTCCGGCGCACTGCTCTGAAGGCGATAGGCCATTTCATAGCTTTGCACCCGCGATGCGATCTCCGGATCCCGGACCTGCTGCAGGGCCAGATCGTTGAGTTGCCGAAGGGCATCGATCGACTCCCGCTGCGACTCCTGATCGATCCCCGGCGGATTCGACAGGTAGAGAACGGGGTCGCCCGTGTTGCGGAAGGGGATTCCGCCGTAGGTCGTGGGGAGGAATCCGCACCCATAGTTGCTGGCTCCTCCGCTGGTTCCCTTGGCGCTCGTCAGAACCACATACCCCGGCAGGTCAGCGGCTTCACTTCCCAGTCCGTACAGGGTCCACGACCCAAAACTCGGGCGACCGAATTGCTGGGACCCCGAGTTCATCATGATCTGGGCGGGAGCATGATTGACCGCCTCGGTCTGCATGGTGCGGATCAGGCAGAGTTCGTCAGCGACCTTGGCGGTGTGGGGAAGCACCTCACTCAATTCCATCCCGCACTGCCCGTGTTTCGCAAAGGAAAACTTCGGGCCGAGGAGCGCGGAATTGGGGTTGATGAAGGCGGCCCGATAACCTTTGAGCAGATCAGCGGGTGGGAGTTGGCCATTGCGCTTGGCCAGTTCGGGCTTGTAGTCGAACAGTTCCAGATGGCTGGGGGCACCCGCCTGGAAGATGTAGATGACCCGTTTGGCTTTTGGCGAATGATGAGGCTCCCGGGTCGCCAGGGGATTGGCTGCCGGCACGGGGGCCTCCGATGCGAGCAGCGAGCGGGCTGCCAATGAGGCCATGCCCACCCCGCAATCACGGAGGAACCAGCGTCGGCGGAGAAGTTGGGCGCGCAGCTTCTGGAGTTCGGCAGACATGGAAGACTCAGTTCTTCGAGATTGTTTCGTCGAGGTTGAGCAGGACTCTCGACACCAGTGTCCAGGCGGCGGCGTCCTGGGGATTGGAACCCGGCGGCAGTTCGGGGAGTTGCGCCGGATTGCCCGTGATGATTTCCCGGGGATTGAGCCAGCCCTCGGCGAGTTTGCGTCGGCGCGAGGCCAGCAGCTGTTCCAGGGCCCGCCGTTCGTCGGCGGTGGGGGGG
This sequence comes from Planctomycetaceae bacterium, assembly GCA_046339535.1. Taxonomy (GTDB): domain Bacteria; phylum Planctomycetota; class Planctomycetia; order Planctomycetales; family Planctomycetaceae; genus UBA10511. The sequence goes on along the minus strand of JBKDUK010000416.1, from coordinate 16,478 downwards.
CGCAGTGTGCAGAGCCGCCAGGCACGTTCAATCCGTTCTTCGTCGGACGGGCCCGACTCCCGCAGAATCCGCAGGGCCAGCCCGCGGGCCGCCTCCACGAAAATGGTCTCGTTCAGCCCCGTGAGAGCCGCCAGAGGCGTGTTGGACCGCACCCGTCGGGCGCAGGCGAAGTCTCCGTTGGGGGCGTCGAAATTGGACATCACCGGGTCGGGCATCGACCTTTTGCGGAACCCGTAGACTGTCCGCCGATACCGTTCGGGACCCTCGGCGGGTTTCCAGAAGGCGGGATAGACGTAGTTGTAGTCAAGAACGTTCTGAGGAACGGGGGGAATCACGCCAGGACCGCCGACTCGATGGTGGATCAATCCCGAGACCGTCAGGGCGATGTCGCGCACCACCTCCGCTTCGGCCCGGAAGCGGGGGCCCCGTGCCAGGAACACATTTCGGGGATCCCGCTGGAGCGATTCGGGACTGGCGTGCGAATCTCGCTGGTACGCCTCACTGGTCATAATCAGCTCAATGAGCTGTTTGTGACTCCAGCCCCGCTCCATGAATTCGACCGCCAGCCAGTCGAGCAGTTCGCGATGCTCGGGGTACGGAGAGCGCGTGCCAAAGTCTTCGGCGGTCTCGACCAGTCCACTGCCAAAGATTGCCTGCCAGACCCGATTCACCGCGACCCGGGCCGTAAACGGCGACTTGGGATCCGCCAGCCAGCGGGCGAAGGTCAGGCGATTGCGGGGGGCGTCCGCCGGGAGTGGATGAAATGCGGCGGGCACATGCGGTTCCACGAGTTCGCGCGGCTGATCCCAGTTGCCGCGGTCGAGCAGATGCGTGGGGCGGCGATCGTCTGGAGTTCTCTCCGCGAGGTGCAACACAGTGGTTGCCGCCTGCGGGAATGACTTCCAGAGTGTCGCGATCTCATCGGTGATGGGCTGCGCCTCGGCGTGTGATTTGCGCCAGGCTGCAAAGACCGCAGACCGTTCGCTGGCGGATTGCCGTTCGACTTCTTTCGTGAGCGCCAGAATGACGCCATGATCCACGGGGGCCGCCTTTGGATCGGGGCTGCGGGTGAGGCTGATTCGAACACAGCCCGCCATCTCCCCCATACGGAGGGCCACTTTGAATTGAGTTCCGGGAGGACAATTCAAAGGTTGTTCGAACTGAATGACCGCGGCGGACGGCTGGTTTCGCAGTCCCGGTCCCCGGTCAGCGGCCCACACGGTTTCATCGGACCCGTCGATCAGAAGTTCAACCGGTCCGCGCACACTCTTTCCGTTGGCCTGCTTCTGCTCCGGCTCGGAAAAATCCGCCGTGGGCCGGGCCAGCTTCTGCTTCTCGAAATTCTGTTCTCCAGGTCGTCGCACCATCACCTCCAGTTCCTGGACAGTCCAAGACCCTTGGCGGGTCCGTCCGGGACCATTCTGGGGCAAATCGTGGTGATTCAGCACTTCGAGCCGCAGTCCCGTGATTCCCTCCAAAACCGGGGTGCCGACGAAGAACACATCGTTGCTCGTATGCCCCTTCATGAGAAATGACCGATCCCGTTCCTGGGTTGGATGGTTCAACCCGCTGATGGAACCCATTTCGATCGCTTCGAAGGGTTCCCAGGCAGCCTGCGACTCGATGATCTGCCGTGACCACGCGGCCAACTCGGCGATCCTGTTCGGGCGGGCGGCCCGCCACCGCTCCTCGGCCGCCTCAATCTTGGCGTGGAGTTCCTGGATCTGCCGGTGTTGCTCGGGAGTATAGACCCACGATTGGGCCTCGTATGTGTCGTTCAGGAATGCGAACAGACCGTAGTATTCGGTCTGGGTCAGGGGATCGAATTTGTGAGTGTGGCACTGCGCGCATTGCGTCGAGAGTCCCATGACGGCTTTGCCAAGACAGTCGATCCGGTCGAACATTTCGACCATCCGGAACTGTTCGGGCACAATCGCCCCTTCCTCATTGATCATGCTGTTCCGCAGCAGGCCCGTCGCGATGAGTTGTGACGGGGCAGCGTTGGGCAGCAAGTCTCCGGCAATCTGCTCGATCAGGAATTGATCGTAAGGCATGTCACGATTAAACGCCTCGATCACCCAGTCGCGCCAGATCCACTGCTCGCGCTGCAAATCCTTCTCGTAACCGTTGGTGTCGGAATAGCGGGCCGCGTCGAGCCAGTGACGGGCCCATTTCTCACCGAACCGCTCGCTGGCCAGCAGTTTTCGAATGGTTGCACGAAGTCCGTCGCGTTCGAACTCAATGAGATCTTCGGGTGAGGGGGGCAGGCCAATGAGATCAAGATAGACCCGACGACAGAGGGCCGCTGAAGAAGCCGGACCGTTGGGAGCCAGGCCCGCCCCGGACAATTCCCGCGAGACAAAGGCGTCGATGGGATTCGTCGGACCCGGAGGAACTGGTGCCTTCCGGGGGGGCTGAAAGGCCCAGTGACCGGCGTAAACCGCCCCCTCGGCGATCCACTGTTTCAGCAGATCAATCTGCCGGTTGCTCAATGGTGTTTTAGCGGATGGGGGCGGCATCTGCTCGCCGGGATCATCTGAGAGGATCCGCCGCACCAGTTCGCTGGCGAGAGGCTGCCCTGGGGTGAGGGCTGGTTCTCCTGAATCCCCGCCGCGCAGTGCGGAATCCCGTTCGTCGAGCCGCAATCCCCCCTTCCGTTCGTTGGCGTCGACCCCGTGGCACTGGGTGCAATGGCCGGCGAGAATCGGCTGGATGTCACGTTGGAAATCAATCGCCGCCGACCAGCAAGGAGTGCCACAGGCAATCAGGAGTGCCAGGGTGGCGAACAAAGTCTGGGCAGACATGGGAGGACCTCAGAGGACCAGCAGGCAGGCATCCACAGAACCCGCCTCCGACAAATTCACTGTTCCAGAATCGTAGCTTGGCAGGCTGTTGGCAGACAACCGCGCGGCTGCCGTGCTCGCATCGGAAAGGCCCGTGGAACTCGCCAGCGCGTTTTATGGAGACCGGTGGGCTTCGAACGATTCAGGTGAAGGGGGGACAGGCTGAAAGACGCACCTATCGGGCGATTGTCCGCTGGGAGACACCGAGAAGTGAGACTCAGGTGGGATCGGTCGTCCTCGCCGGAGGAGCCAGACTGAGGGGCCTGCGGGAAATTTCACCCAGTGGCCGCAGGTCAATCAGGTGGGCTCCGTGATGGCTTCCGAATGGGCCGAGTTGCCGATTGTAATCTCGCAGGCGCTGCAGCCGGGTCTGAGTCGGGAGAGATCCGGGGTGGTCACTGTCGGGGGAGTGTCCCCAGAGAATCCGGGATCCATCCACGGCCCGCAGTTCGAACACCCCATCGTCAAAGGAATCTGGCCGGTGGTTTGTCAAAGGGACAACAATCGAGGCGAGTTGCAATTCCTTCCAGAAAGGTTCGAGGATGGCGGCCAACGCAGCGGCTTGCGTGACCAGCGGATCACCCCAGGGGTGCCCGACCATGCCCGGTGCGGTTCGAATCCCCTCGATGCGTGGGTAACGCTCCGCGTCGGTGAGAAGTTGACGAGGTTGCGGCAGAACAATACCAGTCTCATCGACGGGAAATTCGCCGGATTCAATACAAACCAGCGCAAGGGGGCGGCGATAATCGAGTTCGATCGTCACTCGCGGCGGAAATGTCTTGCGTACCGAATGGACTCGTTCGACCCAGGGATTCAGTGAGCAAGCATCGTGCAATTCGCGGGTGATGTTCGGATCCATCAGGGAGATCCGGGAGGGAAGCTCGCAGTTCGATACGATTTCCCGAACGAAGTCTCCGGGAATCCAACGGGGAGGCTGCGAGATGTGGATATCACCCCGCTGGAGCTGGAATTCAGAAGCCCGAAACAGCGAGTTCCAACTGTCGCGTGCAGGCACTCCCAGGATTCCACCGAAGGCCGCAAGGGCTCCCAGCATGAGCCAATGGCGACCCGGGACCGGCCACCCCGCTGACGAACCGCCGTCAACCGCGGCAGGATCGGCAGAATCGGTAGGGAGTGGATCCAACGGGGAGGAGGGATGATTCATGGCCGCTGCGGGCTGTCGATCGGAGGCAGATCCAAACTGTGTTCCTGAAGGATAGCACGCATTTTGGCAACTGCGGTCACGTCCCAGAGCGTTCCGAGGCGGGACCGACACCCAGCGGAATCTGGCGTGTTGAGCGATTGCCCATGCACCAGTGTCTCCTCCCCTGAGAAAATACTGGAGATCGGATGAACCCTGGGGGTGATCAGGCCGCCCGCCGTTGTTCAAAATGGCAGAGTGCCGCTTCGACGCACCAATCACAAAGTGCATCGAACGTCAGACCGACGTGGGCAGCCGCTTTGGGGACCAGGCTGTGATCTGTGAATCCCGGAATCGTGTTGATTTCGAGCACGAAGGGGCGGCCAAAGCTGTCGACCATCAGATCGACCCTGGCGACGCCGCGGGTCCCAACAGCGAGGCACGCCGCTCGGGCAACGCCAGAAACGCGGTCGGACATTCCGCCTTGATCGGAATCAAACAGGTAACTGATGTGTTCGGAATGGTATTTCGCATAAAAATCGAAGACCTGACCGAAACCTTGAATCCGGATCGGGGGGAGGGGATGGTCGTTGAGCAATCCCACGGTCCATTCATCGCCGACAATCGCCTGTTCCAGCAGGGCGAGCGGTCCCAAAGAGAATGCGAGTTCGCAGGCGCTGATCAAAGATTCGGGGGAGGACACCAGCGAGACTCCCAGGCTGGAGCCCTGTTGGTCGGGCTTGACCATCAGAGGAAAGCCCAGACGTCCAGCCAACTCGTGCAGTTTTTGTGCCGTTTGGGAGTGATCGATCACCTGCCACGGGGGCGTGGGAATTCCCGCCTGCACCAGGACCTGCTTGGTGGCTGTTTTGCTGAAGGCCAGTTGCGATTCCCGTGGACCGCTCCCTGTGTAGGGAATCCCCCGGCTCTCGAGAAAAGTCTGGGGCACTCCATCTTCCCCCCCTGCGCCATGCAGTGCCAGAAATGCCAGACGAATATCGCTCCAGCGCAGCGATTCGAGGGGAGTGATGGCGGGGTCGACCTCGGAAACCAGATGCCCCCTGTGCCGCAGTGCCTGGGAGACGGCCACTCCACTCTGGAGGCTGACCTCCCGTTCGCAGGAGGTTCCGCCAGAAAGAACGACAATGGACTTTCGTTGTGTCGCTTCGATCATCGTTGCCTCCCTGCAACAGAGAACAGAATGCAATCCAGGATTCGTGGTTGATCAGGCGTCGAACGGCTTGCTTCGCGTCGATGCCACAAATCACCAGATCTGGACCTCCAGTTCGAGCTCGACGCCAAATTGTTCAGCGACCTTGGATCGGGCCAGGTCGATCAGCCGGAGGACATCTCGGGCTGTGGCTCCCGAATGGGTCACAATGAAGTTCGCATGGCGATCGCTGATCTCGGCGTTTCCAATGCGGGTCCCCTTCAAGCCTGCCTGATCGATCAACAAACCGGCGCTCATGCCCCGGGGATTCTTGAAGATGCAACCCGCCGACTGGAACACCAGTGGTTGAGTGGCTTTCTTCATGATCCAGAGTTTGCGCATCCGATGTGTGATCGCTTCATGACTTTCTGGAGACAGTTCGAACTCTGCCTCGAGCAAAATCAGTTCGTTGAGGCTGGATTCCCGATAGGAAAAACTGAGCTCCTCCCCATGTCGGGTTCGCTGTTCTCCCGAGGCGGTCAGGACCTCGACAGAGCGTACGAACTGCCCGATATCCCCTGATTTCCCTCCAGCGTTTCCGTGCAGGGCTCCGCCGACGGTGCCGGGAATCCCCACCAGCACATCGAGCCCCCCCAGGCCAGCCTTGACCGATTCAGAAATGGCGTGAGAGAGCAAGGCACCGGCACCTGCCCGCAATCGATGTCCATCGACCTGAACCGTACCGTGCCCGGGAGCATTGAGGTGCAGAACGACGCCACTGACCCCCTCATCCCGAACCAGCAGATTCGATCCGCTGCCAAGGACATGAACAGGAATCTGTTCGTGATGACAGGCCGCAACGACACCGACCAGTTCCTCCCGCGTGCGAGGCCGGACCAGAAACTGCGCCGGCCCCCCCACCTTGAGCCAGGTATGCTGGGACAACAACTCATCCCGCTGGGTGATCTCGGCGAAATCTTTGAATGAACGCATGGTGAAGTCGACTGATGTCCCCGGCACCCAGTGTTAGAAGGAGGTCTCCCGAACAAAAAGAATCGTCCAAACTTCGGGGAATTGGGTCAAGTGCGAACAAGGTTTCGCAAGGCGTACCCAAGTCGACCACAGCCTGACGCAATCTTTCCGTCAGAGCCGCGATCTCGTCGGGGGTGGTTTTTTCCCTTGCCGCAAAGACCGGGGTCAGGAAGCAGGTGTCCAGTTTCGCGAGGGCGGAGGCAAACTCTGCGAACAGGGCTTTGGTCCGCGAAATCTGATGAGGCTGAAAAACTCCAATCAGACGTCTTCCCGGGAAAATGGTTCGGGCTTCGCGGATCGTTGCCTCCAGAGCGGTGGGGTGATGAGCATAGTCGTCGATCAGGATCCGGTTCTCCGCTCCCGACTGCACTTCGAATCGTCGGTGAAGACCTGGAAACTGCGCCAGGGCGTCGATCGCCCTGGGACGAACTCCCGGTCTGTCCAGTGAGGCCTGGGAATCGCACAATGCCAAGGCGACCAATGCGTTCAGAGCGTTGTGTCTCGGACCGGGCAAGAGCCTGGCATGGGACCAGACGCTTCCCTCTCTCAGGATCCGAAAATCGAGACCGCGACTGGTCGAGGTGAGGCGGTCGAAGGACCAGTTCCAGGGGCCACCGATTCCCTCTTCCCCGACACGAACCCAGTGGGCGGAGGTGTGCTTCTTCCAATCCACAGCGTCGGCAACCCCCCCGACGGTAACCAGTAGGCCTCCCGTCACAATCCGGGAGGCAAACGACGCGAAGGCCGCGTTGAGTGACTCCGTGGTCGGATAGCAGTCAAAATGGTCGGGCTCGACAGAGAGAATTGCTGCCGCCCGGGGAGTGTAGTTCAGAAAGCTCTGCTGATATTCACAACTCTCGACCACCAGCGGGGCCCCTCCGGCGTCCCATCCACTCCGCCGCATCTCCCGCAACTCTGCCCCGACCAGAACACCGGGACAATGTCCCAGTTGCTGCAGTGTCCAGGCGGTCAGGGCGGTGGCCGTGCTCTTTCCATGTGTGCCCGCGATGCAGATGGTGTCGCGCGACGTCTGGAGTTGTCCTACGAACTCCGGATAGCTGAGGTCTGGCAGGGCATTCGAACGGGCATTCTGCCGCGCTTCGTCATTCGAAGGCACGGCGACACTGTGAATCATCAGTGTCGGCTGAAACGAAAGGTTGGGGGGGCCCTTGGGGGCGTCGATCTCGATTCCCAGTTGTTCCAGATGTCGTTGATCCGCGGGAGAGCAATTCGGATCCCGTCCTGCGACTTTCCATCCGCCGTCACTCAGAAACTCGGCCAAAGCGCGCATTCCGGAACCACAGATTCCGACCAGGTAGGCACTCGGGCGTCCGTGGACATGGTCCGTGGAAACAGCACGCACAATGGTCACAGGGTCGGTCAAGGGGGCCGCTTTGGGAAGAGATTTTTCCCAATCGTAATATGTGTCAACGGGGTTGCCAAACGGCGTTGCTGCGGCGATCCGGCACCTCCATCAACAGCATGCGCAGGACGGCGGGACTTCTGGTTGATTCACGGTACTGAATTGCCGAAGGGTTGCCAATGTGAATAAACTGCGGAAAAGTGGTCGCGAAACAACTGGGCTGAAAAACATGGCGGACTTGGAGATTGGTGGTGGAAACACCTGGGAGGCGGTGGGGACCGAGCAGAACTTCGAGCAACTGGCCCTCAACCGCTCACAAGAGATCCCGGTGATTGTCGATTTCTGGGCTCCCTGGTGCGCCCCTTGTCGGCAATTGACTCCTCTTCTGGAGCGGATCTGCTCCGAGTCGGCGGGTCAGGTCCTGCTGGTGAAGGTGAATGTCGAGGAAGAGCCCCGCCTCGCACAGTATTTTGGAGTCCAGTCGATCCCGGCTGTGTTTCTTCTGCGGCACGGGCAGATCGCTGATCACTTCACTGGGGTGCAGCCCGAGCCCACGCTGAAGGCCTGGTTGGCGCGATTTCTTCCAACCGAGTCCGAAAAGCTCTCTGCCGAGGCGTTGGCTCTGGAGTCGACTGATCCCGCGACGGCGGAAATGAAGTATCGGGAGGCACTCGCCGAATCTCCGAAAAATGACGTGATCAAGTTGGCTCTCGCCCGGTTTCTGGTTCGGCAGCACCGCAACTCCGATGCCCGGACTTTGATTGTAGAACTGGAACAGCGGGGTTATCTGGAGCCGGAGGCGCAAGTGCTCCGAGATGAACTCGATCTGCGCGCCGCAGCCGCCGAGTCGGGAGGTGTCACGCAGTGTCGTGCCGCACTGGCTGCGCAACCGGGAGATCCCAGGTTGATACTGAATCTCGCCGACGCACTGGGAGCGGCACAGCAGTTCGAAGAGGCCCTGGAATTGTGCCTGGGGGTTGTCCGCGAAACGACCGGTGACGATCGGCAGCATGCCCGCTCGACGATGGTCAAATTGTTTCACCTGCTGGGAACTGAGGCGGATCTTACGAGGGTTTACCGTCGGAAGCTGGCGACCGCATTGTATTAGGATGTGGGTGTCTTGATCTTTCGGAGTCGGAATTTCATCGTGTGGTTTCGCTCATCGAATGATTTCCTCACCGTGTTGCAGGGTGGGCAGATCGCCGTTGTCGTGTCTCAGTGTTTCAACCGGAGAAGTGAGCCATGACCAATCTGGCCATGCATGTGGTGTTTTGGCTCGCAACGGCAATGATTTTGTACGCCCAGATCGGGTATCCCCTCCTGATGAGACTCTGGGCGCGACTGCGACCCGAACGGCCACGACCCGAACCGTGGCCGGAGAATGAATTGCCTCGGGTCTCGCTGATTATTCCAGCCTACAACGAAGAGGTGGTTCTGAGAGACAAATTGGAGAATTCGCTCAAGATCGATTACCCCTCGGATCGCCTGCAGATTCTGGTGGCGAGTGATGGGAGTCGCGATCGGACTGTGGAGATTGCCCGGGAGTTTTCCGGTAGTCAGGTGTTGTTGATCGACAACCAGGTGAACCGTGGCAAGGCCACCGTATTGAATGAGGCGATAATACGTGCGTCGGGTGAGGTGTTGTGCCTGTGTGATGCGAATGTGATGTTCCGCAGCGACGCACTGCGAACATTGATCCGATGGCTCAGAGATCCGCAGGTCGGAGCGGTCACCGGCGATGTTCGTCTCCAGAGTGGGGACCTCGATTTCGCCGAAGGGGAGTCGTTTTACTATCGGCTGGAGAGGCAATTGCAATGTGACGAGACCTCCCTTGGTTCGACGATGGGAGTGGATGGTGGGATGTATGTGATTCGACGGGAGTTGTTTCAGCCGATTCCCACTGACACGGTACTTGATGACTTTCTGATCTCGATGAATGTGATCCGGGCTGGTTACCAGATCATCTATGATCCCGAAGCTGTCGCTCTGGAGAACGGCACCCCCAAATCTTCGGTCGAGTTTCGCAGGCGGGTTCGTGTGGCTGCGGGAGTCTCTCAGACCCTCAAAAGAGGTCAGTTTCCCAGCCTATTGCGGCCCGGCGACTTTTTTCGATGGGTGTCTCACAAGCTGGTGCGCTGGTTGGGGCCATTGGCATTCATTGCCCTCGCCGTCACCAGTCTGGGGCTGTGGAATTCGGGCTGGGTTTATCGTTTGGCGGTCATCAGCCAGATCTTGTTTTACCTTTTGGCCCTCTGCGGTTGGCTCATTCCCGGAGCCCTGAGTTTCAGGCCGGTCAATGTGGCGTTCTACTTTGTTCTGAGTCACATCGCACTGGGAATTGGATTGCTCAAGGGAGCGTTTTTTCGGCTCTCGGGGCGTTGGAAAAGGACCGACCGGAGCCCGATTTCCAAGCCGGCCAACTCCGATATTGCCGGGTCCTGAGTCAGGTGCCTGGCAGGCCCTGGCAAAGCCTGGGGAACTGTCTCGGATACCCCGCGAGCTTCTCACGGGTGGGGGGCCGCGGATGGAGGTGGATCCCCGTGGATGTAGCCGGACTGGACGAATGCCACGCCCCGGGCCGACACCAGTTGTCATCGCCGAGGGGGGCTTCGGGTGTCTTGTATGCCTTTTGGGAGCTGCTCAGTGCCGGTTCCGATCAGTGTTCAATTTTCCATTTTGGGTGTCCCTCTGTGACAGCGTCTGGAGGATTGATTGGCGGATTCCCGGGGGGAAGACGGACGAGAGCTTTGGGAGTCTTCCTGGGGCGAGAGCGGCGCTTTGAGGGGTTTCTCCTCGAATTTGACGGACGCAATGGCGATGGGAATCTTTGCTGGGGAGAGCGACTGACGACCGAGGTGGTCAGCCGCACTCGGCGGTGGTTCAGTTCCTATCAATTGAGGCTGATTTGTCAGCGGCAGCGTCGCGTCGGGATTTGGGATTTTTGCGGTCTCCCCCGGATTTCAGGAGGCGTGCTGACTTGTGTCTGGTCCCTCCCATCGTGGAGAATACGGAAATCATCATCCGCGAGTGAACTGATGCGGGGGGGAAATCACTTGAGTGATTGGTTGCGAGAACCAAGGCATTCGAGCACAGCTCCCAATTCCGCTGCCCGCCGTTTGTTCGCCAGCCCTGAGAGTCAGGCTGCTGGGAAGAGTCGGTGGTTGGTTTGGTTGATGATCGGCCCCAAGTTTTTACGGTTCGAGCAGATGTTCTCCGACCTGGTTGACACTTTTCTCCGTCGACCTCCCAATAACTGGGAGGGCTGCGATGACCGCCCGGGGGATGTTTCATCCGTGAAGTCCGCCAGTCTGGATGTCGTCTGGCGGTCCGCGCGTTCGCGATTGTCGAGGACAGATCTTGAAAAGGTCGAAGGGCTCTGTTCTTCGATCTCCAGGGAGAACCGGCTGTGATCAAGCGGCTGTTCGACATCGTTTGCTCGGGTTTTGGACTCTTGTTGCTGTCCCCGGTCTTCGTGCTCTGTGCCGTCCTGGTGAAACTCACCTCGAAAGGGCCGGTGTTTTTTCGTCAGGAACGGTTGGGGCGGTACGGCCAGCCTTTTCAGATCCTGAAGTTTCGCTCGATGGTTCCCGACGCTCCCAAGCTGGGAGGGGAACTAACCTGCGGGCACGATAACCGGATCACCCCGATCGGAGCCTTTCTTCGGAAAGCGAAGCTGGATGAGCTCCCTCAGTTGATAAATGTTTTAAAAGGGGAGATGAGTTTCGTTGGTCCGCGACCGCAGGTCCGCCGATATGTCGACTAATACCCCCAGGATTATTCAGCACTTCTGCTGGTGCGTCCCGGAATCACGGACATCGCCTCCCTGAAGTATCGGCACGAAGCTGAGATTCTTGGGCAATATCCTGATCCCGAGCAGGCTTACGTCGATGTCATCCTGCCGGACAAGATTGCCTTGGGTAAAGAGTACATCCGCAAATCCTCATTGGCATTCGATATCAAGCTGATCATCATGACTGTTTTGCGAATGTCGGAGACGAGTCCCACCAGCGGCAAGAGCGGTACTGCCTCCATCTGAATCAAACGGGCTGGCGAGTCGAGTCCGAAGACTGCCCGACCACCTGCCGGTAACAATCCCTGCAGTTCAAGTTCGCCGCCGATTCGTATCCATTCAGGCCTGGGAAGTGAAGAAGTTCCCCGACCGTCAGACAAGCGGCGGCCAAGGCCATATTGGCTGCCGCGAAACGATGACGCTCAGATGAGTTCGGCGATGGGGCGTCCCGAGGGGAGGATCGGCATGGGGCGACCGCGATAGTCGGGATAAGACCGTTCGGGATCAATCCCGAGGTGGCGAAAGACCGTCGCCCAGAGATCATTGGGGGTCAGCGGCCGTTCCTTGGGAACCTCGCCCCGGGCGGTCGTCGATCCGATCACCTGACCCATCCGCAACCCTCCACCGGACACAATCAGGCTCATGGAGTTGGGCCAATGATCACGACCGGGCTGGACGACCCCCGTCTGAGAGCCCTTCACATTCTCGATTCTTGGTGTTCGGCCGAACTCCCCGGTGACGACCAGCAAGACGCGGCGGTCCAGGCCGCGTGAATACAAATCCTCGATGAGGGCGGTCACCGCCTGGTCGTACAGGGGGAACCTGACACGGGCATCGTCGAAAATATGGCAGTTGACGGCGTGAGAGTCCCAGTTGTAGGTCCCCTGTTTCAGCCACTCCACTCCGGATTGGTACGGATTCTCCATGACCACAGTGACAAAACTGCAACCCGCTTCCACCAACCGCCGGGATAACAAGGCCCGATATCCCCAGGCATGACGTCCGTAACGCTCTTTTGTTGATTCCGTCTCGGTGGACAGATCGAATGCAGTCCGGGTCGCGTCGCTGGTCAGCAACTCCGCAGCCCGTTTTTGGAACTCATCAAGGGCGTCCATCGTTCCCCGCCGGTCAACTTCCCTGCGAAGATGATCGAACCGGTTCAGGAGTGCGAGGCGGTCGTCCAATCGGTCTGCCAGTGTCTGGTCGAGGGTGATGTTGGGAACCTGGAAGTTCGCTTGGGAAGGGTCCCCGGGAATCGCAAATGGAACGTAGGCGGCCCCGAGATAGGCCGCACCAAACGAAAAGACATCGACACCATCACGCCCCCCATCGGTGAACGAAATGTAATTGGGGACACCTTGCCGAAACCCTTCCCGGGCCTTGGCGACAAATGACGGTGCGGCCGGAAAATCATTGACAAATCCGGTGGGCTCCAGTGGATCCCGGCCCGTCATGAACCGCTTGTGCCCCCCTCCATGGTCTGCGAATTGATGCGAAACAGAGCGGACAATTGAGTACTTGTCGGCACACTCGGCGTGCCTCGGCAGCAATTCGCAGACATCGATTCCCGGCACCCTGGTTGCGACCGGAGTGAAGATACCACGGTATTCGACGGGGGCCTCGGGCTTCATGTCGTACATGTCGAGATGAGGCGGCCCGCCGGGTAACCAGATAAAAATCACCGCGGTGTCGTCGGTTCCGGTGGGACCAGCGACGGCCTTCATCCTGAGAAAATCCGCCAGGGAAAAACCACCGGCGCCCAGGATCCCCGCCTGCAAAAAGCCTCTTCGTCGCACTGGGCCAGGACAGTGAACCCCGGTCTGACTGCCGGATGTCTGCCGTGTTTTTGGCTGCATTTTGTGGCTCTCACAGGGGGGCAACGAAGGAACACGGCGACGAAGTGCTGTGGCCATGAACGACCTCCTCTGGCGAACGATTCCTGGCCCTGTGGAGAGACTACCCGGTGTCAGATCAAGACGCAAGAAGTCTGTACGGGTGTTGACTTCCGGTTGAAGAACCGCCTCGAACATCCCGCCGCAGCCCGGATGATCGAGTCGTGAATCAATCCAGGTGATTGCACTTGAGTCTTCAGGTGCGAGCCGGGAGTTGGTCCGAAGCGACAGGGGCTCGTTGAAAGGACCGAGCCGATTCCCGAAAACCAGAAGGGAGCCCAGTGACCCGAGTTCCGCTTCTTCCCCCCCGCTTCTCGCGGCTCATGAAGGACGCGGTCAGGGCTCACTGGTCATTGGGGCGAGAACATCGATGCACGGATGCTTTTGTCAGTTGGAAATCGTCAAGTCCCCGTCGGTGGGGTGGGGGAATCGGCTGTCCGGCGGAATGCCGTCTCAAAGGGAGATTCAGAACTTGTCCCCCCGCCGGATCTGTCGAGGAGGCCGTTCATGCAGGGGGGGCGCTCTTTCTGCTTTGAAAATTTTGGCCGATCGGGGCGAGCCGAGTGTATTGTGACTGGACTCTGGTGCAAAAAGGGTTCGCCAGCAAAAGTCCCGTCCCCCCGCCCCGACCTGATTGGCACAAGGGGGACTGGAATCCCCTCCATTCCGTCGCGCCCCATTGGCTCCTATTATTCGCACTGGTCGGTCCCCACACGGCGCAGAGGAGATCGCTTGGGGATGGATTGGTGTTCTGGCGGCAAGTCCTGGGGGTTCTGTGTTGGAAGTGCATCAAGAGACGGATTGCCTGATCGTAAAGACATCTGGATTTTTGCTCCGTTTTGAGCGAGCCATTGATCGTTGGAGGCATGTGATTGAACCAGGCGATGGGGGGAATTGGCTTATGACCTCCGTGGAGGGGGCTGCCGAAGATCCTTGTCCTTCCAGTCCGGCGTATCAGGATTTGTGGTTTGAGGATCGCGGAGGCGGTCGCTGCGAGATCCAGCTGATGGGACAGGCCGGCGGGTCAATCTATTCGGCGGCCGTGGCCGTCGATGAGACCGCCGGGTGTGTCAGCTTCGATGTCTGCGCCCGTCGGAAACGGGCAGGCGTTCCGGTCACGGCCCAGTCCCGGTATCAATTGCAGCCGGAACGGGATGGCAATTGGGGGGAACGTTGGCTGCCGTCACGGGGCTTGGATTTTGAGGCCACGTTTCCGGGGGCAGTCGTTCCATCGATGTCCGAGCCCGTCAGGCAAGTCGCTGGCGGATTGGAGGTGGGGTATACCGCACAGCACTGCAACGTGATTGCGCCGGAGATCTCGCAATGGCGTTGGCAGTACTCTCTCAAGAGTCGCAAACAGGCTTGATTTCACGGATTTGGTGAAAGAGAATCGAAGCTCGTTCGGAAGAGCAGACGCTTACAAGGATTCGGCATGTCGTTCGCAGCAGTCGAGCAGTTGAAGGCTCAGTACACAGACAAGTTGGTTGAGGTGGATCCCTCGGTCCCCGAACTGCGCCGCTTCAAGGGGCTGGTCGGCACGGTGAAAACAGTCAACATGAACGGACGATTGTTGGTCCAGTTCGATCATCCGGTCGATATTGGCTGGTACGACATCGATCCGGCCTATCTCCGACTGGTTGAGGGGAAAGCCAAGAAGATGTCTGCTGCGAAACCCGCTGAAAAGGCCACCGAACAGGCCTCGGCAGGGACCGTCAAGGCGGCACCGGCTCCGAAGTCGGAACCGGCGAAGGTGGCCCCAGCCCCTGTCGCGAAGCCCGCTGCCACCGATTCTGGGAGCAAGCCTCTCTCAAAGTTGGAGCAGGCGCGGCAGCAGGGGGCGGCAGGAAAAACTGCGGCAGCTCCCCCCGCAGCCGCCCCAACCACCCCTTCGGCAGCTCCGCCGGCCACCGGAGGACGCCCGCTCTCGAAGCTGGAAATGGCCCGCATGCAGGGGGCTGCAGGCTCTTCCAAAGCTCCGGCGGCGGCCGCTCCCGCAGCCCCATCAGCAGCTCCGCCCCCGGCGAAACCTGCCGCTCCTGCCGCTCCTGCCGCGGGTGGCAAACCACTTTCCAAACTCGAACTCGCCCGGCAGCAGGGGGCCGTGGGGAGTGGTGGAGCCGCTGCAGCTCCTCCGGCTTCTGCAGCCGCGCCGGGTGCTCCCGCTCCCTCCGCCACTGCCGCTGCGAGCGCACCTGCTGGAGCCAAGCCCATTCCCAAGACTGGTCCGGATGGCAAGCCTCTTTCCAAGCTGGAATTGGCTCGCCTGCAGGGACCTTTCAAGGGCTGATTTTCATCGGCGGCTGAGGGAAGAATACCCCGCCAGTCGCCCGGAGTGCCTGCCAGATCCCGGCCTTCCAAAGTGGGGAGGAATCCGAGTTGTTGACCGGGCAATGAGGGAACCATCCTGGCACTCGACTGGGGCTGCATTGTCCCGCGGGACTCTTGATGTCTTTCATAGCGGCATGCCAGTTGGCACGTCGTTGATTCACTCACCTGTTTTGTTGCAACTGTTGCCAAGGACTGAATTCATGGAACGCACACTGATCCTCTTCAAGCCCGATGCCGTGCAGCGCCGCCTTTGTGGCACTTTGCTGTCCCGGTTGGAGACCAAGGGGCTGAAGATTGTGGGCTTGAAGATGTTGAGGGTCACCAAGGAGCTGTCGGCGAAGCACTATGCCGAACATGTTTCCAAGCCGTTCTACCCTCTGCTTGAATCGTTCATCACTTCGGGGCCTGTGGTCGCTTTGGTGGCGGAAGGGCCGAATGCGGTGGCCGTGGTGCGCACGATGATGGGGCCGACCAATGGACAAACCGCTCCCCCGGGGACGATTCGCGGAGACTTTGGGGTCAGCCGGCAGATGAATCTCATGCATGGAAGCGACAGTGTCGAAGCCGCCCAGCGTGAAATTGCCGTCTATTTCGCTCCGAACGAACTCTTGAGCTACGATTCCACTCTGAAAGAGTGGGTTTGTGCTGCGGACGAGATCAAGTAATCAATTCGGCACGTGTGTTTTGACCCGTGCATTTCAGCCCCACCCGAACTCCTGCGGGACGGGATTGATTTCACCCCCGGGCGAAGCAGGCTTCGCTACGGGGGTCTTTCATTGAATCGCGAATGGACTTTTCTGGTTTGTGATGTTTCTCTTTTTCCACCAGTGACTCTTTCCTTGGGATCGACCTGGGTCGGCTGGCACGTTGTCACGGCCACATCTCATCGCGAGGCTTACGGTCAGTGATGTGTTGAGAATGAGGTGGGGGGGGGGGGGG
>JBKDUK010000415.1:0-2439 GCA_046339535.1 Planctomycetaceae bacterium | reverse complement strand
CCAGGCAGTCATGGCCTGATTCCATTCGGCTGGATTCACCACGCGACGTCCCACCAAAATGGTCGCGTTTTCGTCGAACTCGATCTGATCACCCGGCTTGAGGCCGAGTTTCTCTCGAATCGCGACGGGAATCGTGATTTGTCCCTTGCTGGTCAGTGTCGCCTTCATTTCCCTAGGGTAAGGAGAAAAGGTAAGAAAGTCAAATCGGACTCTGAAATTGGAGAGGGGTTGGAAAAAGGTGTCAGGAACCTTTTCTAAAAAGGTTCCTGACACCTTTTGTTCGTCCAGGCTCCAAACCAGATTGGAATTGACCAAACTTCCAGTCCCGCCTAGGTTTCCAGTGTGCGGTGTGGTTTGGGCGCTTGGCAGTGCTCGATTGGCGAGTCGCGTTTCAGACGAGGGAAACAGATGCAGCAGCGGTTGGTCACGTGGTTGGTGGCGATCCTGTTGATCGTCCATGGTCTGCTGGGATGCTGCTGGCATCACCGGCATGTCCACGCCAACCCGCAGGCCGACACACCTGCGTCGGGCGCCTCACCGCTGGTTGTCGCCGCTGCGACGCCTGCCGCCGGTCACTCCTGCTGCCACCATCGTCACCCGCGGCACGCGGCCGAGCCGATCGACCACGAGACGCCGGCGTGCTCAACGGCCCCCGCGAATCCCGCTGAGCCCGCCCCCGGTGCCCCCTGCACTGAAGACGACTGCGTGTTTGTCGCCAGTTCCCGGGGAACTACGGCGGCCGACCAGCCCGACAGTCCCGCCCCTTATCCGGGTGGGTTCGAGGGGATCCCCGGTTGGGGAAGTCTGCCCCAACTCGCAGTCCCGGGAGGGTGGATCGAGCACTTGCGAAGCGGACCCGCTGCTCCCGGGGATCTGCGCGCGCACCGGGTGCGCACCGGCGTGTGGCTGATCTGAGCCCGCCGCGAGACTTCCATCCCCCCCGCGTGCCTTGGAAGCAACCGGCGCGCCGGCTGGCGCTGTGGCCAACACGATCCGTGCCGCGAGTCGCCGCTGTCCGCGGTGCGTGACGAATGGGGCGATTGAAGTTTTCCCCCCGCACTCCTGCGGCACACCAAGCGCTTGATCCCTTTCGAATTTCCCCCCACGTCGGTCTTCGTGCCGACCGGGAGTTGTGTGTATGTCGACCCCTCCTGCCACCACCGCGGGCTCCTTCCCCGTCCAGTGGATCGCGATTCCCCTGCTGGCCGTGGCCGCCGTGACGGGCTGGTGGCCCACCCTGCGCGACCGGCTGACCGGCCCGCGCAGCCCGGCCTCCGCGCCGCCGGCTCAGGCCCCCCCCGGCCCGCCGGCCGAGCATGATCATGACCACGACCATGATCATGACCACCACGCGGCCGACTCGCTGGAACTGAGTGAGCAGGCCCGCCGCAATCTCGGGCTGCAAACCGGGGCGATCGAGGCCTCAACCTTCGTGCGGACCATCTCGGTGCCAGGCCTCGTGGCCGAACGCCCCGGCCAGACCCGGGTGCGCGTCGTCGCTCCGCTGACCGGCATTGTCACCCGGGTGCATGTGATCGAGGGGGAAGCGGTTCCCCCCGGTCAGCCGCTGTTTGAACTCCGCCTCACCCACGAAGACCTGCTCAATTCCCAAGTCGAGTTTCTCCGGCTCACCGAAGAACTCGATGTCGTCAACCGCGAGATCGACCGTCTGCAACCCATCGTCGACAAAGGGGCCATCCCTCAAAAGACCCTGCTCGACCGGCAGTACGATCAGCAGAAACTGCGGGGGGCCCAGCGGGCTCAACGGCAGTCGCTGAGGCTGCACGGTCTCGCCGAGATCCAGATCGACGAGGTCGAGCAGTCGCGCACCCTGTTGTCGACACTGACGGTGGTGGCCCCCATTCCTCCCGAGCCGCAGCTTCCCAGTGCCGCCTCCGCCGAGTCGGCTTCGCCCGCTGCGGCGACCCCGCTGCTGCAGGTGGAAGATCTCGAGACCGAGGTGGGCCGGCTGGTGTCCGCCGGTGACGCGCTCTTGTCTCTGGCCGACTACTCGCGGCTCTACATCGAAGGGAACGCCTTCGAGCAGGATCTCGAGCTGATCGCCCAATCCCTCGCCCGGCACGCCCCCATCACCGCCACCATCGAGAATCACACCGCCGCCGCACCGCGGGTCGAAGGGCTGTCGATTCTGTATCTGGCCGACCAGATCAACCCCACCGAGCGCACGCTGCACTTCTATCTTCCACTGCCGAATCAGTCGATTCGCGACGAGCAGGTGGGAGGGCACCGGTTCGTGAACTGGCGGTTCAAACCGGGCCAGCGCACCCAGTTGCAGATTCCGGTGGAGGAATGGACCGACCGGCTGGTGCTGCCCGCCACGGCGGTCGCCCAGGAAGGGCCCGACTGGTTTGTGTTTGTGGAAAACGGCGACCACTTCGACCGCCGTCCCGTGCACGTCGAATACCGCGACCGCAGCCA
>JBKDUK010000414.1:0-5081 GCA_046339535.1 Planctomycetaceae bacterium | reverse complement strand
TGACGTTGATCAAAAACCTCGGTGCGGTGGGCGCGCGCGGGCTCGCATCGGGTCCTGCGCCCCCGCGGGGGAGCTGGTGGCCGTCGGCCGGCTGCGGGGGCTTCCCGGCGGCCAGAGGCCGAGAGAGTGAAGCAGGAGGACGGTACGGACGAACGCGGGCTGAGCCGATCCAAATTTGGTCTCTGCCCATCGGTGCGGGCGTCTCCCGACGCCTGCCCAGCGGGCGGACACAGAGGTCCGCGCCCCCGCCATGCTGGTTTTGTTGGGCGTAAACGGCTCTTGGTTCGCACGGTTGGCCCCCAAACCGCAAACAGCCTCCGGCCCACCGGGCCAGCCATTCCCCCACCCCGGCCCAGCGGGCCGGGAAAGGTCCCCCCAACCACGCCGTTTTCCGGCCCAACGGGCCAACAATTCGTCTTCGTCTCCCGCGCGGTTCGTGGAACGGTCGGCCCGTTGGGCCTGACGGAACGTGGTTGGGAAGCCACCAGGGTTGGGGAATATGGACCTGTCCCCTTTTTTGTCTCCACGGGAGGGCGATGCTCCGTCCGAGCCGTCTTGAGGATCAGCCTCCGACCCCATCCGCCTCGTGCGGATCGGTGAAGCAGGTCGACGGCTAAAACGGTCAGTTGAGCAACGGGCAAGACCCCATTCAGCTTGCCTGGATTGGTGAATGAGGTCGCCGCTGCTTGATGATCACACGACTCGGCCTGACACGGGGTGACGGACCGTCATGATCGGGAAGAGGCGTTCCGCCCGGCCCCCAGCGGCGACCTGATTCACCATCCGCTCGAGGCGGATGGGGTCGGGGTGCGATGCGAGGCAGCTCGGTCTAGCCACAGACCTTCTGCACCACGGACCCAAGGTCCGGGGGGTCGGTCTCGGCTGCGAGAGCTTGGCCGAAAGTCACGGCCGCAGGCTCGGCCTCTGGCCTATCGTGTGAAAAAAACCGGCCGATTGCTCCGCGAGGCTGTGGCTTCGTCGATTGCGGGTGTTCGACCGACAAACCAATAGGTTCATCGCCACGGCCACGCTGCAAATTCCGCCCCGACCCCATCCGCCTTGTGCGGATCGGTGAAGCAGGTCGACGGCTAAGACGGTTAGTTGAGCAACGGGCCAGACCCCATCCAGCTTTAAGACTTCCGGGGTTTCTTGCTGCGAATAAACTCCTCCCCGAGGTCTCGCAGCATCGAGAACGTGTCGACGTACTCGACTTCGAACTCGATACACACATTCGGCATGGGCACCTTACGTCTGGCTTCGGGTGCGAACTGTTCGTGGGTTACAACAACCAGTCCGTTGACGGCCGCGTACGCGATGACCCAGCCATCGGCAACGGACGCGAATTCGGTCTTGGCCGCAGGCGTGAACTGCGGTTGCAAATACACCCAATTCACCATCTCGTGGAACTTGTTGATCACGGACTGGTCTTGCGTCTTCTTGAAGAAAGTGGCCGGGGCTTCCTTTTCGATCCATTGTCTGACCTTGTCGTCCTGGTCGGTCAATTCGTCGGCGATTTTGTCGATGCTGAACAGTCGCTTCGACTCGTGCTGGGCGAGCAGCGACGACCACAACCCGGGGCAAATCTCGAATCCGTAGTACCGGTCCTTGGCCTCGATCAAGGTGTTGGCGTCGAGAAGGTACCTGTTACTCACGCTCGTCCCTCACTCTCTTGAGGACAAGGTCGGCGTACGTGTGAAACGTTGCGCCTTTCATGCCGGTCAAGCGAAACGCCTCCTGGTAGAGAATTCGTCCTTCGCGGGCCGCACGCACGATTGCCGCCGAGAACCTCCTGCCAAGCCGGACATTCTGGGTCGCATAGAAGTTGCCCCCCGAACTCTTCCGGACATCTTCCGCCTTCTGACGCAGCCAGTCCGCGCGATCCTGCTCGTAGAACCGGAAAAACTGCTGTTTCGTGATGAGATTCAAGTCGAACGCACGGCGTGCGGCCACCACGGGACTGACCTTGAACCAGCGTGCGATGGCGTGAAAGGGTTTTTCCAATCCGCGAGCCTCTTCCCACCGTTCCGTCAGTTTGTAAGCCGGAATCAGAAACTCGGCCGCGACGCGATTGCAGTAGCGTTCCGTGTCCTGCTCGGCTGGCATCATCTTGTCGAGATTGAACACGCCATCCTTGCCAAGCCAGACATGCACCAGTTCATGGGCCAGGGTGAAGATCCGCGCGGATTTGGTATCCGCGTCGTTGATGAAAACGACTGGTGCCAGAGGATCACTCAAAACAAAGCCACGAAACTCCTCGGGATCCAGCGGTCGATGGTTATTGAGACCGACGACACTGTTGCTGAAGACGACCACACCAATTCGCTCCATTGCCTTCCGCAAGGTTTGCAGAGCGTCTTCCCAACTGGGGAGACCCTCTGCCCAGTCGGCATCGAGGTCCAGGCGTTGACGAATGCGCTGCGCGAGAGACTTGAAATTGATCGTGGGATTGGCCGAGCCGACATAGTCCAGCGGTACGGCTCCCTCCTCGATCAACCACTCGCGAAGCCAAGCTTGCCGCTGCTGCATCGTCTGAATCGTCTCGAGCAGGTTGGGACTGTATCGCTTCAGCGGATGATTGTTCCTGGTCCGGAAGTCGGGAACCGGCAATTCCTCCTTTGGAGGGGTCTCCAGAAACAGCGCACCAAACGGAGTCATCGTCGTGCGGGCAAAATCCTCCAGTTGCCGAAACGTGGGCTGGCGTTCGCCCCTCTTCCATTTCTCCAAGTTCGGGAATTTGGCCAACAGCGCATCGGCCGACAAACCAGAACGATCAATCGCCCAGCGCAAAACTTCGGGTTTTACGGCAACTGTCGGCATCGCTCGCTCGTGGCTCCTGGGTTTGGGTGCTCGAGAATTCTACACACACATTCAGGATCACGTCGCTCCCATATTCAGACTGCGTGTTCTTGACTCATCAGCGGAAGCCACTCCAGCCTGCGGCACACCCTCGCCTTTCTGGCCAAACAATCAACGCAAATGTTTTGTGGATCATGGCTTGCGGCACACGGCAGGCGCGCGCCAAGGACCTTGTTCGAGGATGATCTGGCCCAAAGGGCCAACAATTTGTCTGCGTCAATCCACGGTGTTCGGAGAACGGTCGCCCCGTGGGGCCGAACGACGGCCCGTGCGGGCCGGAACGTCGCGAACCGCACCAACACCCGTCCCTCCCGACGGGCGGCAAACCTCCCCACGAGAACCATTCGTCATTCCCCGCGGCTGGCGACCACCCCGCACCGCAAACCAGCCCCCGGCCCAAAGGGCCAGCCATTCCCCCAGCCCGGCCCAGCGGGCCAACAATTCGTCTTCGCTCAAAACGTTGCACGAACCATCGACTTGGCCGCACACCAGCCGCGCAAAAAGGATGTCATCTCGACCGCGCGACTCTCGCCCGCTCAGCTCTCTCGGACTCCGGCCGCACCTCCGGACCACGCCCCCCCCACACCACCTGCACCCCGCAGGTGGTGCGAGACAAGACGGCTCAACTGAGCCGACCATCGAACGACCGATGTTCCAGAAAAGTCCCACAGGCTGTGGGACTTTTTCGCCCCCCCATCTTTCACATGCAAATATTGCCGCCCGACAGCGAGCCCCACCGCCCCGCGCCACAACCGACCCCAGCGGGGTCACAGAGGGTAGCCGGGGGTCGAGCGAAGCGACCACCCCCGGTCCACGCCCCCCCATTACGCCCGCACCCCGAAGGTGGTGCCAGAAAGCGTGGCTCAACCGGAGCAGCTTGGACAACTCTCACCGCCCGCCCCACCGACCGTCGTGTGCCTCCGTGTCCGTGAGTCACCTCACCAAGCCCGGGTCCGGCCGATGGCTTCGCGTCGCCCCGGGTGATTTGAGTTGGCAATTCTCTCCTCGACGCACACCACGCAAACAACGGTCGTATCCCTAGGGTTATGGGAATATGTACCTGTCCCCTTCACCGTCCCCTCGTCCCTACCCGATGGAGTTCGGCGTTGCGAATTCTGGAACCCATCTGTTTCCCCCATTTGAATTGGCCCGCACTATGGTAAGTTGCCCCCCAACATCACGGGTCGCTACCCTGCCGGACGGTGCTGGCCCCCGGAAGTCCACGGAGTTTTGCCGGAACGGATCGGTCCAGCCACGGAACGCACCATTTTTCGAGAGGAACTGGCATGAGCATCATGCGAATCAGTCACCTGATGCTGGTGGTTGGGGCAACGGTCGGGGCGTTCTCGCTTTCCTTGGCGTTCGGGGCTTTCCCCCAAATCTCGGCTGCTGCCGAGAAGGCCAAGGCGAAATACCTGGCGGCACTCGAAAAGGCCCAGCAGAAATACAGCGAGGAGGCGGAACAACTCTTTGCCGAACATCTGCGGGACCTCGAAGCGGTCTTGGAGACAGAAACCAAGGCGGGGCGGCTGGAGGTGGCGGTCGCTGTGCGCGATGAGATCCAGCGTTTTCGGACGGAGGGGCCGAGTGTGTTTGCGGAGGCCCCCCCCACATCGTTGCGGCAGGCAATCGCCCGGTTGGCGGGAACTTGGCATGTGGTGTTTCCCAGTGGAGCGATTCGGGTCTATGTCGTCGATGCCAAGGGGAACGTCTCGTTTCCTGCCGAAAAACGGGTCGCCAAACTCAAGGGGCAGCCTCGGGAACTGCTGGTCGATTTCGAAGACGGCAAACTGGAACGCTGGACCATCGCCGACGGCCGGTTGTTCTGCGAACACTGGGACCCCAAGACTGAGTTCGGCAAGAAATCCCCCGCATTGATTAGTGTGGGGGCGAAGGTCAAGCCCTGACCGCTTCCCCCAAGCATCCGCACCCTTACCCTGCGTTCTTCCCGCAGTTAGACTACGGATGTTCAACCTTACCCCCCGGGAAAGCAGTGCATGGCGAACACTCATTCGGAGATCGAGCGGCGGCTGTGGGCGTCGGCCGATGAATTGCGGGCGAACAGCAAGCTGAAGTCGTCGGAGTATTCGGTTCCCGTGCTGGGGCTGATCTTTCTGCGGTATGCCGACCACCGGTTCACCCTGGCCGAGAAGGAACGGGCCGGGAAGGGTTCGGGGCGGCGGGCGATCGGCAAGGAGGATTATCAGGCCCGGGGGGTGATGTAC
>JBKDUK010000413.1:0-17242 GCA_046339535.1 Planctomycetaceae bacterium | reverse complement strand
CGTGCCTGGAGTCGCTTGGTCTGCCGTCGTCGCGACGGAACGGCCAGTCAGCAGCGACACGACCACCAGAGTCAGAAAGCTGAACGGAATGGAGACAATTCCTGGCTGACTGAACGGAACCAGGGCTTTGTCCGCTGGCAGGCCGTAGACCTGTGTGAACGCTTCCGCGGAACAGAGAATCCAGCCCAGAGAGGCGATCATCCCGGCGACCACCGAGGCGATCACCCCAGAGCGTGTGACGCCGCTCCAGAACAGCAGCATAACCAGCGCCGGCAGGTTGGCTGAGGCCGCGACACTGAATGCCCAGCCCACGAGATAGCTGACATTCATCTTCTCAAAAACGATGCCCAGCACGATCGCGATCGCACCGACAAACACCGACGCCAGCCGTGCGATCCGGACCTTCTGGGTGTCGTTCAATTCGATCTGCAGGGCGTGCCCGATCAGATCGTGCGTGACCGCGCCCGCCGAAGCCAGAATCAGTCCCGAGACGGTCCCCAGCACGGTGGTGAAGGCGATCCCCGAGATCGCGGCGAACAGCAGATCATTCATTCCCTTGGCCAGCAGGGGAGCCGCCATATTGCTGTTCGTGACGTCCAGGGTTCCGCTGGTCATGGCACCCAGGCCAAGGTACAGCGTCAGCACGTAGAACAGGCCGATGCTGGCAATGCCTACAATCGTGCTCTTGCGCGCGCTCGACTCATCTTTGACGGTGTAGTAGCGAATCAGAATGTGGGGGAGGGAAGCCGTCCCGCAGAACAGGGCGAGCATCAGCGACACGAAGTTGACGCGGTCCGTCAGTTTGGCCGAGCGGATCCCCCGGAACATGGGGTGTTCCCCGGGACGCAGAACCTTTTCCCCGCGAGTCGGTTTCTGAAAGTAGACCGTGGTTTTGGCCCCATTCTCCGGGGGGAGCGGGCGACTCTCCCAGAGTACAACCTCGCTGTTTTGTAGAGTTTGCAGAAAATCAACGGGACCGAGCGGTCCTGTCTCGGTTGCGTCACCCGGCAGGGAGCGAACAAATCCGACGGGGTGCAATTCTCCTTTGCCAGGACCTCGTCCGCGGTGCAGCCCATTCACCAGAATCTGCCCATCGGCTTGACGCGTCTCTGTCTGGGCTTCGGTCAGGGTCACCAGGCCTGAGTTGTCGGTGGTCTGGTGAAAGACCAGTGCGGGACGTTCGCCATCGGGCTGGACCCGTACGAACGGAGTGTCCTTCCAGATTCCCTGTGGTGGCAGGACCTCGGCCTTTTCCAGTCCGGTGACTTTGTGGATGGCCGACAGCAGTTCGTTCGCCGGTACCGGTCCGACTGTCAGGAATTCATGCCCATCGACGCCGCCTGACTTCGTGCGCAGGCCCCGCTGCAAGAGCAGCCAGACGAGGATGAAGCTGAACAGGACGAGCAGAGATCCTTTCAGGAATTGCACCCAGGTTGTGGAGACCATGCCGGCGGTGACGACAATCAGGATCACCACCGTCCCCACCAAAACCACTCCGACCCAATGGGGGAGCCCCAGCAGCGGTTGCACCAAAACGCCGGCACCAACCATCTGCGGAATGAGATAGAACAGGCTCACCACCAGGGTGCTGATCCCCGCTGCCAGCTTGATTCCACGCGACTGGAATCGCGAGTCGAGGGCATCGGCAAAAGTGAATTTCCCCAGCCGTTTCATTGGTTCCGCAATGACAAACAGCGCGACGATCCAGCCCGCGAGATAGCCGATGGAGTAGAGGAATCCATCGTAGCCATAGAATGCGATCATCCCGCAGATGCCCAGGAAGGAGGCGGCCGACAGGTAATCACCGGCAAAGGCGATGCCATTCACAAACCAGGGAATCTGTCCATGGGCCGTGAAGTAGCCCTGGGCGGACTTGGCCCGGCCCCCGAGGTAGAAACTGATGCCCAGAGTCAGTGCGACGAAACCAACAAAAACGATCAGCGCGGTGATGGTGGGCGTGTAGATCATGGATTCCGACTCGGTTGGCTCGATTCCGGATTCGTTGTGTCCCGGCACAGGACGCCATACAGCAGCGACAACACGATGGCGAACACAATGAGGGCAAACCCCCAGGTGATCGCCAGGTTCAATCCGCCAAACGGCGTCGATTCCATCAGGTCGGGAAAGAAGGCACTGACGAGAACAAATGCTCCGTAGAACAGCAGGTACAGTGTGAAGAGCCAGAGACCGTGCCGGGAGTTGCGGTTCGACATGCAGTGTGACCCGGAAAAGATCGGCCAGTGGCCGTTGATGCGGAAAACCGGAAAGGTTGTGCACGACCTTCGTGCTGACGGGCATTGTAGCCGGATTTCTGGCACAGGGGATGCTCCGCAGGATCAGGGGGTAAGCCGGGCGGTAAAGTCGGGTCAATCGACAAAGTTTGACAGGACCGATTGAATCGGTCCTGAGTTCGGAGCAGAGCGGTTTCTCCGGTTGCAACCAGGATACCCGTCGACGGGATGATGCGAGATCCAACAGTTGCTCGATGAAGAGGGTGATTGCGCGATGATTCCGCTGTGCGGGTGGCTCTCCGCAGCGGGTCTGCCGCGTTGCCTCCAAACCCCTTTTTGGGTTCAGTCATGCGAGTTCTTGTGACAGGGACCGGTCTCTTCTTCTCACGGGTCTTGATCCAGGGGTTCGCCAGGCACGGGGCCGAAGTCACGGCGGCGGACAGCAGCCTGATTTCCACGGGGAAACTGTCGCGGTTCACCTCGCGTCGGCTGCGCACGCCTTCGGTCGCCAAAGAGCCCGAGGCATATGTCCGGGCGGTGGTCGATGAGTTGCAGCGACGGGAATACGACCTCGTGGTTCCCTCGTTTGAAGAGGCGCTGCTGCTGTCTGAGCATCGGCCGTCAATCGAACGGTTGTCGAGGCTGCTGCTGCCTCCCCATTCCACCATGATGTCTTTGCATCACAAGCCGTCGCTTTATGAGTTGTGTGATCGGATCGGGGTCAAGGCACCCGCCTCGATGATGCCGCGATCCTCACAGCAACTCGCCACAGGATTGGACCGGCTCCGGTTTCCGGTGATTCTGAAGCTGCCGCTGGGAAACAACTCCCTGGGTGTTGTTTACGCCACCCAGACGCAGGAGGTGGTGGAGCGATACAAGGAACTGAGTCTGGCGGCCAATCGGTGGGGGGTCCCCGGACCCCTGGTGCAGGAGGTCGTCACCGGGCATCCCATCTATACGCTGATGTACTGCTATGCGGGGAAAAAACTGGGCGAAGTCATCTATCGCCCCCTGCGAACCTACCCTGCCCGCGGAGGTACGTCCGCCCATCGACAGACCATCATGCATCCCGAGATTGAGCAGATCACGGCGAAGATTGCCCGGGCGACGGGATGGACCGGATTCCTCGGCTTCGATTTCATCGAAGGTGAAGGGTCGGGCGAGTTGAACCTGATTGACGCGAATCCGCGCCCGAACCCCGGATTGACCCTGGGAGTCTTGTCGGGCATTGACTGGGCGGGGCTGCAGCTGGATCTGCTCTCGTGCAAAGTGCCGGTTCCCGTCGCCCCCGTGGCAGAGATCCGCGATCGATCATGGATCCTGGACTTCGCCTGGTTGGTGGATGGCGGGGCCTGGGATCTCGGATGGGGTTCCCGGTTTGTGGGCCGGCTGAAGGAACTGAACTCCATGCGGCCCCTGCTGACCTCCTGGAAGGGAAAACTGCAGTCCGATTGGTCGGCGGATCTCGGACTGTGGATCCAGTTGCTGCGGGCGTTCTGGGATTCCCGACGGACGGGCGAGTCGATGGGCTACTGCCTGTTGAGTGATTCGAATTACTGTCCTGAGGCCCGTGTGGTTCCGTCGGTCAGCGGTCAACCGCGTCGGGGTGCCGTTGGCTCGGCAGACCATGGCCAGGTGGCGGCAGCTCACGAGGCAAGGTTCCAGTCACGTCGGAAAGCCAGCTGAAAAATCCGATGCGTGGGGGACAGGCAGCCTGGCCGGACGCCGGCACGACGCTTGTGGCGTGGGAACCCCAATCATCGATCGCGGTCTGCCGAATCAGCGCTTACCCGCCTGGCAGATCGGACTCCATAAAAGGGAGTTCGTCGGCCCCAGGGACGTGGTTGGTGTCGAACACATGGGGCGAACTCCAGGCGGTCATCGACGGCGGAGTCGGGACCGTTGGCGTGGAGAGTTTTTCATCCGAAGATACGGCCACGGAGATCTTGGAAATCGAGTCGTCGGCAGGCGAGTCGTCGGCAGTCAGGACTTCGGGGGTTGGAACTTCAGAAGCCAGGACTTCGGGAGTCAAGACTTCAGGAGAGGAGGTCTCGGAGGCGTCTTCCGCGATCCCTGTGCCGCTGACGTGCTCGCCGGTGGGGGAGGGGGACGCGCTCTCGGGGGGGGGGAGTTCGATGACCACCGGCGGCAGCAGGATCGGCGCAGCGAGATCGAATTTCAGCAGCTTGCAGGGAATGGGGCAATTCCACAGCGGGTATTCCGCTTCAGGGAGCATTCCCAGGCTTTTGGACAGCCGTTCGTCCCCGGACAACACAAACAGTTGCCATCCGAAAAAATTTCGCCGGAAGTGTTCTCCCAACCGGGAATAGAACGGCATCAGCGGGGTGACATCGCCGAGCCGTTTGCCATAGGGCGGATTGGTGATGATCACTCCCGGTTCATTCACCGGGGGAGTCACCTCCTCGACATTGATTTCATTGAAGACGAGGCCGCAGGCGTCGAGGTGGGCCCGAAATGCGTTGTCCCGGGCCGCTTCGAGCTGATAGGTCGAGGCATCACTGCCGAAGATCGGCGCGGGGAGTTTCCGGATTTGTCGCGAACGCAGTTCGGTCAGTTCCCGCGCCCAGAGCCGTCCATCGAAATCAGGCCATTTTTCGCAAGCAAATGACCGACGGCCTCCTCCTGCCGGAATGTGCAGGGCCATCTGGGCCGCCTCAATCACCAGGGTCCCTGATCCGCACATGGGATCCAGCAGAGGCACGAGACCATTCCAGCCGGTCAATTGGAGGATAGCGGCGGCCAGGGTCTCCTTGAGCGGGGCCGCTCCTCCCGACTGCTCGCGGTAGCCCCGTTCGTGCAGACTGCTTCCCGACGCATCGAGGCTGAGTGTGCAACGGCCCTTCGAAAAGTGTGCCTGGACCAACAGGTCGGGACGTTCCTTGTCGACATCGGGTCGGGCACCCAGTTCGCTCTTCAAGCGATCGCAGATGGCGTCCTTGATCTTCAAGGCGGCAAACATCGTGTTGTAGAGCCACTTGGTCCCTCCCATCGGATCGGGGTTGTCACCGGGACCGCTACCAGGCCGCCCTCCCGGGGAGAACCGCCCGCGATCGCCGCCGCGCCCGCGGGCGGGGGGCTGACCTGGCCGGGGGCGGGGACTCCGTCCGCCATCACGGCGTGGAGGCTTGTCGGCGGTTGCCGAGACCGCCAGAGTGCGCTGCGGAGTCAGGTAGGCCTCCCACACCACCCGCCGGACCTGGGAATAGACGATGTCGGGGTTCGTGGCGGCGAATTCCCGCAACGGTTTGAGGATTCGGCTCGCGGTGCGAACCGTCAGCAGGGCCCGATACAGAACCTCCCGGGAGCCCTGGAAGTGAACCCCCCCTGCAACCGGATTGACTTCCTGTGCACCGATGGCCGTGAGCTCGCGTGCTGTGAGTTGTTCAATGCCGCGAGCGACGATGGCGAAGTATCGATCCACACACTGTCCCGGAGGTTGAAAGGGAAAAAACTTAAATCTCGGAGGATTCCGCTGTTGTCAGGTTGGTCTTCAGAGGATCTCGTGTGCCACGAGATCTTCATACGATTCCCGGCGCCTGATCAGGCGGTGCGAACTGCCATCCACCAACACTTCACACGCCCGGGGGCGCGAGTTGTAATTGCTGCTCATCGCCATGCCATAGGCCCCCGCGCTGAACGTGCAGACGAGGTCGCCCCGACTCATCGGGGGGAGATACCGGCCCTTCGCCAGGTAATCTCCCGATTCACAGACCGGGCCCACCACATCGGTTGGCTCGCAGCCCTCGATCTCGGCCTCATAGTTCTGCGGAGCGGGGATCTTGGGTGTGACCGGCCAGATCCGGTGGAAGGCGTCGTACATGGCCGGGCGAACAAGGTCATTCATCGCGGCATCCTGGATGACAAACAGCTTGCCCCCCTCGCGCTTGGTGAAAATGACCTGGCTGACAAGTATGCCCGAGTTGCCCACGATAAAACGACCCGGCTCCAGGGCCAGACGGCAACCGGCTGCAAGCACGGTGGGAACGATGACCGCCGCATAGGCGCTGGCTGGAAGGGCCTCTTGCTGGCGGTAGTTGATTCCAAATCCCCCCCCCAGATTGATCCAGCGCGTATCGTGGCCGCGTGCCCGGAACCGGGCCACCACCTCCGCCGCCTTGACGACCGCGGCCGCATAAGGCTCGGTCGTCAGGATCGGGGAACCCAGGTGCATGTGAATTCCCTTCAGAGACAACCGCTTGTCCGAAAGGACCTTTTCGGCAAGCTGCTCGGCCCGCTCGATGTCCATCCCGAACTTGTTCCCCTTCTTCCCGGTGGTGGTCTTCGCGTGCGTATTGGCATCAATGTCGGGGTTCAGCCGCAGGGCAACGGGGCCCACTTTGTGCATCGATTCCGCGACGGACGCGATGGCGTCGAGCTCGGCCTCGCTCTCGACATTGAACATCAACACGTTGTTTTCCAACGCATACCGGATTTCGGCATCCGTCTTGCCCACTCCCGCAAACACCACGCGGCTTGTGTCGGCACCAGCCTGTTTGACGCGGAACAGTTCGCCTCCGGAGACCACGTCAAAACTCGAGCCGGCATCGTTCATCACTTTCAGGATGCCCAGATTCGAATTGGCCTTCACCGAGTAGCAGATCACTGGATCCACTTCCTTGAACGCCTGCTGGATCTGATTCAGATGGTGCAGCAGAGTGCGCTTCGAATAAATCCAGACGGGAGTCCCGTATTGGGCGGCCAGTTCGGACACCCGAACCTCTTCGCAAAACAGGTCATTGTCCCGGTAGTGAAAATGATCCATCGTCGTGTTGCCAGATTTCTGGAGAAGAAGAGCAGGTTCAGGAAGGGGCGAAGGCATCACGTGCGTCTGCCAGCCCTTGTTGGGTCGCAGACGCGCAGGGGCCGGGTCAGCCTTGCCAACCGAAGCGATGTCGCGCCAGCAGTTGGGCAATCTGCACGGCATTGGTGGCCGCTCCCTTGCGGAGATTGTCACTCACGCACCAGAACGACAACCCGTTGGGATGGGAGAGATCGCGGCGAATCCGTCCGACAAACACCTCGTCATGCCCCGTGCAGGTTGATGGCATGGGATAGGCCGAAGTCTGAGGATCGTCGACCACCTTGATTCCCGGGAACGCGGCAAACAAACGCCGGGCTTCGTCGGGAGACAACGGCCGTTCGGTCTCCACCGTAATCGACTCACTGTGGCAATTCGCGACGGGAACCCGCACACAGGTCGCGTTGACCGCCAGGTTCGGAAGACCCATGATCTTGCGGGTTTCATACACCATCTTCAGCTCTTCGCTGGTGTATCCCTCTTCCTTGAAACTGCCGATCTGGGGAATCAGGTTGAAGGCAATCGGATGGATGAAGGTGGTGTATTGGTACGGTTTGTGGCCCAGCAGAGCCGACGTTCCCTCCTCCAGGTCGACGCTGCCCTGCAAACCAGCGCCGCTGACGGCCTGATAGCTGCTGACGATCACCCGCTTCAGGCCCGCCGCATCATGCAGCGGCTTCAGCGCCACGACCATCTGGGTTGTGGAGCAATTGGGGCTGGAAATAATCCCTTTCGAAATCAGGGCCGCCTGAGGATTTACCTCAGGAATCACGAGGGGGATCTCCGGTTTCATCCGGAAATATCCCGATTCGTCGATCACGGTGGCCCCAGCGGCGACCGCGGCGGGGAGATATTTCGCGGCACCATCATCCGGAGTGCTGGCGATGACCAGGTCGCATCCCTGGAACGAATCGGCGGTCAACTCTTCCAGATGGTAGGTCCGACCACAAAACTCCAGCGGCTTGCCTGCCGATCGGGCTGACGAGAGGAATCGGTAGCGTCCAACGGGCAGTTGGCTGTTCGCCAGAAGTTGCAACATGATCCTGCCGACCGCCCCGGTGGCGCCGACAACAGCGACTTGCTGAAACACGGAATCAGACTCCAGATGAAAAGGGGAAATCGGATTCTCCTCGATTTGGTGCCGGTTTTCCACGGCTCCTGAATTCCCCAACCCGCGAAACAGGGGGGCCTGGCCGGAAACTCCTTGGAGAAGGAGGTTGAGGATCTCGGTGACGTTTCGGGGGGAGGGTCACGCAGCGCTCAAAGTCTGCGGAGGAAGATGGCGGGGCGTCCTGTCCGTGTTGGCCCGGAGTGCTTTACGAGCGAGATATCAGCCTGATCGCCGGGGCCCCCATCCAGACCATCGGGAGTTCTCAGCACGGCCGGCCGGGGAATGAGGGAGTTCGCAAGGGGGCTGGTCCAACGGATTTGCTCCAACCACCCGACCATTCAGGAACATGGTGGGCAGACCATGCGAATTTCAGGGCTCCCCCGAACCGTGTATGAAAAAATCAGCGAACTGAAATCACGCCTTGTTTGGTGGTGTGTACAAAAAAACAGGGGCCGTCATCCAGATGGATGACGGCCCCCAGGTTCGCTCGGGTCTCGGCGGACTTGCCAGCGGCCAGATCCGCGGAATTCGCAGAGGCGTCGGTCGTCCCCAGGTTGGGGTCAAACCCGGCATCGAAGCTGAGGTGTTTCTGTTCCCCAGTGGTCACCGCGTTGACGGTCACCGTGTTCTTCCCTTCGAAATTGCCTCGCAGCAATTCTTCCGAGAGCGGATCTTCGACGAACTGCTCAATGGCCCGACGGAGAGGACGAGCCCCGTAGTCCAGGTCCGAACCCTTCTCGATCAGGAATTCCTTCGCCTCATCACTGAGGGTCAGGGTGATACCCTTCTCGGTCAGGCGTTCACGAACCTTGGAGAGTTCGATGTCGATGATGCTCTTCAGGTTCTCACGAGTCAGGTGGCGGAAGACGATGATGTCATCCACACGATTCAGGAACTCCGGCTTGAATTCCCGTGCGATCTCGTGCTTGAGACGTTCCTTCATCTTGTCGTAGCTGGTGTCTTCGTCCTTTTTGCCGAACCCGAAGGCATCTCCGGAGGCCACCGCGTGGGCACCCACGTTGGTGGTCATGAGGATGATCGTGTTTTTGAAGTCCACCTTGCGTCCGAAGCTGTCGGTCAGGTGACCCTCTTCCATCACCTGCAGCAGCATGTTGAAGACATCGGGGTGGGCCTTCTCGATCTCATCCAGCAGGACGACCGCGTACGGACGCCGACGGATCTTCTCAGTCAGCTGGCCACCCTCTTCGTATCCGACGTACCCCGGAGGGGCACCGATCAGGCGACTGACATTGTGCTTCTCCATATACTCGCTCATGTCGATCTGGATGAGGGCATCCGAATCGCCAAACATGAACTGCGCGAGCGACTTGGCCAGCAGCGTCTTGCCGACACCCGTGGGCCCGGCGAAGATAAAGACACCGGTTGGACGCTTGGGATTCTTGAGGCCGCTGCGGCTGCGCCGAACCGCCCGCGCGATCGATCCAATCGCCTCATGCTGGCTGATCACCTTCCGCTTCAGCTCGGCTTCCATCTCGAGCAGACGGACGGCGTCCGCCTTCGACAGACGCGTCAGCGGGATGCCCGTCATCTTGGAGACGACTTCCGCGATCACATCGCCATCAACAAGTCCCTCGGACTCCTGGGACTTCTCCTTCCAGGAACGGGCCAGTCCCTCCTTCTCTTTCTTCTTCTTGTCAGCCTTGTCCCGCAGGGCGGCAGCCTTCTCGAAATCCTGGCTGGCAACAGCCTCTTCCTTCTGCTGATTCAGCCGTTCAATCTCGTCTTCGATCTCCTTCAGATCCGGAGGACGAACCATGGTCTTCAGACGGATGCGGGCTCCCGCCTCGTCGATCACGTCGATCGCCTTGTCGGGCAGGCAGCGCCCCGTGATGTAGCGGGTGGACAGTTCCACGGCGGCCTTCAACCCATCGTCAGTGATGGTAACCCGGTGATGCGACTCGTACCGGTCCTTGAGTCCGCGCAGAATCTCCACCGCTTCTTCCGGCGAGGGGGGCTCGACCATCACCGTCTGGAAGCGGCGTTCGAGAGCACCATCCTTCTCGATGTATTTGCGGTACTCATCGAGAGTGGTGGCGCCGATGCACTGCAGTTCTCCCCGGCTGAGGGCCGGCTTGAGCACGTTGGAGGCGTCGATTGCCCCTTCAGCTCCCCCCGCACCAACCAAGGTGTGCAGTTCGTCGATGAACAGAATGGTGTTCTTGGCACGTCGAACTTCGTTCATGACGGCCTTGATC
Source organism: Planctomycetaceae bacterium (assembly GCA_046339535.1). Lineage (GTDB taxonomy): Bacteria > Planctomycetota > Planctomycetia > Planctomycetales > Planctomycetaceae > UBA10511. Next base: position 6,865 of record JBKDUK010000413.1, on the reverse strand, counting down.
CGCTCTTCGAACTGGCCGCGGTACTTGGTTCCCGCCACCATCATCGCCAGATCCAGCACCACAATCCGCTTGTCCCGCAGAGGCTCGGGGACGTTGTTTTCGACCACCATCTGGGCAAAGCCCTCCACAATGGCGGTCTTGCCAACCCCTGCCTCACCCAGCAGAACCGGATTGTTCTTCTGACGCCGGCTCAGGATCTGGATCACACGCTCGATTTCATTCTGACGGCCGATCACCGGGTCGAGTTTCCCCTGGCGGGCCAGTTCGGTGAGGTCACGGCCGAAACTGTCGAGGGCGGGAGTCTTGCTCTTGCCAGATTTCTGGGCACCCTGGGCTCCGGCGGAGACGGCACGCTCCCCGGATTCCGAGGGCTCCATGCCGTGCCCCAGCAGGTTCAGTACCTCTTCACGGACTTCCTCGAGCTTCAGGCCGAGGTTCATCAATACCTGGGCGGCAACACCCTCCTGCTCACGCAGCAGCCCCAGCAGGATGTGCTCGGTGCCGACGTAGTTGTGGTTGAGGTTGCGGGCCTCCTCCATCGAGTACTCGATCACCTTTTTCGCCCGCGGTGTCTGGGGCAGTTTACCCATCGTCACCATGTCGGGGCCCGACTTGACGATTTTCTCAACTTCCAGGCGGATCTTTCTCAGGTCGACATCGAGGTTCTTCAGGACATTCGCAGCCACCCCTGAGCCTTCTTTGACCAGGCCCAACAGAATGTGCTCCGTGCCGATGTACTCGTGGTTGAACCGCTGCGCCTCCTGATTGGCCAGCTGCATCACCTTGCGAGCGCGGTCCGTGAAACGTTCGTACATCTAGCTGTCTCCCTTGTCACGATTGGACAGACCAAATTCCACGAGGGGAATTCCTCCGTCCGGGACTCACGAGGCCTGTCTCAATTGGCCGGCCTCACACCAAGAACTCTGATGTAGCAAAGTCTATGCCGCCGGTCGACAGACGACTAGCACCAACACGCGGGAATTCTGTTTGAGCGATTCCGTCTTGCCTGGGAGCTGCGGGAAGTTGTCGCCGTCCGTTTTTCAAGGAACCGCCGCACCCCGGAAAGTCATCCTCAAATTCCCGGGGAAAGTGCTGCCTGGGGGCAGGGCGAACAGAGAAATCGGGAGACCATCTTTTGGTCCGGAATCTCGAACCCAGACGAGCCGTCAACCTCTTGGAGGGTCACCCGGATAGACTGAGTGGCTGCCACAATGGCAGCCTTGGGCTGGTGTCGGACGGACGACTGATTTTGCGTTGGAATCGTCAAATTCCCTCCAGCTCACCGAAAACGGAAAATCAGTCTCATTGGAAGATTGAGTTTTGTCGATAAGGACGAAATTGAGTTGCCCCACTCTCTGTCGATTTCCGCGAGGCCCCTCATGCCCGAGACCCACACCATGCCGCGTCAGTCCAGGTCTTCTGTCGGAGGCAAACGAGATTGGGGATCTGAAGTACTCTCGTCTCCCTGGTTGTGGGGGGCTGCCCTGACGTTGGGGTTTTACCAGTGCTTGTCACTGTTCCCCCAGTATGCCGAATTCTCTGATCGCTACTTTCGCAACCACTGGACGCTGAAGGCCGAAATGGGCTGTGCCTTTTTGGCAGTGGCGATCCTGTTGAGAAAGCTGGTGACTCTGAGCCGCGACCGCCAGGCCCTCGCGTCGATCTCCCTGACAGCGATGAATTTCGGGGAGACGGCGGTCACCGTCGCCGAGCGGGCCCAGCAGGTGTCCGACACGGTGCTCACTTCGCATCCGAAACTGTTGGGGACCCGGTGGGGGGGGCGCATTCTCGATGTGTGCGACCACCTGCTGCAGCGCCGCTCGGCCGAGGGGCTGGAAGACCACCTGCGGTACCGGGCGGATCTGGCGGTCGAGGGGCTCTCGGGCAGTTATTCGCTCGTCAGGACCATCACCTGGGCGATTCCCATCCTCGGATTCCTGGGAACCGTCATCGGGATCACGATGTCCCTGTCGAGCCTGAAATTCGATCCCAATCAACTGGCCGACTCCTTCGAGCAGGCTCTGGTGGGCCTCGGGATCGCCTTCGACACCACGGCCCTCGCGCTGACACTCTCCCTGGGACTGGTCTTTGCGACCTATCTGGTGGAGCGGTCTGAGGGGCAGATTCTGTCGGCGGTGGAAGAGCTGGGGATGACCCGCCTGGCACCGCTGTTTCCCGCCTCCGCTGCTGCGGTCAGTCCGCTGGCGGATGCCGAACAGCAGGCGGCCGCGCACCTGCTGGAGCGGACCGAATCGCTCGTCAATTGGCAGACCGACCTGTGGTTGTCGGCCCTGGAAGGCATGCGCAACCGCTGGGTCGATCTGACCGACAAGCAACACGTCCGTTTGGCCCAGAGTCTCGACGAGGGGATGCGGGCCAGCCTGGCCAGCCATGCGGAGCAATTGGAGCAGTCGCGGGATGAGTTCCTGGGGGGATTCCGGTCGGTGGCGGCCGAGTTGTCAGGGGTGGTTGCCGCTCTGAGAAACTCCGCCTCGATCTCCCAGGCACAGTTCAGCTCCTCCGTCGATACCACCTGGCGCAAGCTCGAATCGCACCTCGAGACGATCCAGGGAGATCAACGGCGGTTTCTCACCGAATCGTCGAAGCTTCTCAACGAGTCGTTCGCCGGCTGGCACGCCGATCTGCGCCAATCGTCCGAGGCTCTCCAGGGGCAATTGGCCGAGTTGCGGTCGCATGCGGAAATCCTGCGTTCCATTGCCTCCCAGACAGGAGAACTGGAGACGCTGCAGGCCACGCTGACCCACAACCTGCAGACGGTGCGGGCGCTGGATGCCTTTGAGCAGACGATTCAGTCGCTGAACGCCGCCATCCACCTGCTGACGGCCCGCAGTCGCGGTCTGTCGGTTGCCGCCTGAGAGAAGTCCGGACTCCAGCACCGAAACCGATCCAGATCATGCGGCGCAACACCGGTTCCTCAAGTCAGACGATCTCGCTGTTCCCGTTTCTTGCAGTTCTGATCTGCATGATGGGAGCCCTCGTACTGCTTCTGCTGGGACTGACATCGACGATGCGTCAACGTCTCAGCCGGCCGGTGCTGGCAGCCATTCCCGCCCCCGTCGTCGGGCAGCAGGCAGAACGGGATGCAACGCGGCCCCCGCCGCCCCCCGGCCCCGGAGGCTTCGATGAGGAAACCGTCGCCGCCTTCCGGGCCCGGCAGGAGCAGGAACGTCAGTCCCGGTGGCAGGCTCTGATTCGCCAATCGGTCTCGGAACGGGATGAAGTGCGGGCTGCCCTGCAGGCGAAACAGTCCCAGTTGTCGCAGCGTCAGGCCCGCCTCGATGAGTTGACCACCCGCCTGAAGTCACAGGCGGATCAGGCGGTCACAGAGCAGGCCACGACCGAGATGCTCCAGGAACGCCAGAAGCAGGCGGAACAGGAACTGGAACGTGTGACCCGGGAGATTGCTCTTACGGAACGCAAGCTGGAAGAGCTCCGGCAACAGCATTCGGCGGCGAGCAATGCCCATGCAATTCTACCGTACGATGGACGCTCCGGAACCACGCGGCGCCCCATCTACATCGAGTGCACCGACAAGGGATACCGGTTTCTGCCGGAGGATGTGTTTGTTGGTCCCAACGAGCTGCGTGGCGCCACTCCCCACTCCAACGCGTTGGCGTTTGGAGCCAAGGCTCTGCTTCGGTACTGGACACTCAGAAATGTCCGCGATCCGGCCCATCATCCTCGCCCCTATCTGTTGTTGATTGTGCGTCCTGGCGGGGTCTTCGCCTACGATGCCGCGCGGCAGCTGCTGTCTCGTCTGGAAAGCAGCTTTGGATACGAACTGGTGGAAGACGAGATCATTCTCCAGAAACTCCCTCCGGATCCCCAGGCTGTCACCCTGTTAAAGGAAGCGATCGCGTTGGCGAGCGACCTGCCCGCCGAGCGTGCGCAGCCCTCGCGAAGCGACAACCTCCGGGAGGGGTTCGAAGAGGGGATTCCTGGTCATTTGACTGGAGCTGTGGCTGAGGGGGCGGGGCTGGAAAGTCGTGGTGGTGCGTCCACTCCAGAGAGGAAGGAGCCGGGCCAGGATTCATCGGGAAATGGTCCCGCGCCATCCCGTCCAAATCCTCTGTCTGAGGACGGTTCAGCACACGCGGGAACCCCCGCAACGCCATCTGGTGCGGCGCGGCCGCGAACAATCCGCGATCCGTTGGCCAGGGCGCGGCCGGCAAGTCTGGGGGGAAGACCCGCCGAGTTGGACGACGACCAGAATGCCCCCCGGGCGGCGGATTTGCAGGAGCCGACTGAAGATGCAGTTCCTCCGCGACGTCTTCCCAGCCAGACATCTGCCGGCAGAGGTGGTCCTCTCGATGGGGCGACTGCTCCTGCAGGATCTCCGGACTTTGGAGGCTCATTGCCCGGGTCTGCGGCACCGAGCGGGGCGGGGGGGAGCCTCCCGAATCGTGCGGGACAGATTTCCGGCGATGCCCCGGGGACGGCTCCGGGCGAGGGACCGGATCCGTCTGGCAATGCTCCCCTGGGAGTGCCAGGAGATCGGCCCGCCCGGGGCTCGCAATCTCCAGGACTGGTGAATCCAACTCCGCAGCCGGGGCCAAACCCCGGGGCAACCGCTGCGCAGCGGAACTCACGGGATCTGCCGCAGGAATCGGGGAGTCAGGCACTGCGCGGGCCGCGCACCAACGAACGGTCCCCCATTCGGAAGCCGGGCGAGGGGTCGGAATCGGCCGGTGCGGCAGGCGAGATGAACCTGATGCCGCCCCGTGGGGCACGCGGCGGTGGGGGAGCCCCCCGCAATCTCATCGCTCTGCAGCGCAAGATCCTCATTCGGGTGGAGCAGGACCGGGTGTGGGTTGGCGAAGAGAATCCGATCGAGATTCCTGTGAAGAAAAACCAGAAGGCGGATCAATTGATCGCGCAGGTGACGGCCGCAATGCGGGACGAGACGGAATCGTGGGGGCCTCCACCCGCCCGTTTCTATTGGAATCCTGCCGTCCGGTTTGAAGTGACGCGCGAGGGGAATCCGGTTTACGAGCGTCTCCGGGGTGCCTTTGAACGCCAAAAAGTCAAATCGAGCATCGACTTTGTCGAATCCAATTCCCGCCCGGCTGCCCGGAGGACTCCCTGATGCGTCGACAGACACAGGCCGCAGATCCCGGCTTTGGATCGGATTCGTTTCTGGACGTGTTGTCGAATGTCGTCGGCATTCTGATCATCCTGATCGTCATGGCGGGCATGCAGTTGAGTCGGACTCCGATTCCGCCCTCCACCGCGCCCGAAATCCCCGAATCGGCACAAGCAAGCCAGCCGCCAGCGGTCGCAGCGGCGGAGCTCGCAGAAGAATCTCCGGCGTCCGCAGACGAGTTGACCGCTGACACTCAGGATCCGTTTCCGGTTTCGGACGAGGTTCCGGACGAGGTCCAGGCGGCCGTTCGGACCCTGGCTGGCGAACGTGACGAACTGTTGCGACAACAGTCGGAAGTGGATCAACGGCTGGAAGGGCTGGCGAACTCGGAAGGGCAACTTGGCGCGGACTTGTCGCGCAAAAGCGAGGACATGGGTACCCGGGCGACCCGGATTGCCGCCGAACGGCGGCAATTCCGGAAAATCCAGGATGAGGTGGCGGGCCAGCGGCGCAAGCTGACCGCGGTGCTTGCGGAATTCGAGACCGTCGAACAGGATGCGCCGAATGTCAACACGATTCGACACCGTCTGGCCCCGGTCAGCCAGGAGGTGACGGGGGAGGAACTGCACTTCCGTCTTGCCGGAGGACGGGTCAGCGTGGTTCCGCTCCAGGAGCTGTTGGAGCGGGTCAAGCAGCAGGTGGAGAGGCGTCGCGAGCTCGCGGCGACCCGGGGGGGCTACAAGGGGACCGTTGGGCCCATCGATGGATATTCTCTCGAATTCGTGATCGATGTGCGCCGCATGTCGCCGCAGGAAGAGCGGATGCACGGCCTGCGTGAGGGGTACTCGCTCGAATTGTCACGCTGTGTGGTCATTCCCGACCCCACGTTGCAGGGGGAGACCGTCGCAGAAGCACTGCGTCGGGGTTCCCGGTTCGCCATGGCCCTGCGGACGGCGTCGAGCGGTGCGGCACTCACATTCTGGACCTACCCGGACAGTTTCGGAGTCTATCGGCAATTGTCCGAGGCCGCCCATGGTGAAGGGTTCCTTGTTGCGGCACGTCCCATGCCGTTCGGCCAGAACATCATTGGTGATCGACGGCTCGGAACCCGCTCCGCCGCCCAGTAGGGCTCCAAATCATGTCAGTTTCCGGTTCCATCCGGTCCACTCATCGGCCGGGGTGATTGGGTCAGTGTGTCGGCTCGCCGGGCAATTCGCCAAAGGCAAGTTGACCGTGCAGCAGGGTGGCGACCACGTTCAACCCCTGTGACGGTGTTGAATCCCCGGACATTCCCCACCGGTACACCATGAGGTTGGCAAGGTCGCCCGACATCAGGCGATACTCGGGGAAACCGAGCAGGCGCGAGGGATTGCGGCAGGCCATGTCGATCGCCTGAGTGAGTGTGCAGGCTCCCATGTTCACGGCGCGGGCGACACAAACTTCGGTGGTGGCGCTGGAACCGGCGAGGATCTGCTCCTGACCGGCCACCACAATCTTGCCCGACGCCAGCACCTCGACCCGTCCTGCGGAATGGGTGTATTGACCGGGGGCACAGCCTGCCCAACCAGAGGCGTCGCAGGTGATGATTGTCGAGTGCCAACCCTTGGCCGCTACGATGGATCGGACCACCGCCGGAGGGATGTGGTGCCCATCCGTAATCACACTGGCGAACAACCGGGGGTCTCCCAGTTGGTCCCACACGTAATTGGGGTGGCGGGGGAGTTGCAGGTGGCAGCCATTCCCGAGGTGAGTGCTCAGTTT